>JAUCGL010000001.1 GCA_030378105.1 Candidatus Halobeggiatoa sp. HSG11 | reverse complement strand
GCAATACTTCAGCACATATGTCAAACAGAGCGTTCCCATACCGTCGTTCTCCGTCAGATAGAAAGGTAACGTCTCCACTTTGTTTTATATAAGCAGCAACTTTTTCCATAGCATTTTCAAACATTTGTTCATCCTTTTTGCCACAACGTTGCTCAATTATGAATCGGCTAGATCGTTCCATAATAACTGCTGTCCATCCTTCAGAATCTGATGGCTTGCATCGTTCTCCAATGACCGTATATAGTTCATCACCTTCAAATGTTAAACTGATGAACTCATGACATATTGCATATAGCATAAGAGGTTCCTTTTGCTCGGCAAATTTGTTTTCCCATTCAGAAACTGTGTTTTTATGCATACCAAAAATTCTCGCTGTTGCTCTCAAACCCATACCTTCACTGCGTACACGAAACACACTTGCAACCTTGCTTAATGGAGTCTTAATATGTGCCATTGGTGTTCCCCGTGTTTCTGAAAAACTGTGCTTGCATTCTTGGCATTGATACATTTGTCTCCAACCATTATGTACTGTTTCATAGCGATTTATTATCTTTATTTCTGAACTTCTACAACAGGGACAGTTTTCTGATTGGTTAAGTTTTTTCATTATACTATTTTAAACTATTAATTAATATTTTGCTAGTATTAATTTTACTTGGAGCCCAGTACCGATAATAACGCAGAGAGCTTAATCAATTGGCATTCCGAAGCATAAAAAAAACCTGACAAGTTTATTAATAACTCATCAGGTTCAATTTCAATTGAATAAATTAAAATTTATTTATGTATACCCATTTTTTCACGCCAATTAGGATAAATTTGATCAGCATCAGCAGTGAAAGTTTCAAAAGCACCACGTAATTCAGGATGATCTTTGGCATATTCAACTACATCAGCACCTTCCATCCAAGCATCACGAGCTTGACGTAAAGAAGTTGCACCAGCAGCACCACCGTCTTTATGACCGAATGCACCACCACCAGAAGTTTGGATAACGTTACAATGACCTAAGTTATCAAAGAAACCTGGAAGACGTAAAGCATTCATACCACCAGAAATAATTGGAGTTGTTGCTTTCATACCTTCCCATTCTTGATGATAATATAAACCATCAGCAGAATCACGCTCTAACATATAAGCCAAATTCTTTTCAGTGTTATCACCTTCCATCTTACCATAACCCATAGTTCCAGTATGAATACCAGAAGCACCCTGTAAACGGGACATTTTCATATGAGTAAGTACACTATAACCACGTTTACTTTGCTGGGAAGTAACAGCACCATGACCAGCACGATGATAATGTAAAAATTGGTTAGCAAAATAACGGCGACAAGTAGTTATTGCAGTTGGACCGCCAACATAACCATCTACTAAGAATGCAACGTGATCACCGAATTCACCAAACTCTTCTAAAATATATTCACCACGGCGAATCATTTCAAACGGATCATCAGCAGTTATATTAGCAGAGAAAATCTTAGCTTCACCAGTTTCATCCTGAGCTCGTTTCATAGCATCCACAATTAATGGAATAATTTTACGAGTTGGAGCAAATACTTGATTACCTTGTGGTTCATCGTTCTTAATAAAATCGCCACCTAACCAGAATTGGTAACAGGCATCAGCAAATGGTTCTGGGCGTAAACCTAATTTAGGCTTAATGATAGTACCAACAACCATACCACCATTGTCTAATGGACGACGTAATACCCGCCACATATCTACGATGTTTTTATTAGGACCGTCAAACAAACGCAAATATTTAGGAGGTACATAGAAGTCCATCATTTTGGCATATTCTACATCACCCATACCTTGGTTATTACCAATGGTCAAAGTCAAGAAAGACACAATCATTGCCCGGCCGTCAATCATATTGCGATCAAATAAATCGACTGGGTAAGCAATTTTCATTAACTCTTTTTCTTCATCAATTTCATATACAAGAGCGTCAACACCCTTAGTGAAATCGTCAGTGGTACAAACTTCAACATTAGTACCAGTGGAAGATTCAGCGGCAAAATGAGCTGCTGTACCTAAATAGTCAAAAAAGCCTGCTTTAGGCTTCATTATGTAAGCACATAATACGTGATCACCACCTTTAATAAGGTCTTCTTCTTTAAGACTTAAATCAGAGTAACGGTTTGATTGATCTATTGCCATAGTTAAATCCTATTGTAAAAAATTAATGGAATTGATTTTATGAGTAATATTTTGCACTAAATAAACTACAAAAGAAAATTTATATTTTTTATAATAAGTATAATTAATAGTAACTTAAAATTATAAGCTTATTATTTAATAAGTTATCATTAAATTTATCATAATGATTTTTTTTGTGCAATACATTCTTTATCTATACATTGGTTTATTTCAATTGTTATATGAGATAATTTATCAAAGTTTTGCAATAATTTCTTATAATGTTCTGATGGTTTGGGGAAGTGAGTAACCAAAGAAATAATCGCTGCATAATGATTGGCCCCTACTTTCCAAATATGAAAATCAGCAATTAAATTATCAGAATCATTTTCTATTGTTTGTTGAATAGCGTTTTTATATTCTTTTTCAATACTAGCATCTAACAAAATTGGACTAGTTTCTTTCAACAATCCATATGCCCAGCGAGTTATAATTGCTGCTCCAACAATTCCCATAATTGGGTCCATCCAATTCCAGCCAAAATACTTGCCAGTACATAGAGCAATTATCGCTAATAGTGAAGTCAACGCATCAGCTAAAACATGAAAATAAGCGGCTTTTAAATTATGATCGTGATGATGATGCTCACCATGAGAATGATGATGATTATCTCGTAAAATAAATGCACTAGCTATATTAACAATTAGACCGAGTATTGCTATCCCAATCGCTTCATTAAATTGGATAATTTGAGGATCAAAAATCCGTTGGGTTGATTCAACTACCATAACCAAAGCAACAACAGATAATGCAATAGCACTAGCAAAACCACCCAATACACTTACTTTACCAGTTCCAAAAGTAAAAGCCGGATTATTGGCATGTTTACGGGCATAACGATAGACAAAAATTGCTATCATAAATGCAGCAACATGAGTTCCCATATGCCAGCCATCAGCGAGTAAAGCCATTGAGCCAAACATACTGCCAGCGATTATTTCCACCACCATTGTTATGGCAGTCAAAATTAATACTTGTAAAGTACGTTTTTCTCCATGCTCATGAGCAGTAACAAAGTTGTGGTTATGTTGCCATTTATTTAATGTATGTTGATGCATATTATTAAAGGCATTTCTGTAGCAAGAAGTAGCAGTACATAAAATTAATTAATATAAATATTATATTGTATGTCTCAAATTATTTGGCTAACGTGCTATTTATACATTTTATGTGATAGCTAATTCCAACAAAACCATCCTCTACCTCGTTTAGATTGAAGACAAGTACAAATGGCTGCTTGTAAATTTGAACCATCTTTATTGTTTACTAAAGCTGATGTTATAGTACCAGATATACACTCACTATCCTTATAAAAATCTTTATCTGCTGCATCCGGTTCAACTGTATTGTATGGAGAAAATTGTTTAATCTTACTTTTAAAAACATCAGCACTAACCATTCCATCAACATTTAATTCATTTTGTGATGCTTTATTAATAAGTTTGGTTTTCTGTTGTAACAAAGAAATAAGTTCTTGGTTTTGAATCATTAATTTCTTATTATCTGCAATTATTTTTGTGGTTTTTTCAAATAATATTTGATTATCCATTTGTTGTGCTTCCACTAAATCTCGTGCATATTTAAGTTGTTCAAGAGCTTTTTGATAACCTTCAAAAGAAGTACAAGACAATTGCTCAGACAAGTCATCAGCTGTCAGCACTGGTGCTGTTAATATTAAGATAATATATGTCAAAATAGCAAAAATTCGTAGCATAACGATTCCTTAAATTTGATAAGTTTAAAGACTGATGTTAACGCAGATAGCATTTTAATTAATTTGCATTCCATAAGCCCACCTGTGGCTATTCAAGTGTTACCTTCGTTGAGGTTATTAATAATCCTGAAAGAATTGAATGTGAATAGTCACCGATGAAATAGGTGAAATATAAAAAATTATTGGTAAATATACCAAAGATTATATAAATAACCAAATTCTAACCAATCCCATACATAATGTTGAGTTGCATGATAACCAGCACCACGTTGGATACAAACCATATTTGCAGCCCATGCTTTTAAATCAACATAGACATTAAGAATTTGTTTTATGGGAGTTTGTGGAGTTAGACTATTTAAAACTTTACATTTTTTCAGGTCATAAATAGTTGAATATTCCCAAGTCTCTGGCGGAGATTTAAGTCCAAGTTGTTGATAACAAAAAATAGGTTCCGCTACCGAATCAAGATTGCTAGAACGTTCATTTTTATTATCTTCAATTGTAACATTTCCGGTTGCCGATGCTATTGGAACAGGAGCTGGCCCACCAACAGCTATTGAACTGATTTCTAGATTAAATGGAGCGGTCTTAGCAGAAAAATTTTTATTTACTAATTTTTTATTCTGAGTAATTGGGGCAAATGTAGTTTCTATTTTACAAGTTATTAGTTCACTAAAATATTTAGAATCATCCAAAAAATTAGCAATTTTGAGACGAAAATCTTTGCGTAAATCATCAAGCCGAATATAAAAATATTTATTAAGATCAGTATTAATACTTGATTTATTGTGTTGTTGAAAAATATTTAAAATAACTTGGTCAATTTGAATCAGTTTATTTCCTATAATAGTTTTAAGTGGGCTATCTAAAATAATGGAATTAAGAACTTTATCAATATCTTTGAGTAGGAAGATAATTTTATGCTTAAATAACGATTTAAGTGTCACTTTTAATTTTTGTTTAAGTTCAGTTTCCTGTGGTAATTTTTTAACCATATCATTAGTCATATTGCCAAAATGTAACTCTATTTTTTTAGTTATATATTGTTTAGAAAGTTCACTACTTTCAACATATGAATTAAACCAGCAGTTTAAACCAATTATAGAAAAGTTTTTGGAAATAGAACATTCCATTTTGGCATGTGCATAAGATATATTTGAAATAATAATTACTATAAAAAATAAACTTATGAAAAGATAATTTTGGGAATTTTTAAATGTTAACATGTTTGAATTATACATTATTTAAGGTATTTTTTGAATTAAAAATTTAGTACCTTTGCCAAACATAAAACAAGGATATATAAATGAACAAAGCGAAAAAGATTTCTGATTATAACGAGTTTTGTTGATAATAATAAACTCAATAAATAACAAATAATTGTTGGAGCTATGTTATGAACTTGACCATTTCAATATGGTCGATTACGCAATACTACACCGATTCTACAATATTGTTTTTATACGTATCAATTTTATTTGCCAATAAAATCCATTATAATCAGAAAGATTTAAACTTAAGTAACCAAAAATATTAACTATATCCGTTGCGAAATATGGAGAAGCAATATGTATTTACCAACAAAGCTTTGCTTTGAACTCCTTATTTTAATGATATGATGGATGTACTATTTAGGAAAGATGTCTAGTATAGTGGAGCAGTGTTTTAAGTGCGAAGTTGCCAGATGAAATTGGATGTGTCGAGGCAAATAATAGCTGTTTTGCTGAAAAATTAATTAGTTCACGGAATATGGATGTTTCGTGGACATCATGAAAATTTCTGCGAAACTCACCAACCATGAAAGGATTGAATGTGAATAGCCACCGATGAAATCGGTGGAATATATTAAATCCTACCATAACTTTCAATTTTTAATTGTTTGCTATCCACAAATTGGGATACAAAAATTAGTCAAAATAGCTGTTTTTCGACAGGCTAGGATAAGACCTAACAACAGTGGATTTTAGTAAATTTTATTTAGGCTTAAGAGCTTAAAATTGATAAGAAACACCTAAATGATAAGATAAAATTTGTTCTGAAATATCAAAGTTTATTTTCTGAAAATCTTCATAATAATATTCGTGACGTATCATAGCTAATTGATAATATAAGTTTGTAGTAATGGCTGCTTTCCATTTAACACCTAAACTAGTTCCATCAGCATCACCTTTTGTAAAACCAATATCAAACGAATCATAGCTGGCTTGCAACTTGGCATATGCGGCACTGAATGAAAATATTCCCCAATCTTTGACTTTCCAGCCACTACCTGCACCTACAAAAAAACCTTTACCTTCCAAACTGGTTTTAGCTCCGGAAAATGGAGAAAATTCTAATTCTGTCAAAGTTGATTTACCATATTTATAACCGGTGAATACACTAACAAATTCATTCACAGCATAACCAAAAGTTGATGTTAAATCAGTACGTTCAAATTCAATTGTATCACGTAAGCCATCAATAATTGATTCTTCATTAGTATCAATATTTCTTTCACTAAATAAGTCCACATAAAAATTCTTATAAATCCCAGTTATACCACCTCCAATAGAACGAATATTACCTTTAATATTACCATTATAAACCGAATATTCAAAAGTCCTTGAGGCAACAAAAATTTTTGGAATTATCCACCAATCTTTAGCAAAGCAGTTTTGAGATAAAAGCACCAAGATTATAAAATACTTCATATAAAACGCCTTTGTAAGTCCTAGTTAATTTTACCACAAAAATCTAGGTGTGTCAGATGTTCGTTTTTCTGTTTAGCAATTCGTTGTATATCCACCCAACAATCATTTTGATCGGTACATTCCTTAAAATATCCAGCCGCTCTCGCAAATGCTTCATAAATACGAGGTAATTTCAAATCATAATATTTAATAAGTGCTTCTTGCATTAAAATAATTGATTGGTGAGTAGTTTTTACCTCAATCTGATTTGGTTGTACACCTTCATCCAAAATATCCACTGCTATATTAGCTGCCATTTCTCCCTGTTCAAACGGCGAAACTCCCACTGATAACATACCACCATTTTCTACATAAAATCCCCAAGCCCCTATCCCCGGAGTTCGACTATTAGTTTCAGTCCATTCGATCAGTTTGTCTGGCGGAACTCGTTTGGCTTTAGGGTCGGCAGTACATTTTATAGTATGGTAATTAGAAAATAGTAAAAAATCAGCTTGAGAATTGGCTTGTTCAATTATTGCTCGCCATTCAGAAAAAGTTTTAACTATTTGTGGCAGAATGATAATTCCAAGTGGTTCCATTTCAACTTTTAATCTAAGCAAAGAATTATAATTGTAAGTTCCAGAAGTTGAATCATCAATAGGAGCTATCACTTTTAATTGAAGTTTATTGGTTTTTTCCGCAACTAACAATAACGCCTCTTTTAAAGCTGGAATATCCATCCTTTCAACAATCCCAGCCACGTTGTCTTGACCCTTAAAACCATAATCTTTTGGTTGAGCTCCAATCCCAGCAAAAATTACTTTTATATTTGGATTGTCTGCATAACATTTACCAAAAATAGCTCGTACATCTTTATTTTTAGCGGCACTTACTTGATTAATATCTACTTTGTTTGGATCAACATAACAAACCGATACTAAACTTTGAGCATTGTCGTCTACAGCAATTAAAATATCTGGTTTCCATTCATTGATTTGTTTACGAGCTAAACTGCCGGCTACTCGTTTAAATTCAGCATCAGAATGTTTTTTAGTATCCATATAATGATATTTAACATCATAGGTTTTTGTAGAAAATACTTTACGAATAGCACTGTCAACATCTCTAGTCCAAGAATAATCATTAGTATAGCTTTGCAATACAAATACTCGTGGTCTATGTACTGCACTCCATACCAAATAAATCCCTAAACATATAAAAAATATGGCCATCATAATTTTATTAATCCGAGGTTTCATTATAAAATCTCCAATGTTTTCCAAAATGGGATTGAAGCGTAAATGGATAAAATACGAATAATAAATCCCCAAATGTTAAATTTAAGAAAAGCCGATTCTAAATATAAATTATGTTTTTCATTTAAACTTTGGAACATAACGTAATAAGAACACTGGTAGGGTAAAATAAATGATTCGCTTAAAGTTAAAATCATGAAACCCATAACCCATACGTTAATACCGGCACTTTCCGATAATGGTAAAAAAATGGAAGCTACAATGACCACCGTAGCATTGATAGATACCGCAAACCGAATTACAAAAATAATTGCCGCTAAAGCTAATACAAAAAGATAAAGATTTTCTTTCATAAGCCCGGCCAATCCACTCAAATGTAAGCTGATCATTTGATCAATACCTAAAAATGAAATTGCTTTAGCCAATCCAATCAAAGTGCCAAGTAAAAACAAAAATGGCCAATCAATTTTTTTTCGGAAGTCATCTTTGGGCATAGTTTCCATAGCTAAAAATAGAAACATTAACGCTAAACCTATCCAAGCTGGTTTAATTTTGTGCATTGAAGTGGTGACTATTCCAGCAATCAATATCAAAATTCCAATTATTGCTCCCCATTCCGCAATTGATAAAGGTCCCAATATTTTCAACTGACTTTCAACATGGTGTCGATGTAACTTGGGTTTTTGTTGAGAAGGGTAAACGATAGTCAATAATAACAGAAACAATCCCAAACTAACTAAGCCAGCAACGGAAGCGGCTAATGCCCAATTAAGCCATTGAAAGCTATCTTGTATTTGGGTTGGTAACATTCCAAACACTACAAAGTTGATTGACTTTGAAGTCATAAATACCGCAGAAAATATGCTAATACCAAAAAAAGTTGATATTGCCAATCGGTTAGCATCAGTACTTTGGGGTTTATATCTTAAGGAGGCAATCAAATCAGTTAACAATGGAGTTGTTAATCCAACCCTACCATTAGTTGATGGCATAATGGGAGTAAGCGATAGTCCAAATATAGTCATCATCAAGTTATATAAAAAGTTAGATGGAGGGATATATTTTAATAAAATTAATAATATACGATAAACTAACCCTGAAGAGACCACCACAGCAGATAACACAAAAATGCTCATTGCCATAAACAGGCTTGAAGACTGAAAGCCTCCTAAAATAACTGAACTTGGTGTGATTCCTAAAATTAATACTACTAAAATTGGTAATAAACCAGCTATATAATCAGGAACTAATTTAAATACCCACATAACTATTGTGGTAGCAAAAATTGCAATAAATATCCGTGTGTTAGGTGGAATATCTGTAAACCATGGCAAATTATAGAGACCAATTGGAATCAAAAAAGTCAGCAACCAACCAATAAACTTTTTCAGTTCAATTTGTTTGGAAAATTTGTAACTTTTTTTAGGAGGTTTAACAATCTTTTTGTTAAGACCAAAACGCAGTAAAGAAAAAGAAAATTCTTGTTTAAGAGTTGGATAATTAGATATTATTTTATTAATTTCTGAGCCATCAATAGTTAAAAGTTTGGTTGTTTCAGAAGCTGCTGTAGATTTATAAAAATAAACTGGATGTTCTAAAATTGACTCTTCGCCCAAAAATCCTTCATTGACCTTGCATACCTGACGACCGTCTAAAACAACTTGGATTTCTCCTTCAATAATAAAATATAAAGTATCTGCTGGTGAATCTTCTGCAAAAATTTTTTCACCACTTTGATAGTTTTTTTCTTGTATATATGGAACTAATCGTGATAAATCTTGTACAGATAAATCTGGTAATGCTAATTTTAAATAAGTTAATAGTTCGTCTTTCTCGGTAATATTCATAATATTCATAGAGCTTATCATTTATTAATAATGTAGTAATGCATAGAATATACCTTATACAAAATAATTATTGTAATTAACGCATTACAAAAGATAAAATGGTGATTAAGGAGATATACAATTTTCATATACTGAACTTAACATAATTAATTCAAAAATCAACATTATTCATATTATGGTGAAATTATGAATGATAATAAGTATTTGTAATTGTTCATAAATGTGAAATTCAATAACATCCGAAACTAGGATATGAAAAATTTTGACAATTTATTGTAAATTATTGATTGATGAAATCATCTATTTTAACTTAAATAGTAATTAGGCCTCATTAAGTTAAAAAATATTTGTTGGAGTCCAAAGTTTCAACTTTGGTTGATTTATTTGAAATAAGATATTGCTTAAGCTTAACAAAATTTGGTTCCCAAGTTTTGTAGTTTTTCATATAAATAATTTCACTTAAAATCTACGAGGTTTCCAAAACCTCGCAGGTTTCACACGAATGTATTTTATGAATATTTATAATTAAGTAGCAATTAAACTTAAACGTATAATCAAGATGTTGGGAATAGAAAACTTGATAATTAAGTTGTAATATAAGTTATTTTGGTAGTCCTCCAATATGTAGTGTTAAACCTGCTAGGTATTTGAGACCTAGCAGGTTTTTTGGAGTCATCACTACTTTATGGAGGACTACCGTTATTTTAAGACATAAAAAATGTTTAAGGAAAAGGAAGCATTCTTATAGGAGCTGTCATACGGTTAACATTGTATCCCATTGAACCAACTGAGCCATTTAAATTGGTAAACTGATAGCTCATATTCCCCATATCGCTGCTCATCAAGCTCATACTAGATTTCATTGAAGCTATATTTTGGTTCATTTCTTTCATGTTTTCACCCATTTGAGACATACTTCCATTCATATCACCAATAGCCTCGTTCATATTCACCATAACGCTGACATGTTCATTCATATTAGACATTAAAACATTCATATTGGCCATATTTTTATTTACTGTAATAAAATTTTCTTCCATATGCTGCATGTAATTTCCCATAGTATCCATACCTTTCGTTATTTGTTCCATCCTAAATAATAAGGTAAAAATAAGAGCAAACATAGCAAGACCCAAAATAGACAAACCTATCATACTGAATCTTATAATTTGAGTAGTCCGTTTACCAATTCTAACCGCAAATTCATCCCGCAATTCCATTGCGTTATTGAATTCTGTCATACTCTCACTAAATACTTTAACTATGCCTTCAATACCTTCAGAGTTTTCATTTTTTTCCATATTTACATGTATCCTTAATATAATATCAAGAAAAAATTATAATTATCAACTATCTAAAAAAAATGCCCTAATAAAAATACGAGCATAATGGTCTGCTAAAAAGAACATAAACAATAGATTCAAATAAAATATTGAATAACCAAAAGTTTTCATTGCTAATTTATCAAAATCTTCGGCCAGATATAATGCAATGGCGTATCGTAAAAAACCAATCCCTAGCGCAATGGCTCCAGCTAGATAGATTAAACCACTCATCTGGATAATAAACGGTAAAATAGTTACAGCTACTAAAAGTATAGTGTAAAGCAATATTTGTAATTTTGTAAAAGGCACTCCATGAGTAACTGGCAACATTGGGATTCCAACTTTTGCATATTCCTCTCTACGCCGAATTGCCAAAGCCCAAAAATGAGGTGGAGTCCATACAAAAATTATTAAGAATAATAATAAAGCTTCCGATTGAATTTCTCCGGTCATAGCAGTCCAGCCTAACAGTGGAGGTGCTGCTCCGGCTGCTCCACCTAACACAATATTTTGTGAAGTTGAGCGTTTAAGAAAAATTGTATAAATAACTGCATAACCAATCAGAGAAATAAAAGTTAGTATGGCAGTTAATAAATTAACAAACAATATTAAGATAAGTATAGCAATCACTCCGATACTTAAAGCAAAAATCAATGCTTTTTTCTCATCTAAATCGCCTTGTGGTAGTGGTCGTGACTTGGTACGTTCCATAACTGCATCAATTCGCCGTTCTACCAGTTGATTAATTGCGGCTCCAGATGCTGACGCTAGACCAATACCTAAAGTAGCAAATATAACAGTTTGCCATGCCAACATACCTTTAGTTGATAGTAACATACCAACTATTGCAGTGAATATGATTAATAAAATTACTTTTGGTTTACATAATTCTAGGTATTTTTTCCAACGGATGGATAAACTATTAGATGATATTATTTCCATGAGATTATCTATATTATTAAATGAATCATGAGCAATTTTATACAGAACATTAAAATTTTATATTCCACCAATTTTATTGGTGTCTATTCACATTCAATCCTTTCAGGATTATAAAACACTTCAACGGGGTAGAACATGAATAGCCATAGGTGAAACCTATGGAATGCTATACATTGTGAAAGTCAAAATATTCTGTATAAAGTTAGAAATTATACTAAGAGGGTATAACCAAAATTACGCTTAAAACGTGTTTTAAACTCTTCTATTGTTATATTGTGATTTTGAGTGCCATGATGTTCAACTTTAATTGCTCCCATAAGAGATGCGACTCTACCAGTAGTTTCCCAATCAATATCTTTCATCAAACCATACAATAAACCACCACGAAAAGCATCGCCACAACCGGTTGGATCATTAGCAGCCTTAACATCAGCACTTGGAATTTGGTAAGTTGTATCGGCTGTATGAATAACAGAGCCATCACCACCTTTGGTTATTATTAAGGCTTCCACTCGTTCAGCTACTTGTTTTTCTGATAAACCAGTATGTTCTTGCATTAATTGCCATTCGTAATCATTAACAATAACCCAAGTGGCTTGTTCAATAAATTGTAATAAATCATTACCATCAAACATCGGCATACCTTGACCGGGGTCAAAAATAAATGGAATTCCGGCTGCAACAAATTGTCTTGCATGTTCAATCATGCCTTCACGTCCATCCGGAGATACTATACCAATAGTTATATCTTTAGCTTGTGAGACCTTATTATGATGTGAAAAATTCATTGCTCCCGGATGGAAAGCAGTGATTTGATTATCATCCATATCGGTAGTTATAAATGCTTGAGCACTGTAAATATTATCTATTGTAGTAACGTGAGTACGTGAGATACCACATTTATCCATCCACTCGGCATAAGGAGCAAAATCTATCCCTACTGTTCCCATTGGCAATGCATCACCACCTAATATATTGAGATTATAAGCAATATTACCAGCACAACCTCCAAATTCTCGCCGTAAATCTGGTACTAAAAATGAAACATTAAGGATGTGCATTTGATCCGGCAAAATATGTTGTTTAAATTTATCATGAAAAACCATGATGGTATCAAAGGCAAATGAACCACAAATTAAAGCTGACATATAATTTTCTCTATATTTATTAAACTAATTCCAATATCATACATTAATTGTTAATTTTCAGCAATTCACATTAAAAATAAGCATAAATATAATAATACCTTCGCCAATTTGATAGTTGTTTCGGGAATGGAGCAAAGTGTATTTCCCGAAACCAAGGTTATATAGGAGTTTTGGGAAATCATACCTCATTCCAGAAACAACAAATTCTGACATTGGCGAAGGTATTAATATAAAATATACTAATATTAATATTCGACTATCAAGTTTTTATTGTGATAATGAAATCCAAATTTAACTTAACGGTAGTGGTCTTTACTGGGTATATTGTTTGATATTGTAGAAGACGCAATGCTTGCGTCTAAAAAACTTGATAGTCGAGTATTATAGCATTTCCCGATTAAATAGATTACAGTAATACAAAATAAATAATTGATATTTTTGTAGAATTTAATTAATAATTAACCATTAATAATTGCTATATTAATTCCTTTTTAACTAGAGTATCTGTGATTATGTCTTGACAGTTGCCATTTAAAACTTTATATTATAAGCGATACATTTTAAATACCATTTGTTATATTTATTAAACTTTTAGGAGACTTAAATGGGAGCAAATAAGGCTTTATCAGGTGCAGGACTACGTGGACAAAGTGCTGGAGAAACAAAACTATGTACAGTTGGCATAAGCGGTACTGGACTAACTTATCGTGGTTATGATATAACTGAATTGGCACAAAAGGCAAATTTTGAAGAAGTTGCCTACATGATTCTGCATGGTAAATTACCTAATCAGCAAGAGCTTGATGATTTTATTGATAAATTAATAGCTCAACGGGGTTTACCAGAAGCCTTAAAAACTGTGTTGGAACAAATTCCAGCTAATGCTCATCCAATGGATGTGATGCGTACTGGTTGTTCTATGTTGGGCAATTTAGAAATGGAAAGTGATTTTTCTCAACAGAAGGACATATCTGAACGAATGTTAGCAGTTTTCCCATCCATTATCTGCTATTGGTATCGTTATAGCCATGATGGAGTGCGGATTGATACTGAAGTTGATGATAATAGTGTGGGTGGTCATTTTTTACATTTATTACATGACAAAGTTCCTGATGAACTATATAAGCAAGTCATGAGTGTTTCCTTGATTTTATACGCCGAACATGAATTCAATGCTTCAACTTTTAATGCTCGAGTTTGTGCCTCTACTTTATCTGATTTACATTCCTGTATAACTGCTGCAATAAGTACATTACGTGGTCCTTTACATGGTGGTGCTAATGAAGCTGCTATGGCAATGTTGGGAAATTGGCAAACTCCTGATGAAGCAGAAAAAGCTGTTTTGGATAAGTTAACTCGTAAAGATAAAATTATGGGCTTTGGTCATCCTGTCTATAAAGTACAAGACCCACGTAATCCAATTATTAAAGGTTGGTCAAAACAATTATCGGAAAAAGTTGGTGATACACATTTGTATGATGTATCAGAAAGAGTGGAAACAGTTATGAAACGTGAAAAAAACATGTTTGCCAATGCTGATTTTTTCCATGCTTCCACTTATCATTTTATGGGTATTCCTACTAAACTATTTACCCCAATTTTTGTTTGTTCGCGTGTAACTGGTTGGTGTGCTCATGTATTTGAACAGAGAGCAAATAATCGTATTATCCGTCCAAGTGCTGATTATACTGGACCTGATATTTCAACTTGGGTTGACATAAAAGATCGAACTTAAAAAATGACATCGTCATTAAGTTAATGAATTGGAGTTCAAACTTGTTAGATTTGGAGATATTTTAGGATAAATAATCCAAATCTGAAGCTTTGCACTCCAAAAGATATTCTGTATAATAGGAAGCTATAAATAATGTATTTTTAATCTCGTTCTCAATAACTTCATTTCAAATATTTTCAGCAGCAATGTCAAGGAGGCAATTTTAAATTGAAATTTTCAGTTTTAATCTTGATATTATATTCAAACCAAATAATAGCATGTTGTTCACAAAACCAAGGTATTTGTGGTGATAAATGTTGTGATGGTGCGGTATTTTCTAAAATAGATTGTGGGCATAGGTTTGTTGAATTACCAACTGTCGTTGTTCCTACTTTAGAAATTGCTAAAGATTCTGTTAAATCTCCTTCCAAATGGCTGTATGTTTGGACAGACCCAAATACTTCCAAATCACACTTATCTAGTAAATTTCCTCCTTGGTATCGTAATCCTTTATATCCAGAAAATTATCCTCGGGTATTAGTCTATGATGAATATAATCGTTTGATTGATGATACTGGTACTAAAACAGATGAAAAAAAAGAATATCAATTACGTCAACAAGCTATTACCAATTTACGACAACAAGAACAATATAATAAAATCCTCGCCAAAAAAGTTAGTAAAAAAGCTAAACAAAAACGCCTTAAATACTTAATATCTCAATGGAATAAAACTGGGGTTATAAGTAAAGAAATGCAGAATTTATTAGCAGAACAAGTGACAAATAAAAATGTTACTATGGCAATGACTGAAAAGCAGGTGATACAGGTCTGGGGAAAACCTGATTCTTATATAGAAGAAATTTCTAACGGCAAAACTAATAAGACTTTAATTTACAAACAAAACCAAGTTACATTGATAGATAGTTTCGTTAAAGCAATTAGAATTAAGGAATAAGGGACGGACACATAAGGTTTGCTCCTACAAAACACAATATATTTCAATATTGTAGGGGCGAACCTATATGTTTGCCCTGCTTAATGCAAATAGCAGTGACATAGCACATAGGAACAAGATAAAATCATTCAAAAGTTATTCCACCCGGATCAACAATCTTTCCATCAATCCCAGTATTATCTCCCAATTCTCCATCTATAAGAGTGAATTTAGCAGTAGCCACTGGTTTATCATTGACAGTTTGTATAGCAAAAATAACATCAGGCAAAGTGTACCAACTAAGAGTACTTAGATCACCCGGAATTAATGGCCCAAATTTCTTGTAAACTGGTTTTTTTCTGAATATGGACATACCGTGAAAATAAATAGTCAAATTGACTTTTGAGCATTGTATTTCATAGTAAACTATACCTTGTGGAAAGCTATAGTTTTCATTCTCAAATGCCTGTTCTTCTTCGGTATGAGCGGAAGCAATTTTAATAGGGCAGCCAATATGACTGGCTATAGTTATATATTCACCACTTATCGCATCTGGAATGGTGATAACATAACGTTGTTTATTATCTTGAATCCCATCGCCGTTACCATCAACAGCTAGTTCATTTGAAGAGGTATCTTTTGAATTATCATTTGTTTGATTATCATCAGTTGAACTATTATCAGTAGTAGTGTTATCTGTTGGATTATCAGTTGAACTATTATCATTAGTAGTATTATCTGTCGGGGTATCCGTTGGATTATTTACTGTGAATTCAAAAGTAGCGATACAAGTTTTATCTTTATTTATTATAACTAAACCATCTTTATCACAATCACCAGTCCAGCCGATAAATTTCCAGTCTTTATCAGGAGTTGCGGTTAAAGTTAGCTCAGTTTGATCTGCAAAATTATGTTCACAATCATTTCCACAAGTAATTCCATAATCATAAGTTATAGTTCCTTTGCCAGCTTTCTCTACTGTGAGTTTATGATATACAGTTATTTCAACTGGACATGCTTGAGTAGTTGCACTAGCTGTTATAGCTGCTGAATCACCAACAGCATTAGTCGCTTTCACAGAATAACTGTAGGTGGTGTTACAAGTTAAACCAATATCGCTATAAATTATAACATCAGCAGCTATTGTTGTAATTAAAGTGCTGTCACGCTCAATTTTAAAACCAGTTTCATTATTACTATTATCTGTCCAACTAAGGTTAATTTGAGTTGGAGAAATGGATGTTGCGTTCAAGCCAGAAGGAGCTAAAGGTATTGTTTCTGCTTCGTAAGCACCTATATCACATGTTGCTGTGCCATCTTGGTCTCCGTCTTTTGGACGAATTGTACCCCGCTGGTCAGTAGTTAAACAAGTTGCATTATCTCCCGTATCAATAGCAGGTGATGTTGGTAATAATGACAATGTTTCAGTTAAACCACCATGATTGGCAAATGTACCAAACATAGGACTCAAATTAGTTAAATTATTCGCAGTAGACCCTGTGATAGTACAGTCATTTGTATTGCCAATAAGATTGTAATCTAAAGAGTTTAACGTACCCATGCAATCATATCCAGTCGTACTGGATTCCAAAGTATTATCTGCTATGATACTGTTTTGTATATTCACTGTAGAATCAGCAATTGTATAAATACCACCACCTTGACCTGTACCGTTGCCATAAGCATCAGCATCGTTGAAGGCAATAGTGCTATTTAATAATGTCAAGTTAACATTTTTTGTCATTATCTCAATTGCACCACCATCCTCACTTGCGCTATTTTTATAAAATGTAGAATTACGAACCGTTGCGGTGGTTGTTCCTATAACCGTTGTAGTGGTTGTATTTCGGAAACGAATACCACCACCACCGGAACTACTACCGTAATCAATAATATTACTTTCCAATGTACAATTATCCATTGAAAAGCTTAATATATTAGTATTTCTAGCACCTGCTCGGATAGCTCCGCCACCTGCATTGGTCGGATCATTCACATGATTTCCTGTAAATAAACAATCCGTCAAACTCACATTGGCACTGCGGTTGCTGGCACGATAGTCTAGGCCACCACCACCATTATCGTCAGCATAATTACCATCAAAAACGACATTCGATATATTCAAATCGGCATCTCTAGCATAAATTCCTCCACCTGAACTGCCTGAAGAATTGCCGTTAGTGATAGTCATATTAGATAAATTGACAGTTTGTGGAGTATTAATTTTAATGACTCGATAGCTATTGAAACCAGCATCTAAAATTTGTCCACTACCTTGAATAGTTAAACCTTTATCAATCGTTAATTGATCATTCAAATTTATCGTTTGCCCTACAATGCTGGAGTCAAAGGTAATGGTATCACCGGCAGTGGCATAAGTGATGGCTTCACGTAAGGTATTATTGCCTACACTATTGTCACCATCATTAATATCACCTAAAGTATCTACTAATAAGTTACCCGTTGGCGTTATACATCCACCATCAGTAATTGTCCAGTTATCACCAACTATATTTGTCATATTTGCACGAGCAGTATCTGCCGCAGAACTACAGGTATATTGGCTATTTCCGCCGTGAAAATTAACATTTGGTTGAAGAGCCAAACTGTCCCAACCAACAAGCAGAGCATTATAGTTTGCAGTTGAAAGCGTTACATTCAGAAACATACTTGTCATATCGGCCACACTGCTCACATTCCAAGTACTCAGGTCTTGGTTAAATGCAGTCGCACCATCAAACATACTCTCCATAGTGGTAACATTGCTTACATTCCAACTGCCAATATCTTGATTAAATGCAGTTGCAGTATCAAACATCTTACGCATGTCTGTCGCACTGATCACATTCCAACTGCTTATATCTTGGTTGAATGCACTATATTGAAACATCCGGTGCATGTCTATCGCATTGCTCACATTCCAAGCACTGATATCTTGGTTAAAAGAACTTTTATAAAACAAATAAGCCATGTCAGTCACATTGCTCACATCCCAAGCACTGATATCTTGGTTAAAAGAACTTTGATAAAACAGATAAGCCATGTCAGTCACAGTGCTCACATTCCAATTACTTATATCTTGGTTGAATGTCGTTGCATCTTGAAACATTTGGTACATACTTGTAACATCGCTTAGGTCGGGAGAATCTGTAGCAGTCACTCGTAAATTACTTGCTCCCTGAAAGGCACTGCTCATGCTTTTCCAAGCAATACTTCCCCATTGTTCTACATCCAGAATTTTGTCTTTATCTCCATCATCATTAAAATAAATACGTGGAAAAGAACCCTGAATCCTTATCGTATATGTACCAGCAGTACTGAAGTCATGCGTTACATCACCGGTGATGCCAAACTCATCAAAAATACCATCATTATTCCAGTCCACATCATAACTGTATGTGAGAGAACTTTTTGTTGGAATGGTGATTGAAGTAGGATTTGAAGTCCCGGGATTATCTGTCTTCCATGTGGTGATAAAACTGGTGGTATCTGTTCCTGCTATACACCCCCCATCAAAAATCCCCCAGCTATAAGTACTTATTATATTTGCTCTAGCAGTCGCTGCTGCTGAACCACAGGTATATTGACTACCACCACCTTCAAAGGTAACTGTCGGCTGAAGGGCTAAACTATCCCAACCAACAATCAATGAGTCATAGTTTGCCGTTGAAAGCGTTACCCCATTAAACATATCCGTCATATTATTCACACTGATTACGTCCCAACCACTTAAATCTTGGTTAAATGCAATTGCATCTTGAAACATACTCCGCATAGTGACAGCATTACTAACATTCCAATTACTTATATCTTGGTTAAATATAGTTGCATCTTGAAACATGCCGTACATACCAGTAATATTACTGACATTCCAATTGTTTAAAGGTTGGTTAAATGAACTTGCACCATCAAACATCCAAGACATAGTACTAACACCAATAACATTCCAACTATTTAAAGGTTGGTTAAATGAACTCGCATCCTGAAACATTTTTTGCATAGTTCCAACATTGCTGACATTCCAACTACTTATATCTTGGTTAAATGCACTTGCACCATTAAATGTACCCTGCATACCAGTAACATTATTAACAATCCAAGTGTTTAAAGGTTGGTTAAATACACTTGCACCACTAAACATCCAACCCATGCTAGTAACATTACTGACATTCCAACTGTTTATATCTTGGTTAAACGCACTTGCATCCCTAAACATAGAAGACATATTTGTAACGCTACTTAGGTCAGGAGAATCTGTAGCACTAACTTGTAAATTACTTGCACCGTAAAAAGCACTGTTCATACTTCCCCAAGCAATATTTCCCCATTGCTCTACATCTAGGATTTTTTGTCTATCTCCTGCATTATTAAAGTAAATTTGTGGAAAAGAACCCTGAATCCTTATCGTATATGTACCAGCAGTCCCAAAATCATGCGTCACATCACCCGTGAGACCAGATTGCTCAAAAGTACCATCATTATCCCAATCCACATCATAACTATAGCCACCACCGGTTGTTGGAATAGTGATTGACGTAGAATTTGAAGTGCCGGGATTGTCTGTCTTCCATGTGGTGATAAAGCTGGTGCCGTCTAATGGACAATCTGCATAAATATTTACTTCAGTATTCCAAGGCGTATAGTCAATACCAGAATATTTACACAGTGAATTATTAGATAAATCAAGTGCTGCTAAAACACCTAAAGTAGATAAATCTGGAATACCGCCGGTTAATAGATTGTCATTTAATAATAAATCTACCAAATTGGTTAAACTACTTAAATTAGGAATACTGCCCGTTAATTGATTTTCATGTAACTTAATTTCTACTAAATTAACTAAAGTACTAAGGTCAGGAATGCTACCCGTTAATAAGTTATTATCAAGATGAAACTCTAACAAATTTGTCAATAGACTCACATCAGGAATAGTTCCAGTCAATAGATTTCCATTAAGATATAGAATCTGTAAATTTGTTAGTGTGTTGAGTGCAGGAATCATTCCGCTCAGGTCATTGTAATTCAGAGCTAATATCTGCAAATTTATTAAGGTACTGAGGCCAGGAATAGAACCCGTCAACAAATTATTATTGATATATACCTCCGTTAAATTGGTTAAAGTACTGAGGTTAGGAATAGAACCCGTCAACTGATTATTATCAAGATAGAGTTCATCTAAACTTGTTAATGCACTCAGATCGGGAATAGAACCCGTTAACTGATTCCCTCCAAGATACATCCCCTGTAAACTTGTTAATGCACTTAAATCAGGCAATGTACCATCCAAGTTTTGTGCAGTTCGATCAAGCCACCCCACATTTATTCCACTACAAAATACTCCCGTCCAACTGCAAGGTGAATTATCCTGATTCCATTTGTTAGGTGTTGCAAATGGTGGACTATCTGACCAATTTGCCCCATCAGTACTGTTGTAAAGTGCGACAAGTGCATCGCATTGTGCTGGAGGCATATCAGTTTGAGTAGAACAATCTGTCGCTGCATAAACAGTATTTGCAAAAATTGTAAGTAGTATAAGTGTTATTAAATATTTTATAGTTTTCATGTTTAAGTCCTTAATCAGAATTCGTAAAATTTATCTCAGTAAAAATAAATGTCATATTCATTATATTATTGACCATAAAATGAATTATTGCTATAGGAAAAATTTTAAAATTTTTTATTCCATAGCATGGAAGTTTGATATTTGGTAAATTTTTTTGGGTTTGGATAATTTAAAATTCATCTGGAAAATTCTTTATTATATACAATAATTATGGTTATTGTAATCATTTAAACTGTTAATTTTTAAGCAAAAATCATTCCGTAAATATCAATTATCTCGTTCCCACATGCCACGTCACTGCCATTTGCGTTAAGGGCAACCATAAAGGATTGCCCCTACGATAAGATTATGATTTATAGGGGTAATCCCTTGTGGTTACCCAAAATTAAATCCTTAACTTAATGGCAGTGAGGTTTCACCTATGGCTATTAATGTTTCATCCCTTTGGGGCTGACAATTGATTCATAAACAAGGGTTGAATATGAATAGCCACCGATGAAATCGGTGGAATATATTAAGTCCTACCATAACTTTCAACTTTCAATTTTCAATTGTTTGCTATCCATAAATTAAGATACAAAAATTAGTCAAAATAGCTGTTTTTCGACAAACTACTCTATAGCTCTCTTGTTTTCACATGAAAAATCTGATGTAGTTATTGAACGTTTGGAAAATTTATTTGTTGAATAAAGCAACACTTTTAACTCTTGCGTACACTGACATTCCAATTTGTAAATTCAATAAAGTCCAAGATTTTTTAGTAATTCTAGTTAATAACAAAGTGTTAGCTACATCTAATTTAACCATTAATTGTCCCGGTGATTCTTCAGCTACCTCTAATATAATAGCCCTAAAAGTATTAAGAATACTGGAATTAACCTCGTTTTCTAAAGCCAAACTTATATCTCTGGCATTCAACACAACTCGAACTTTAGTACCTAGTAACAGGTCTTCACGTCCTAAACTCAATCTTCCGCCACTAAATTCCAAATAAGTTAGATGAAATTCTTCATCATGCTCAATCACTTTGGCTTCTATAACAACACCAGCTTCATACACATGAGCAAGCGGTAAATCCAAACGAGTCAATATCTCTGATAACGTACCATTTCCAATTAATTTACCTTTATCAATAAGAAGCACATTGTCTGCTAAACGCATCACTTCCGCTATCGTATGAGTGATGTACAGTATTGGAATCAACAACTCTGCATGTAACCTTTCTAAATAAGGTAAAATTTCAGCCTTACTATTATCATCAAGAGCTGCCATAGGCTCATCCATTAACAATAATTTGGGACTAGTAAGTAAAGCTCTAGCAATTGCTACCCGTTGTTTTTCGCCACCAGATAGGTTGTTAGGATTACGTGTCAATAGAGTAGATATACCCAGTAAATCAACAACTTCATCAAATATAAGTTTATGTTGTTCAGGTGGGGTACGCTGCAATCCATATTCAAGATTTTTTTTGACCGACAGATGTGAAAATAAACTGGCTTCTTGAAAAACATAACCTAAAGGACGTTGATATGTCGGTATAAATTTAGAATCATCTTGCCAACAGCAATCATTGACCTTTAAAAAACCTGACTTAGCTTGTTCTAAACCGGCGATGCAACGTAATAAAGTAGTTTTACCAGAACCAGAAGCTCCAAAGATTGTTGTTACACCTCGTCCGGGAATTTTAAAATCAATATCAAGTAAAAAACTTCCCTGTTTAAAGTGAAAGCTTCCATGTATTTCTGATATCATAAAATAGCTATATTGTTTATGAAAATATATTGTTTGGGAGTGTGCATATAGCTTTTCAAATAAATTGGCCAAAAGACCTGCCAGGTTTCGCAAACCTGGCAGATCTGGTCTGAGAACTTTTATTTTGCTAAAAATCTATAAAATAGTGATGATTCCAAAAAACTGCCAAATCTCAAAAACTTATATGAATACATATGACAGTTACTCTTCACGCAAAGCTTCAGCCGGTTCAATTTGAGTAGTTTTCCATGCCGCCAAAATAGCACTTAAAAAAGCAACTGTTACTGTCATCAAAGTAGCACTCAATAAATAATGAATTGGTAAATGACAAATTTGCTGTCCCATGTCTAAATCACTGGAAAAAACTAAGTTTATAATTAAAGCTAAACCAAAGTAAGCTGATACAGCAAGTGCAACACTTAAAATAGCCATTGCTAGAGCTTGGTAAATTGGGAATCTGAATACTTGATAGCGAGACAAACCAATGAGACGCATTATGCTTAACTCCCGTTTCTTTCGTTCAACAGCCGCATAAAGACTTGCTATAAGAGCAGCAATTCCGCCAATAATACCAACTATAGCAACTAACCAAAAAATTCTAGTCAAGCCTCGATCTAAAATTTTAATCCGCTCAATTTCATCTGATTTTGCAGAAACTTCAATACCTTGTTCTTTTAAATAAGTATAAATTCCTTGTACATCATCTATGGTTTTTGCGTATAAACGAAAACCACCATAGTTTAATCTAGCTAATAAAAATTTGCCATCATTAAAAGTTATTTCTCGTTGTGAACCAGTACGCAACGTAGCAAGCAACTCAACTGGAGCCAAAGCATATTTACTTGGACTTAAACCTATGACTTGCATTGGAAAATTGATTGAATTTTTTGTGTCGATAAAACTTGCTTTCACAGTTTCGATATTAGGATTTGGCAATAATAATTGCTGCATTTTTTGATATGAAGCATCATTTTCTAGCTTTCCCCAAGGCAACTTTATATCAAGTCGCTGCTGCTCTTTAGAGCTTATAGAAAGGCCAAAGAATTGAGTTTTTGTTGGTAAATTAAGTGACAATTTAACATAAGGCATCACTATTGCTCGTTTGCCACGTAGTTTACGTTTTAAAGCACGATAACTTGCTGTTTGTACAAAATTATTACTGTTATATAAATTGTATGCAACTAAATTAGCTGGTAACTCAAAACCAGTAGTTTCAACAAAACTCTTCCTTTCTAACAGTTCTATACCATTGATGCCAGTACCAATAATTAAACCACTGGAAGCAACTGGATCAAGTTTTTGAGCTAACATAACCATTATACCATCGAAACTCAAATAAGGTCGAGGAGTTCCTCCGGGCCAATTTCTTGTTGAAACTGCTATGTTTTCCTTATAATTTTCCACATCAATAACAAATTTAAGTGGTGTATAAATTCTTGCCATTGTTCCAGCTCGTGGCTTTAATATTGCAACAACTTCCAATTTAGCTTGTACAAACTCTTGTCTACCTTCACGACTTCTAGTTATCCGTGCAGTTAATTTATCTCCAATGGAAACACCTATTTCCTCTGCGGCTGATTTGGTTAAAACGCATTGATTATCCTGTGGAATTATTCCGCCATTTTCTTTAATTAATGGATCATTAGAGGTGGTTGGAACAAGGTCAAAAATTTTCTGGGAATTAGGAGTTTTAATCGTGATAATTGAAGAAGATACTCTGGTTGTTGGAATTAAGAAATCTATGTCATTGCGTTTGGAAAAATCGGTAAACCAATCTTTTTTATAGTCATAGGTTTGAGTTGGTCTGATTTCACGATAAACTGGGTCTTGAACTAATTTATCTCGTAACGTAGCAATAGTTCCATATTTCAACCCCATCAACAATAGTAACGGCGAGATAACTGCTGCGATAGCGAGTACCAAACATAAGGTTAATATCCATTCGTGCAACAGGTCGAACATGGCTAAACTCAATACTGTATTGTTAGATTTCATGCTTGCACCTCCAGCACTGAACTGGTTGCGGTTGCAGATTCATGTTTGACCTTAAAAGTGTAAGTTATATCGGCCAGTTCAGCAACTAAATCATGATCATGTGTCACCATAACAATTGTTGTTCCTGATTCTTTGGCAAGACTATAAAAATTTTTCACAATAATATGAGCATTTTCTTTATCAACTGCCGCAGTCGGTTCATCGGCCAGAATAATATTTGGTTTATGAGCCATAGCTCGTAAAATAGCTACTCTTTGTCGTTGTCCACCAGATAGATATTGAGGTTTTTTAGTTAAAATCTGCTCAACTCCCATTTTTTTAGCTAATTCATATATATCTTCAGTTGAATAACCGCTATGTTTGACTTTAATTGGTAGGTAAATGTTTCTTTCTACTGTCAAAAATGGTAGTAAACCACCAGTTTGCAACACATAACCAAAAATGTTACGCCGAATTGTAGCCAATTTTGCTTCATGCTTCCAAATTTCTGTTATATTCATTATTTCGCTAGCAGTATGAATCAAAAATTCTTTGCATTGGCTGGGGCGTAATACTAATGCCAATATATCTAGCAATGAGCTTTTACCGCAACCACTTGCACCGACAATAGCTACAAATTGTCCTTGTTGCAGGTTAAAAGTTGGTACATTTAATTCAAAGCTGATACCACCTTGCTCACGTTTTTTTTGCATTTCAATAATGCTTAATAATTTAGACATATTAAACTTCCATTTGAAATTGTTTAAGAAAATTAGTTTTAGTAGATGCTGAATTAAGTTTTTTCATTTGTTTTGAATTGGTAATAAGGAAAGCTTCTTGACAGTGCGTTACCAAATTAGAACTTTGGAACGATGGTAAAATTTCATAAAATTTTCTCTCTTAATTATCTTATTTTAAAAAAGTTTCTCTTGAGTAGAATTATTATCTTTTTGAGGATATTTTTCATTATGAAGTTTTTCTAGCTCATTAGGAGAAAAAATTCGTTCTAACTTTGAACGGTTAATTGGTCTTTCAGAACCATCTTGAATATATAAATCAAAATTTGTCATAAAATGTATCACATTGAATTATTGGAAATTTATATTATATATTTAAATCGGTATAATGTCTAATAGATATAGAAAATTCGGAAATAGAGGAAGTGAAAGATAAATAGAGAAGGTCAATATGAATAGCTTTTCAGATAAATATTTTGGCCAAAAGACCTGCCAAGTTTCAAAAACCTGACAGATTTTTTGGAACCATCACTACATTTTTAAGACTATCTTAATCATTACTATCTGGACGTTTACGCCTACGATTACGACGAACATAAGCTGTATTTGGACGGCTACTGCTACTACTGCTACCATCAGATTTTTTAGTTGTATCTAAAGATAAATTAGAAGACAACTGACGTTGTTGCGGCGATTTCGTATAGTTACGGTTACGCTTTTGCACACCCTGTTTATTAATTGACTTACCACGTTTTGGCTTAGACGGAGCTGGACGTGGTGGAGCAGTGTTGGTTTTTGGTTTCTCTTTAGAAAACAGCTTACTCCAAAAACGCTTCATTAAACCGGGAGAGCTATTTTGCGATGATACTGGAGGAGCATTATGAGTAACACCTTTAACAGCCGGTTCTTCAGAAACTTCAGGTTTTTTTGTAGTATTATAACTATCTGTTTCTGGTTTTTTAGGGGTTGGTATAAGCTTATAGCTTGTTTTATCGTTGTCACTCCTATTATCCAGCCGTACCCGTTGCACCTCATACATAGGAGTATCCATATTAGGATTAGGAATCAACAAAATATCAATGTTTTGGCGGCTCTCAATTTCTAACACAGTCTGCCGTTTTTCATTGAGCAAATAAGTAACAACTTCAACTGGAACCTGAGCAATAATTTTATCAGTCCGATCTTTCATAGACTCTTCTTCAATCAGACGTAGGATAGACAATGATAACGATTCAACACCACGAATACTGCCTTGGCCACCACAACGAGGACATACAATTTGACTTGATTCACCTAAAGATGGACGGAGACGTTGGCGAGACATTTCCAACAAACCAAATCTTGAAATTCGCCCGACTTGAACTCTAGCTCTATCTAGTTTTAAGGCTTCTCTTATGCTTGTTTCCACTTCACGTTGATTTTTATGACTGAGCATATCAATGAAATCAATCACCACTAAACCACCTAAATCACGTAAACGCAACTGGCGAGCTACTTCATCAACTGCTTCTAAATTAGTTGTTAATGCAGTTTCTTCAATATCAACTCCTTTGGTGGCACGAGCTGAGTTAATATCAATGGATAACAAAGCCTCTGTATGATCAAGAACAATCGCACCGCCTGAAGGTAATTTAACTTCACGTTGAAATGCAGTTTCTATTTGGCTTTCAATCTGATAACGAGTGAATAATGGTACTGTATCTTGGTATAATTTAACCTTATTCAAATGCTGTGGCATAACCTGCTGCATGAAAGCATATGCTTCTTCGTAGATTTCCCGGTCATCAATATAAATTTCATTGATATCTTCACGCAAATAATCCCGAATTGCCCGAATAATGATATTGCTTTCTTGATAAATTAAAAACGGAGCTTCATGTTTTTGGGCCGATGCTTCCACAGCTTGCCATAGCTGCAACAAATATTCTAAATCCCATCTTAGTTCATCTGCGGTTTTATTCACGCCGGCAGTACGCAATATAACACCCATGCCATCAGGTATTTTCAAAGTGCTAAGGACTTCTCTGGCCTCACTTCGATCTTCACCTTCAATACGCCGTGATACCCCTCCAGCTCTGGGATTATTCGGCATAAGAACTAAATAACGTCCAGCAAGACTTATAAAAGTTGTTAAAGCAGCACCTTTGTTACCACGTTCTTCTTTATCAACTTGGACAATAAGTTCTTGACCTTCCTCAAGTGCATCTTTGATGGTACGGCGTTGTTTATGTTCAGTTGAGTCAGCTTTGAAATAAGAACGGGAAATATCTTTAAGTGGTAAAAATCCATGTCTGTCAGCCCCAAAATCAATAAATGCAGCTTCTAAACTTGGTTCTATGCGAGTTATTTTACTCTTATAAATATTTGATTTGGTTTGTTTGCGCCTTATCGTTTCAATATCAAAGTCAAATAATCTTTGACCGTCTACTAATGCAACTCGTAATTCCTCCGGTTGCGTAGCATTGATTAATATTCTCTTCATTTAAAGTTAATCCTTGTTTAGCTCGACCAATTTTCCTTAATTTATTATTGGGAGCATCATTAAATAATTGACATTACAATTAATTATATATTTGAATTAGGTAATACCTTCGCCAATGTCAGAATTAGTTGTTTCGGGAAATCTGCTTCACTCCACTCCATTCCCGAAATAAATATCCAATTGACGATGGTATTGATTAGGAAATGATATTTAAATATAATAATGTCAATCAAATTAAGTAAATATCGGGAATTCCCGATGGTTATATGTTCAGAAAAAACCTCACACAGAGGTTAATTAAAAATAAATTTAAGACACTCTTCTTTTGAACTATGGGTTCAAACTGTTATAATTTTTAATATGAGTAATCTTGAACATCATCCTATAACTTATTTGGATATTCCAGCCGAAAAGGCTGGCCAACGTGTTGACAATTTTCTACACACTTATCTTAAAGGTGTGCCTAAAAGTCATGTTTATCGAATTTTGCGTACTGGGCAAGTACGTGTCAACAAAAAACGAATTAAGCCAACTTATCGTTTGACTGCGGGCGACCGATTACGTGTGCCACCGGTTCAATGTCGACCATTAACTGTGCCAATCTTAAATACTAATCGTAAAAAAGCATTGGTAAGTTCTGTTTTACATGAAGACAATTTTTTATTAATTCTTAATAAACCAGCCGGTATGGCGGTACACGGCGGTAGCAATATCAATGCTGGTGCAATCGAAAGTTTACGAGTTTTATACCCTAATGCTCCTTATCTCGAGTTAGTACACCGTTTAGACCGTGACACTTCTGGTTGTTTAATGATCGCTAAAAAACGTAGTATGTTACGACGTTTACATAATTTACTGCGTAATGGTGGCATATATAAACAATACCTTACTTTAGTTCAAGGCCGTTGGGATCCACATAAAACTGAAGTAAGAGTTCCCTTGCGTAAAAATGTTTTACAGTCAGGTGAACGCATTGTGCGTGTTTGCTCTGATGGTAAAAAAGCAATAACCCAATTTCATATTATACAACAATTTGCTAATACGTCTTTATTACAAGTCCAATTAAAAACTGGTCGCACTCATCAAATAAGAGTACATACGGCTCATGAAGGCCATCCAATTGCTGGTGATAATAAATATGGTGACAGAAATTTTAATCAACAGATGCGACAATTAGCCCTTAAAAATTTATTTTTACATGCAGAAAAATTAGTTATTAATTTACCTGAGATTGACTATCATTTAACTATCAATGCACCATTACCAAAAAATTTACAACAAGTGTTAAAGAACTTGAGTTAATTTTAAAAGTAAACATATTTTAGATTGTTTAGTTTTAATTTCCAATAGTTGGGTGTAAAATAATTAATATATAATTTTGTATATATCAGTTTTGTGTTGAATTTGTTAAGTTTTAATATATACACAGTAATAACTCAACCTGCTAGGTTTTCAAAACCTAATAAGGTTTGATTCTATAATATGGCATAATTGAGTTAGCAAATCTTAACACATAACTGTTTGAGAAAAAAATATGTTTTCCATTTATTTGCTATATTTATATTAGTTCGTTTAAACTTAAAACTTAATATAATTTTTAAGTCTATTGATTAAGCAGTAAGTTTATAGCTGATAATAATTAGTAATAAGCAATTCACTTTAACATTAGGATGTATTACACATCTTAATCACAATTTAAGGTTAAATAAACGTGTCAACAGTTATTCCAGATAAAGAAGAAAATTGGGAACGAGATATTTTAAATCGTTTGGCTTTTGCAAGTCTTAATGAACAAAGACGAGCCAGACGTTGGCGAATATTTTTTATGTTTTTAACATTCGTATATTTATTCCTCATCTATTTAGCGATAGTTGCACCAGAGTGGCAGATTTCTGGCGAGACAATAACAACTAGCAATAAACATACGGCAGTAGTTGAAATTAAAGGTATTATTTCTAGTGAAACCGATGCTAATGCCGATCAAGTTATATCTAACTTACGAGATGCTTTTGAACATAAAAATACTGCCGGAGTCATAATTCGTATTAATAGTCCGGGTGGTAGTCCAGTACAAGCCGGATATATTAATGATGAAATAATTCGATTAAGAGAAGAATATCCTGATATTCCATTATATGCTGTAGCCTCAGATATATGTGCTTCAGGAGGATATTATATTGCGGTAGCAGCCGATAAGATTTATGCTGATAAAGCTAGTATAGTTGGTTCGATTGGAGTATTGATGAGTAGTTTTGGATTTGTTGATGCAATGGAAAAAATGGGAATTGAACGCCGTTTATTAACTGCCGGCGAAAGTAAAGGTTTCTTGGACCCATTTTCTCCAACTAAGGAAGAAGATGTTGCTCATATAAAAACTGCATTGAATAATATTCATACTCAATTTATTGATGTTGTTAAAGATGGTCGGGGTGATCGTTTAAAAGATACCGATACATCACAAATATTCTCTGGTTTAGTTTGGACTGGAGAGCAAGCGGTGGAGCTTGGATTAATAGATGGTTTAGGTAGTAGTAGTTATGTGGCTCGTGAAATAATTAAAGCCGAAAAACTCAAAGATTTTACTTCTAAACCAAATTATTTTGATCAGTTTGCTAAACAATTAGGAACTTCGGCAGCTGAATCTGTACAGCTTCTGTTTAATTCTACTATTAAATAGCCTAAATAAACATGCCATTACGTAACGTACGACGACAACATAATATTGCTGCTGAACAATACGATCCTAAACAACGTATAGTGGGTGGCATTGTACTATTTTTGATGATGTTGCTTATTTATGGAGTTTTGAAATTATTATTAGTGATTTCTGCTCCGGATAAATTTGCAATAGATAAAGCTCTGGAATTTGAAAGCTTCAGTATTGCGAGTTCTGAGAGTGTTACATCACCATCAAATGATAATGCTAATGAGAGTTTTCCTCAACTAACTCATAGCTTACCAGCCAATATACCAAAGAAATTTGTATTTTTGGATTTAAATGGTAATTCCATGCAACAGGAAAGTATTGATATAACTACTCCATCAAATGCTCCTAATAATTTATATTCATCAAATGGTGAAGAGAGATGGTATGTTCAGGTAGCTAGTTTTAAGGATAAAAGTCGTGCTCAACGTTTGGCAAACCAAATTAAAGCGAAAAATATAGCAACTGAGGTATATATTGTTCCAACTGGTAATTGGTTTGCGGTGCGATTACCTCCACAAACGAGTCGTAATGCAGCTCAACAGCAGAAAAATCGTTTGCGTAGGGCATTGGCAGTTAGACCAAAGGTCAATAAGATTAAATGATGAATTTAGCGGCTATTGCTGTCGGAGGAGCGGTAGGAGCGTTGTTACGCTTTTGGGTATCTTCAGGGATTTATGCTGTATTGGGCCGTGATTTTCCTTATGGTACGTTGGCTGTTAATGTGCTGGGTAGCTTTCTGATGGGATTTTTATATGTATTTTTCTTGGAGCGTTTGGTAAGTAGTGAATTGAGAGCTATTATTTTGATTGGTTTTCTTGGTGCATTCACAACATTCTCTACTTTTTCTTTAGAAACTATGAATTTGCTGTCAGATGGTGAACAGACGAAGGCTTTATTGAATATTTTTTTGAGTGTTAGTTTGTGTTTATTGGCAACTTGGCTTGGGATGTTGTTGGCGAGGCAGATATGAAACAGATAACGATGGTGCGAGTTTATTTAACTGAGTCAGAAAAATGTTTGAAAAAGCTGTTGAAATATTTGCATGATGATAGCCAAGTTAGTGGAGTGACGGTGTTGAGAGGTATAACTGGATTTGGTCATTCTGGCAAAATCCACACTGCTCATCTGTTAGATTTATCTTTGGACTTGCCGGTTATTGTTGAGTTTTTTGATACTCCTGAAAAAATAACTACTATTCTTTCTCATATTCAAAATATTATTGAACCTAATCATATTGTTCATTGGCCGGCTTCTGTTATTGATAGGGATGGGGGTTGAGAATTAATTGTAAGATATGACCAAAAGAGATTGGTTACGATTACCTGTAGTATCTACCGGAGCAGAATATTTAGTTCAAGGTTATCTCATGAGAAGAAATATCCTTACTTACAAGGCTCCTGAAGGCAATGAAGGTTATGACTTGATTTGTATACACCCTGATGCTCGATATAAGCCAAATAATGGAGAATTATCTCAGGTTAGAATCCAAGTTAAAAGTAGATATGCCACAGATTGCGATAGAGGGTTTCCTATAAAAGAAAAATCTCTTGATGCGTTTGATTTCTTAATTGTTGCATTTATGAATATTGGTAAGTTTTATGGAAAGAATAATGGTTCTGTTGGCTATGAAGAACCTGAATTTTATACATTAACTCCTGAATTTATTAAAATTCATCATGATGCTTCGTCTGTATGGCAAAAAGTAAAACTAAAGAAATTACAAGCTGAAATTGAGCCATTTAAGAATGAATTAGGTTTTGAATTAGTTGCAAAAACGTTAGGTATTTCCAAGCCAATTAAGAACAATGTATAATAGAATGAATTTAACGGATGTAGTTGTTCATCTTACAAAATATAACAAATATCCTTAAATATTTCATTATTTTGGTGGGCAAGACAAGGCTTTGCACACCCTACCTGACTTGGTACTTTGCAACTCGTAAGGTGTATAAGCAGAGCGTCATACACCTTCATTAAACAATACCTTCGCCAATCTCAAAATTTATTGTTTTGGGAAATCTACTTTGCCCACATTCCCGAAATAACTATCTATTTGCCGAAGGTATTGTTAAATATTTATCTTGTCAATACGTTAAGTCCTAAATTTATTATTTGCAAAATTGGGAGTTTTTTATTGACTTTTTGATTTAAACCAAAATACAATAGTTAGTTGGAATATTTCGCTAACTTTTAACGAATAAATTTTAATTGGAGATGCAAAATGAATCGCCGTACATTTCTTCTTAGTTCTGTTGGAGTTTTTGCTGCTGCTACTGGCATATGGTCAGTAAAAAGTGGTTATTTAAGTAACACTGATCGAATAAAAAACACAATTTTCACCGTATTTGAAAAACGTTTATCTTATCTTAAATGGGATAAAGCAGAAGTTATGATTTTTATCCAAGATTTTATTGATAATATTGATAATCGAATTTATATTAACGAGAAGCTAAACAAATTTAGTTTTTTATATCCAATTTATAACTATACAAATCTGTTGGATAAAACCCCAGTTGCAAGCAAAGTGCGTAGTTTTGAAGAAAAAATTACGACTGACTTTTTATTATCTACTAATTTTTTCAGGGAAGGTGCTGACGAAACTAAGCCAATTAAATATTTGTTTTACTACGATCCATATAAAGCTCCTTGTCAAAATCCACTTGCTGAATGGTGGTAAAAGCTTAATTCATGTGCTATGTTTATTATAAACCAATATTTCTTAGGTTTTATAGTATTTCTCTCATTAAATCCGGTTTTAGCTATAGATATTAATACTGCTACTGCCGATGAATTAGCACATGAATTATCTGGGATTGGAGTCATAAAATCACAACGTATTGTTAAACATCGTGAAAAAGTTGGCGGTTTTACTGAAGCAGAACAGTTATTAGAAATAAGAGGAATTGGAAAAAAAACACTAGAAAAAAACTTCAATAAAATTAAGCTAATAAATATTCCAAATGTTATCAAACCAAGATTAAAACCACTCAATAATTCACTTAAAAATCAATTTTGGAACTGGACTAATCTTATAATAACCTTGTTATCTATTGTTTGTTTAGCAATTTTTATATTTGCTTGGTTCACAGCAACTACATATAACAAAAAAACTCCAAGGGAACATATCGTAACTACAACTTTTACTTGCTCAAATTGTGGCAAAGTAAGTGCATTAAAAAACATCTATTATGAAGGTTATATGCAAGAGCAATACGTGGATGGTAGTTTACCTCCAGGTTGGTCATGTATCCCCAATTGGCTCGGTGAACTATGCGATTATTGTTTCGATTGTTCCCAACATCTTAAGGAATCTTAAATGATAAAAATGACATTACTTCTTATTTTAACTACGATAATCATCAATTCTCAGGCTCAAACTATCCATTTTAATGATGAACAAGGTACTTTAACATTACCAAACATTAAAATAACTACGAAAATTCCAACTTATTCTGTAAAATTACAACAGGTTAATGATAATAGTAGCGAATTGATTTTAGAACTTGATACCTACGAACCGATCAATAACTCTGATGTTTATTACGATCCTAGTACTACTATTTTATATATTCCTCAACTAGTTATGGGTGGTGAAACCTATAATCAAGCTAGATTTAAATTGTTATCATCGTCTAAACACTCTCCAATGCAATTTCATATGATTGGTGTTGAGTCTAAAAACACTGCTGCTAAGTCGGTTAAGGCAACTGTAGAAACTGAACCAGTTAATGCAACTGAAGATGCAGCAGATGATCCAGCTATTTGGGTCCATCCACAAGACCCAGCTCAAAGTATCATTATTGGTACTCAAAAGCAGGGAGGATTAATGGTTTATGATTTAACAGGTAAACAATTGCAATATTTACCTGATGGTAAGATGAACAATGTTGATTTACGTTATAACTTTTTACTTGGCGAGGAAAAAATATCCATAGTAACAGCTAGTAATCGAACTAATAATAGTATTGCTATTTATAAAGTTAATCCTGATACACGAATGTTAGAAAATGTTGCTGATCGAGCTATTGTTACTGGATTTAAGAGTTCTATTTATGGTTTATGTATGTATCATAACAAATCATCCAATAGATATTATGTTTTTCTCAATGATAAGGATGGGGCAGTTGAACAATGGGAATTATATGATAATGGTGGATTGGTTAATGCAGCGTTAATAAGACATTTTAGTGTTAGTTCTCAAGTTGAAGGTTGTGTTGTAGATGATGTATTAGGTCATTTTTATCTTGGAGAAGAATTGGTTGGTATTTGGAAATTTGATGCTAATCCTACAGCCGATAGTAAAGGCCATTTAATTGATACCGCAGATAAAAATGGTAATATAACTCCAGAAGTTGAAGGGCTGGCAATTTATTATCTTAGTGAACAAGAAGGTTATTTAATTGCTTCTAATCAAGGAGATAACACGTTTACGGTTTATAATAGAGCTGGCAATAATGAGTATTTAGGTCGGTTTTATGTGGCTGCTGATTATGGATTAGGAATTGATGAAGTTGATGATACTGATGGATTAGATGTAATAAATATTCCTCTGGGGGAAGCTTTTCCTTATGGAGTTTTTGTTGCTCAAGATGGTATTAATGCTATGCCACAAGAAAATCAAAATTTTAAGTTAATACCTTGGGAACGTATAGCTGATGCTTTAGGATTAAGGAAAAATACTTCATATAGTTTGCATTGAGTGTGGATTTAGGACTTAACGCTTTAACAAGATAAACATTTAATGAAGCCGTTTAAATATCGAAATATCGTTCCCAAACTCTATGGGAACGTACTGCCAAGAAGCTCCGCTTCGTCGTAAATAATGATATATACTGTAAATGGGCTTAGATTTTGACTTTTGTTTTAAGTAAATCGTTATGATAAGTAGCTAAACAACGATTTCAAAAAGTCCAAGTTTTAACCCATTCATAGTAGACATCTTTCCTAAATAACTGATGGTTGACACCTCATCGTTATACACAAGTATTTGAAATGAAAATATATTATGTAGGGTGGGTAGTAACGAAGTGGAAACCCACCAAACCTTCAAAATGATGGATTTCATTTCATTCTATCCACCCTACATTTGTTACTTTTGACTTATGTATAACGATGAGTGGTTGACACAGAGAGCATTTTAATTAATTTGTTCCATAGATTTTACCTATGGCTATTCAAGTTCCACCCCATTGGGGTTGTTTAACTATCCTGAAAGGATTGAATGTGAATAGCCACCGATGAAATCGGTGGAATATAGAGCTTTTCTGCGGCAAGCTCAGTTAAATAAGTATATATACTTAATTTAGGAAAGATGTCTAGTATATCTTACCTCAATTCAAAACAGAGCTTTAACGGCACTGTGTTCCCAAACGAAAGAGTTCTGTTCTCATCGTTATACACAAATCAAAAATATCGAATGGAGGGTGCTGCCATTAAGTCAAGGAGGGTGAATACATAGCATCCAGCCGATTAACATGCGAGATTTTGTAGGGGGAGACCTACGTGTCTGCCCTTAATTTAACAACATTGGGAAAGAGCTAAAAGCTTTATCAAATCAATTACGTTTTTAACGTTGAGAATTTTATTACCTTATGAGTGAAGAACAAAAGAAAATATTAGAGCAACAACTTTGGAATATTGCTAATGAGTTGCGGGGTAAAATGAATGCTGATGAATTTCGGGATTATATTCTGGGGTTTATTTTCTATAAGTATCTTGCTGAAAAAATGGAACTTTACGCTAATAAGATTCTGGAACCTGATGAAATCACATACAAAGAAATTAAGGAAGATAGTGAAGATGGAAAAGAATATATTGATGCAATTAAAGAAGCATCTCTGGAAAAACTTGGTTATTTTTTAAAGCCATCTGAGTTATTTAATGAATTGGCCAGTAAAGGTAATGGCAATGGTGAATCGAATTTTATTTTAGAGAGCTTACAAGAAATTTTGAACAATGTTCAGCTTTCTACTATGGGGACAGAAAGTGAAGAGGATTTTGATCATTTGTTTGAGGATATGGATTTAAATAGTACTAAGCTTGGTAAAACTACTGAGGCAAGGAATAAACTAATTGCTAAGGTGCTTTCTCATCTTGGAAAAATTAATTTTGAACTTGAAAATACTGAACTTGATGTATTGGGTGATGCTTATGAATATTTGATTGGTCAATTTGCTAGTGGGGCTGGGAAAAAAGCTGGGGAATTTTATACGCCACAACAGGTAAGTATGGTGTTGGCGAAACTTGTCACTACTGGGAAAACTAGGTTAAAAGCTGTTTATGATCCAACTTGTGGTTCGGGTTCTTTGTTGTTGCGGGTTGCGAAGGAGGTTGAGGAGGTTAGTAGTTTTTATGGGCAAGAATTAAATCGTACAACTTATAATTTGGCTCGGATGAATATGATTTTGCATGATGTGCATTATCTTAAATTTGATATTAAACAGGAGGATACTTTAGAACATCCGCAGCATGTTGAGCATCAATTTGAGGCGATTGTGGCTAATCCTCCATTTTCGGCTAAGTGGAGTGCTAATCAGTTATTTACCACTGATGATCGGTTTAGTCAATATGGTAAGTTGGCTCCTAAGAGTAAAGCTGATTATGCTTTTGTGCAGCATATGATTTATCATTTGGCTGATAATGGGACGATGGCGATTGTGTTGCCGCATGGGGTTTTGTTTCGTGGTGCGGCGGAGGGTCATATTCGTAAGTATTTGATTAAGGATTGTAATTATTTGGATGCGGTTATTGGGTTGCCGGCTAATTTGTTTTATGGTACGTCGATTCCAACTTGTATTATGGTGTTTAAAAAATGTCGGGAAAATCCGGATAATATTTTGTTTATTGATAGTAGTCAGCATTTTGATAAGGTTAAGACTCAGAATATGTTGCGACCTGCTGATATTGATAAGATAATTAGTGTTTATCGTGAGCGAAAGGTTGAGGATAAGTATAGTTATGTGGCTTGTTTGGATGAGATTGCGGAGAATGATTTTAATTTGAATATTCCTCGTTATGTGGATACTTTTGAGGAGGAGGAGGTTGTGGATATTGGGGCTGTTGCTGAGGATTTGCGAGGGTTGGAGGTTTCTATGTGTGATGTTGATAAAGGGCTGGCTAAGTTTTGTAAGGAATTGAATATTTCGGCACCTTTTTGATTATGAATGTAGGGTCGGTGTAATAACGTGAAACCGACTACCATAATATTTCTGGTTTTCTGGTTCCTACGCACCAGCGTTTTCTGGTTTCTGGTTTTCTGGTTTCTGGTTCCTACGCACCAGCGTTGGAATCCATTCTTGACGCACTAGCGTCAGTTTTAAGAATTGGACGCTGGTGCGTCCTGACTGAGTTACCACGCTGGTGCGTGGGAACTAGATAAATTTATCACATTTTAATTATGAATAAGAAAAATATACCTGAGTTGCGGTTTCCTGAGTTTGATGGGGAGTGGGAAAGTAAGAAGTTGGGGGAAATCACAATAAAAATTGGGGATGGACTTCATGGTACTCCAAAATATTCTGAAAATACTGGTTATTATTTTATAAATGGTAATAATTTAATTGAAGGAAAAGTTTGTATTTATGATAACACAAAAGAAATTTCTTATAATGAATATAATGCAAATTATAAAGGGCTTACAAAAAATACTTTATTAATTTCAATAAACGGCACTATTGGAAATGTGGCCATATTTAACGATGAAACCGTAATGTTAGGAAAAAGTATTGGATATTTTATATTTAAAAATGATTGTTCTTTTTATTTTCATTTACTAAAAACACAAACAGTCCAAAAATATTTTATTTCTGAGCTTACGGGAACAACAATCAAAAATTTATCCTTAAAAACTCTTAGAGAAACAAAATTATTAGTTCCTTCTTTCCCAGAACAAACCAAAATAGCCAACTTCCTAACAACAGTTGACAAAAAAATAACTCAACTAAAACAAAAGAAAGCACTTTTGGAAAAGTATAAAAAAGGCATGATGCAAAAAATCTTCTCTCAGGAAATTAGGTTTAAAGATGAGAATGGGGAGGATTTTGCAGAGTGGAAAGATAAAAGATTGAAAGAAGTATTTTCTTTATTCAATGGTTTTGCATTTTCCAGTAATGATTCAACAAATGAAGGAATAAGATGGATAAAAATAGCAGATGTTGGGATACAAACAATGAGAAGAGATAATTTATCTTATTTACCAAAATATTATGTAAATAAATATAATAAATTTATTCTTAAAAAAGGCGATTATGTTATTGCTTTAACTCGTCCTATTTTAAATGATAAATTGAAAATTGCTTTAATTGATGATTTTTTTAATAATTCTCTATTAAATCAAAGAGTTGGAAAGTTAGTAAGTAAAAAAAATAAAACATTTATTTACCATATGCTTCAGCAAAAATGGCTAATTAAATCTATTGAAAACAATATAATGGGAACAGATCCACCAAATTTGTCACCGAAAGAAATTGGATATATAAAAGTTGAAGTTCCAAAGATAGAAGAACAAACCAAAATAGCCAATTTCCTAACCAAACTTGACGATAAAATAAACACAGTTGACAGCCAAATTAAAAAAACTGAACTGTGGAAAAAAGGATTGTTGCAACGGATGTTTTGTGGATGAACTGTATAAATACTAAATTATGTCTCATTGATATAAAATATATTTCATAGTATTATCACATAAACTATTAAATGTATTTCATACTTAAAAGTTATAATGACTCCAATATTATCCAAATTATCTAAAAGATTCCTCTCTAAAAAATCTTTATCTTTTAAAAGGTTTCTATTTGATGAAATAGATTTTAAAGCACGAATTATTGGCATTAAAGGTGGACGAGGTTCTGGGAAAACCACCCTTTTACATCAATATGCCAAAAGTTCCAAACATAAATCCTCCAAAATTCTCTACATTTCTTGTGATCATCCAGCCATGATTGGAGAATCACTTCATAAAATTGCCGATGAATTTTCTGCTTATGGTGGTAAATTACTAATATTAGACGAAATTCATAAAATTAGTGGTTTTGCATCACACATTAAAGCCATGTATGATTTTACAGAATTACAAGTAATATTTTCTGGTTCTTCAGCAATGAAAATAGAGCATGAAATAGGTGATTTATCCAGAAGAGCCTTAGTTTATGATATGCCAGTGCTTTCATTCCGTGAATTTTTAGCGATTAAAAACATAGCCCATTTATCATCATATCCATTTAAAGAAATTATTTTAAATCATGAAGATATTGTTGTTGATATTCTGAGCCAAATCAAACCGTTGGAGTGGTTAAGTGAATATTTAGAATCAGGTGCTTATCCTTTTTTTAAAGAAAGCCCTTCTGGATATAGTAATAAATTGTTAGAAGTGGTGAATATGACGATAGACAGTGATTTGGCATCATTATTCAATATCCAAACGGATAAACTGGACACCTTAAAAAAAGTGCTTTATATGCTATGTTGCACCTCACCTTATGAAATTAATAAATCTAAGCTGTCAGGAGCAACAGGAGTTGCATGGGCAACATTATCTAAATATATGACTTATATGAATAAAGGTAGTTTAATTAATTTAATACGAGGAAGCAAAGGACATAAAACTTTACAAACACCAAATAAAATTTTACTTGATAATCCTAATTTATTTTTTATACTTTGTGCAAAACCAGATAAAGGTGCAATTAGAGAAAGTTTTTTAGTTTCTCAACTTCAACAAAAACATCAACTTCATTATTACCATAAAGGTGATTTTTTGATTGATGAGAAGGTAATTATAGAGGTGGGCGGTCAGTCGAAAGATATGAAGCAAATAAAAGGTTTAGACAATGCTTATCTTGCCATTGATAATATTGAATCTGGTTATAAAAATACCATTCCACTATGGTTATTTGGTTTTTTGTATTAAGGAACTTTTAATTATGATTTATTTTGTCAATACCTTCGCCAATCTCAAAATTTGTTGTTTCGGGAAATCCGCTTCACTCCATTCCCGAAATAACTATCTATTTGGCAAAGGTATTGATTTTGTAGGGTGGATAGAAGCGAAGCGGAAATCCACCATAACCCAAAGAGATTAATTTATTCATATTAAGTTGAGATGTTGAGATTATGTTTTGAAAATTTTTGGTGGATTTCCGCTTCGCTTCTATCCACCCTACAATTTAATTATTATTCTTATATCAGTCATCATAATTCAAGACAAATGAGCAAACAACCAGAACAAGTACTAGAAAATCAACTAATTGCCCAACTCCAAGAATTGGGATATAGTTTGGTAAAAATAAAAAATGAATCCGCACTTATTGCCAACCTTAAGCAACAACTAGAAAAACACAATAATGTTACCTTTTCAGAAACAGAATTTAAAAAAGTCATGAACTTACTGAAAAAAGGTTCTGTGTTTGAAAAATCAAAAACTTTAAGAGAAAAACAACATATTACCCGTGATAATGATGAAAATCTTTATTTTGAGTTCTTAAATACCGAACATTGGTGTCAAAATCAATATCAAGTTACTAATCAAGTCACTATCGAAGGCAAATATAAAAACCGCTACGATGTCACTCTATTGATAAACGGCTTACCACTTGTACAAATAGAACTTAAACGCAGAGGAATTGAATTAAAAGAAGCATTTAAACAAATCAATCGCTATCAAAACCATTCATTCGGCTCAAACTCAGCTTTATATCAATATATTCAAATATTTGTTATCAGTAATGGCGTTAACACAAAATATTATGCCAATAATCGCAATCAATCTTTCAAACAAACTATTTACTGGACAGATAAAGAAAATAACCGTTTAACTAATATTATCAATGGTTTCAGCAATGAATTTTTAGAGCCTTGCCATCTCTCCAAAATGATTAGCAAATACATCGTACTCAAAGAAACTGACAAAACATTGATGGTACTTCGCCCCTACCAATATTACGCAGTAGAAGCATTAATTGACCGAGTAAAAAACAGCACCAAAAACGGCTATATATGGCATACCACTGGCTCTGGCAAAACTTTAACCTCCTTCAAAGCCAGCCAAATAATCATGAACATGCCCGAAGTGAAAAAAGTCATTTTTGTGGTTGACCGTAAAGACTTAGACTACCAAACCACCAAGGAATTTAACAGCTTTAGTAAAGGCTGCATCGACGGAACCGACAACACCAAAACTCTGGTCAAACAATTTGCCAATGATACCAAACTCATTGTCACCACCATTCAAAAATTAAATACTGCAATCAGCAAAAATCAGTACTTATTGAAAATGGAACAGCTAAAAAATGAACGCTTAATTTTTATTTTTGATGAATGCCACCGCTCCCAATTTGGTGAAACCCACAAACGAATTAAATTATTTTTTCATAATATTCAATTATTTGGCTTCACTGGAACTCCAATTTTTGCAGAAAATGCCTTAAAAAATGACAAAGGTAAACGCACTACCAAAGAACTATTTGGCGAAGCTTTACATAAATACGTAATTACCGATGCCATAAGAGATGAAAAGGTTTTAAAATTCTCAGTTGAATATGTTGGAAAATATAAAAAGAAAAAGACTGCTACCGAAATAGATATTGAAGTAGAAGCTATTGATACTGAAGAATTAATGGAATCTCCAGAAAGATTAGAAAAAATAGTGGATTACATTCTAGCCAATCATAACCGTAAAACTCATAATCGGGAATTTACCAGCATATTTGCCATTAATAGTATCGACACATTGATAAAATATTACGATATTCTACAAAGAAAAAAGCAAGCTGGTCAACATAATTTAACAATTGCCACTATCTTTTCTTATGCACCCAATGATGTTGATACAAATGGTTTTATTCCAGAAGAAGTTTCAGTAGTTGAAGAAACCAAAGCATTATATGGAGTACAACAAGACAAAAGAGAAAAATTGGATGAATTTATCAATGATTACAATAAGATGTTTAATACCAGTTCCTCAACTAAAGATAACCAAGCATTTTATAATTACTACAACGATATTTCCAAGCAAGTAAAAGAAGGTAAAATTGATATTTTACTGGTAGTTAACATGTTTTTAACTGGTTTTGACAGCCAGAAACTGAACACATTATATGTTGATAAAAACTTAAAATATCACGGTTTAATTCAAGCCTATTCAAGAACTAACCGGATAATGGGTGAGCGAAAATCACAAGGCAATATTGTTGTTTTTCGTAATTTAAAACAATCAACTGACGATGCTATTACTTTATTCAGTAACAAAGAGGCTGTTGAGGTAATTATCATGGAGCCTTACGAAGCTTATGTCAATAAATTTAATGCAGCTTTTACTGATTTGTTAGAAATAACTCCCACAATAAATGACATTGATAATTTACGAACTGAAGATGAGGAACTGGCGTTTATAACTGCGTTTAGACAGATAATGCGGACTAAAAATATTCTCACAGCCTTTGCTGATTTCAAATGGGAAGATTTGGCAATGGATGAGCAATTGTTTGAAGATTATAAAAGTAAATATCTTGACCTTCACGATAAAGTAAAACACGATAGCCAGAAAGAGAAAGTTTCTATTTTGGAAGATGTAGATTTTGAGTTGGAACTAATCCATCGTGATGAAATAAATGTAAATTATATTATCCAGCTACTGATTGAATTAAAACCAAATGCTGATGAAGAACCAACTGAAATCTATAATTTATTAAATACAGAAGTTGCCTTAAGAAGCAAACGAGAATTAATAGAAAAATTTATTTTGGATAATCTTCCTGAAATCAAAGATAAAAACAAAATAAAATCAGAGTTTTATAAGTTTTGGGATAAAGAACAGGAAAAGGCTTTTCAACAGTTAGTAAAAGATGAAAATTTGTCTGAAGAAAAAACCCAAAAATTGATAAATAACTATCTTCTTTCAGAAAGAGAACCACTACGAGATGAGATATTGGAATTAATTGAAGGCAAAAAACCTTCAGTATTAAAACGCAAAAAATTAGGCGAACAAATTTTGAACAAGATTTTAGATTTTATTGATACTTTTATTAATGGAATCACCGGTGGTTAGAATTATTTTAACTTGTCTTATTAATTAGATATAGCAATTCTTAATTAAAATCTATAAAAATATAAAATTCTTGCTTAATATAACTGTAGTCTATTTAATTGGGAAATGCTATACATTAACGCTGTAAGACATGGAGAGAATTGGAATCAAGTTCTTCTTACAAATAGAAACAAGGGAACCTTGTACTCCGAAATTTTGTTGAAAACCGATAGTCCGCACACCATCATCCAGTTCCAAAATATAATATTTCATACTGCCCCCTCAATAATTTAAGTAAAGTAGCTTGATGCTAGTTCAGATTAAATACAAATTCCTGTGCTTACCCAATGATAAGTATACTATAGCAAAAATAGTATGAACAGGATATAATAATTTAATATTCAGATAACTTAAAGAATTAAAAACCATAAATACAATTTAATATATGCACATTAAACAACGTTTCCAAAATATAATTCCTCCAGTCGATTTTTGTTCATTACGTTATATAACAGAAACATCTGAAAAATTATCTGTACGCCAAAAAGTTGTTGAACCACCACTTCGTACTCATGATACTGGAGTTATGTTAACTGTCATTGATAAAGGTGGTTTAGGTTACGCAGCAACCAGTGATTTGACTGAAACTGGTTTAAAGAAAGCTATGGCTAAAGCTCAAATGTGGGCTGAACATAGTCGTAATCATATGGTAATTGATTTAACTAAGACCAATATGTCACAAGCCCAAGGTGAATATAATTCAACCGTAACAGAGATTTGGGATAGTGTATCAACTAATGACAAATTGGATTTATTACGTCAAGAAGCAGAACAATGTAAGTTGAATGATAAAATTGTTGATTGGGAAGTCTCATTACAAGCAATTCAAACTGAACAGATTTATTTGACCAATACTGGCAGTGAAATTCAGCAAAATTTTCAATATATTATCCCAAATATAAGAGTTATAGCTAATCAGGGAGTTGAGACGCAACGGCGAACTTTTGGGGATTTCAGCAATGGACAGCAAGGTGGCTTAGAAATGTTAGATAAGCTAAATTTTATTGGCAAAGGTAAGGTTTTAGCTACTGAAGCATTGCAATTACTAGCTGCTCCTAACTGTCCAAATAATCGTATGGATGTTATGTTAGCTCCCGATCAAATGATATTGCAAATTCACGAATCTATCGGCCATCCACTTGAATTAGACCGAATTTTAGGTGATGAAAGAAACTATGCTGGTACTACTTTTGTTAGCTTGGACATGTTCGGTAACTATCAATACGGTTCGGAATTGCTTAACGTAACATTTGACCCAACTGTTACTAATCAATTTGCCAGTTATAATTTTGATGATGAAGGTTTGGAAGCAAAAAAAACTTATATTATTCAAAATGGTATCTTGCAAACTCCATTGGGTGGAACTATTTCACAGACCAGAGCCAATACAGCCGGAGTTGCCAATTCCCGAGCCAGCTCTTGGAATCGACCACCAATAGATAGAATGGCTAATCTTAACGTTGAACCGGGTACTAGTAGTTTTGAAAATATGTTAGGTTCTATTGAACGAGGTATTTTGATGCGAACTAATTCTTCATGGTCAATTGATGATTCACGCAATAAATTTCAATTTGGCTGTGAGTGGGGACAATTAATAGAAAATGGAGAATTAACTCAAGTGGTAAAAAATCCAAATTATCGAGGTATATCAGCTACTTTTTGGAGAAATTTAAGCAAAGTTGGAGACAAAAATACTGTCAACGTTTTTGGAGTTCCTAACTGTGGTAAGGGTGAACCAAATCAAATTATGCGAGTCGGACATGCTTCACCAACCTGTGTGTTTGCTGATATTGACGTATTTGGAGGTGTGTAATGCAAGAATACTTTAACACCTTAGCCGATTTTATTGATAAACAATTACAAGGCAATGAAATTTATTTAGCCGAACTAACCGCAGAACAATCTGATTTCATTAGATTTAACAAAGCTCAAATTCGGCAGCCGGGCAGTGTTGAGCAACGTTATTTGATGATTGATTTGATTGATGGTCAACGCCATGTCAGCGAACAATTAGCCCTCAGTGGTGAACTAAATACCGATTATGAACGGGTGACTGCTTCAATTCAGCAACTTCGTCATCAATTACCGCATGTTCCGGCAGACCCATATTTACTCTATGCAACTGAAATAAATTCAACCGAATCAATAGGTACTAATAATTTATTAGATGCTAAAGATGCAGTTAACGAAATTTTAACTGCTACTGGTGATTTTGTTGGTATCTATGCTTCTGGTGGTATTTTTACTGGTTTTGCCAACTCTTTTGGGCAACGCAATTGGCATAGCAGTTATACCTTTAATTTTGATTGGAGTTTATATCACAGTAAAGACAAAGCGGTTAAGTCTGCTTACGCTGGTTTTGAGTGGAATAATGCTGAATTTCAAAGTAAAATAACTAGCTCAACCAATCAATTGCAAATATTAAAACAGGAATCTCGCACCATAGAGCCGGGTAAATATCGAGTTTATTTATCTCCGGCTGCTTTATTTGAAATTTTCCAGCTATTGAGTTGGGATAGCTTCGGCATCAAGTCCCATCGAACAAAAGATACCGCTTTACTGCAAATGTTGGAAGGACAAAATTTACACCCAAGCATAACAATCACCGAAAATATCAAAGATGGAACTGCTCCTACTTTCCAAACTCAAGGGTTTATTAAACCAGACCAAATTTCCTTGATTAAACAAGGTATTTATGATAAAACCCTTATTTCTCCACGTTCTGCAAAAGAATATGAGTTGGATACTAACGGAGCTTATGATGAAGAATTCCCTACTTCGATAGATTTAGCGGCTGGCAATTTTGCTGCTGATAATATATTGCGTGAATTAGATACTGGTATTTATATCAATAACTTATGGTATTTAAACTATTCTGATCGACCAGCTTGCAGAATGACTGGCATGACCAGATTTGCCACTTTTTGGGTTGAAAAGGGAGAAATAGTTGCTCCATTGAACGTTATGCGGTGGGATGAAACTTTATACAATATTTTAGGAGCTAATTTAATAGCCTTGACTGCCGAAAGAGAATTTATTATGGAAGCAGATACTTATGAAGTACGTTCAACCAATAGTGCTAGATTGCCGGGAGCATTGGTGAAAGATTTTACTTTTACTTTATGATTGATTTTTAACGAGTTTCGCATAGATTTCATGACGCTAATGGAACGTCCATATTCCGTTAGCTAATCATTCCTCAGCGAAACAGTTATAGCAATTATTAATTATGAATGGTTAATTATTAATTAAATTCTACAAAAATATCAATTATTTATTTTGTATTACTGTAATCTATTTAATCGGGAAATGCTATATTTATAGTTGCCCTGACCCATTTGGGTCATTGTCATTTTGATTGGCAACACTAAGTTTATGAACTTCAGACATTTTTAACTTTTCACTTCAGTTTCCGGACATAAACGCTCCAAATAACCATCAGCTACTAAAATTGTAGCTATTGTTATTGTATTAGCAGTAGAAAGTTCATAAGTTACTACTAAACAATCAATTGCAATAGCAGTAATTAATGCAAGCTTATTTTCAAAGGTTTTTTTGTTATAACCCCATTCTTCACAGATTATTTTACGTAAAGCCTTTTCTTGGCTGTCAAACCAAGTGGCAAAACGTTTCTTCAATGAATCTAAAGATTCTGTTTCAGCAAATTTAACAATTTCACCATCTACACCATCTATTGGAGGATTATATATTGCGAACCATTCCTGATAAAGTTTAGTTTCATCTGCTAAATATGTTTCTATTTGTTGTTGCATCATTATTTATCCTGTTGTAAAAAATATATTTTAATCCAAACATAACCTAAATGTCAAAAGATAAGCAATTGCTACGAGACATGAAAAAGCTAAGTCGAAACCAAGTAGAGTTTGCGACTTGATTTCAAGAAACACCGCTCCGCTTAACTATTTCTTCAAATTTAAGAACTCTCACGCAAGTCGCGGACTACTCGACTTCGGCTTCGCCTCTCCATGTTTCGCAGCGATTTTGAAGGTTAGAAAAATGTGGTGTATGACACTTCGTTTATACACCCTAACGAGCTATCAAAAAGCTTACTTAACAATCATTTCCTTTAAGCTGTTCTTTAAAACACTTAATAATATCAACTTCTTTCGGTTTAACATCGGAGATAATAGCAAGGTTATAACCAAGATAATGACTCCACAACAAAGCATTAAAAACCCTTTCTATATATAAATTTCCAGTTGGTTGATAAATATAGTTAATAATATCAGCTTGAGAATGTTTTTTGACAGAAATAACCGTTTTTTCAAAGCGTTCTCTGATTTTAGGATGATCATTTTTTGGATTGTCAAAGAATATAAGGGTGTATTTTCCATCAGCATTGATGTAACCTTCTATTTCATTGTGGTTAGCTTCTGGTAATTCACTTTGGAAAGATGGGTGTTTGCCATTTTCGTTGATGATGGTTTTGGCTATTCTGGCAGTGCTGCTGAAAGATTTACCTGAATAAATCATCACAGTTGAACCTATCATTTTTGGAGCAAGTTGTTGAGTTTCTGGAAATAAATCTTGCTGTTTCAAATTATCTGCAACGGCATTAACATCAAACATTTTAGACAAACCAAGTTTATGTAGTATCTTAACTAAATACGTGAAGTACTTGCCAATAGCCACTCTTGGTTCAATATCTCCTAAACCAAGGTATAGAATAGGAATATTGTTATCAGATGCAATTTTAGCAAGTTCACCTTTTTCTTTTCCAGTAATAGCAATAGTTTTAGCTCTACCATCAATAGCTTGTTTAAAGCAAGATATAGTTTCTTCTGTTCCTCCAGAAAATGAACTACCAATAACTAAAGCTTGTTTTAAATCAACATACTTTGGGATATTGTAATCATTGGCTATGACTATCTTCTGTTCAGATAGACTAGTTGAGTTAAATACTTGGTAATGCAAGGAACTTCCGCCCATACCACAACCAACTATATGTTTAAATTCAATATCTTTCCAAGATTCTGGAATAGTTAATGAAAAATCTTTCTCAGCATCAAGAAATTGTTGGTGTAGGCTGTTGATGGAGTTGAACATTCTTTGTTCTGGGTCTAAATTCCGAGACATAGAAAAAGTTGCTGTATTTGGGTTATCTTCCAATTTTTTTAGTCTACCACGAGGATTAATAAAAATCCCTTTGGAATCAGGTTTGTTCAATACATAATCCATCATCTCAAAATCACCGCCACTATTACCAACACAAGCAATAATATCAGTATTATCATATGGTTCAATATAATCCCTGATAACCAAACGCTTGCCTTCTTTCATCACAGCATACAGTTCTTTATACTTGTTTCTGGGTAAATATCTATCATCCCAAACGGCTGTAAATTTACCGTTGTATACTTTGGCAGCATTACCAACTATTCTGGAGTTGATGGTTTTCCCATTTTTTGAAGAAGGTTGATGAGGAGTTACTGACAAATCACCAAAATTAAAATATCCAGTTGTATCAAGTTGTTCAATCCTATCTAATACTACTGAAACGAAATAAGGATTGCTTCCAGTTATGATCCAAACTTTAAATTTGTTGTTGATCATATTCTGCATAATGTCTAATACAGGCTTGAAAGCATAATCTTCTGGGCTGTAATTGTCCAGATAAAGTTTGACTGCTTCAGCCATATTTTCTGGTGTCATACCAGCTTCTAAGGTTCCGATTTGGCGGAATTTATGATAGCCAGTCACTTTGCCAGTTTTAGAATTACTCTTACCTTCCAGATAGTTATCAACATTAATAAGTGCTTCTAAATGGTTGTTGCCTTTCGTTCTGTACAGTGGAAATAAATCTAATTTTGGATATTCATGCCAATGGTTGGCTGCCCAACGATGCCACGCTGGTTGTCCCACAACTTTCACTTGCTTACCGTTTAATTCAGTTCCATGTTCCTCCTTTAAATCAATACCTTCATTGTAAAGCGTACCATCAAAATCAAATACGGCTCCTTTGTTTTGATTGGCATGTTGGTCAATGAATTCATCGACTTGTTGGAGTTTAGAACATCTGTCTTGTTCAGCAGAAAAAGTTCCTGATGGGAAGCATTCTTTCCAATGTGGATATTCCTCTGCGGTTGGTGAGGCGATTACTACTTCGGATACAACTAATAATAATGCTAATACTTGGTTTTTCATAAAGTTTCCTTAAAAGTTATTAATAAATATGAATTCTTGCTAAAATAATTTATAGTTGTACAATTATTCATTATGAATATAATAGTAGACACAAACATATTATTAGCAGTTGTTTTAGATGAACCAGAAAAAGATTACATCATTCAGCTAACATCAGAAACTGAAGCAACTGCTCCAGAAATATTGCCATATGAAATTGGTAATGCTTTATCTGCTATGGTTAAGCGTAAACAAATTACCAATGATGAAGCTGTTATGGCTCAAAAAATTGCCAATAACATTCCAGTAAAACTAATTGGCGTAGATATTCAGCAAGCACTAAAACTTGCAATTGATTTCAATATTTATGCATATGATGCTTATTTTTTACAATGTGCAAAATCACTTAATTATCCATTGATTACTTTGGATAAACGTATGAAACAAGTAGCCACTGAACTTAACATTGAGGTAATAAAATGAAAGTATTTACTTATTCAGAAGCTAGACAAAATCTTTCTAAGCTATTAATATTAGCTCAAAAAGAAGAAGTTGAAATTCGCAGAAAAGATGGTGCATTATTTTCTTTAAAATCAAAACATACAACTTCACCATTTGATATTTCTGGGATTAAAACTAAAGCTACAACTCAAAATATCCTAGATGCTGTTAGGGATTCAAGAATAAGATAGCCAAATGGAATATTCTAAATTTTTGGATTTCTTCTATTTGGTTTCTCCTAATAAAAACCACAATTCTCAACCAAGTTTTTGATTGAGAATTGTGAACGGTTAGAAAAATGTGGTGTATGACACTTCGTTTATACACCCTACGAGTTTAATTTCTATGTCTATAATTACATTCCTCCTTGTCAGTTGCTCTCCTTTTTTCACAAGCATATTTACAGCTTTTATACTCCTCATCTGTAATACTTGTTGTTTTACAAATATTTTCTATACAATTACGAGATTTTGCATTAGATTGTATATTGCAATTGTAAAATGTTTCTTCAGGATTTTTTTCAATCTTTCTTTCACGATATTCAAGTTGCATTTCTTCTGATTCTTCAGTTTCTTCTAATTCCTCATCAAAATAATTGGAATAATTAACAATATTTTGACAATTTGCTGGTAAAACATATTTGGAATTTCCGTTAATATAATGACCAGTTTGCATATTAGCATCTTGGATTCTAAACCATACAACATTATTTCCTTCCCAGTTTCTGTACGCTATTCTGCCCAAAACTTGCAATATAGAACCTTCAGCAATTTCGTTAATTACACGAAAATATTGGGGAGTTCCATCTTTTCGATCATGATAAGCTGGACCAGTACGGACATTCAGTGATTCAGCTACAACTTTTACACAAGCATCGTATTGTTCATAAGGCAAGGGGAGAATATTTTTACCGTAATTGCCAAAAGAATAACCTCTTAATCCTTGACGGTATTCAATTTTATGCCAAGAACTACTTGGCTTGGTTAAAATTTTTACTACTTCTCCATATGGTAGGCCATTAATCTCTTTTGCATTTGTACTAGGAGCTTTACGAACTCTCAATTGAGTCTTGCCTTTATATATGACTATTCCAAAAGTTTCTGCTACCACAAAAGATGGTAACAAGCTGATACAACATAAAATAACTAATAATTGTTTTACGTTCATAATAAACCTCTTAATGTAATGGAATCCAAGATTTATTTTGAATTCCATGAATTAACTACAAAAAATCATTATGGTTAAATATGTGTTCACCAAATCACTTATCTACGATTGGACTGCGAACAAGCTGGATTATTAGGTGGGGAAACTATTAATCTTTGCCCTATGGACAATTGGTTAGAGTCTTTTAGGTTATTCCAATTATCTATATCGCCTTTGCTAAGACCATATTTTCTAGTTAAAGAATATACATTATCACCTTTAACTACAACATGTTTCTGATAACAAGATTTAGGCTTAAGTATCATGTATTTAGGAACATATAGAGTATCACCGACACGTATATAATAATCTGGAGGTTGAAGATCATTGAACTTTATTAATACCTCTACGTCATTATCAGAAATTCCATACAAATTTATAATGGCATTAAGGTTTTCCCCAGATAAAACCTGATGTGGAATTACAGGAGTTGTTTGTTTGTGATGAAAACAAGCTTGAAGTAGTATAAAACTAAACACCATTAGTAGTAACTTAATTTTAAATTTCATATTGATATACCATTTAATTGTGAAGTTAACAATTCCCATTATATAGATTAGGAAAATTTTTTAAATTCATCAAAATGACCAATTATTAAAATATTAGGTTGGCATTTTGACCAACTATAACATTTAACTCATTAAAAATAAGACTTAACAGATTTTGAAAACCTATTTAGGTCTGCTGTAAAAAATTTCAGCAATTATGATTATTGTTCTCAAACTTCTGTTTGGGAACACAATGCAGTTAAAGTTCTGCTTTGAATTGAAATATATCATTGTTAAGACGAAGCGGAGCTTCTTGGCAGTGCATTCCCAAACTGGAGTTTGGGAACGATATTCCAATATTTTTCTGCATAAAAATAACTGTTTTTGCTGTATATTCTCACATTTATAATGCTCAATATTTACATTTTTCGCTACAAGCTGTGTGAAGCCATTTGCACCATTCATGGATTTGATTATTATAATCATAGCCTTTAAAGTAACTCATAATATAACAGCCAATATCTATAAATATACAAGCTATGGGTATAATAACAAAATACCCGAGTAAAATTAGCATTACGATCCCAATAATCGATTTGAGTTCTGAGTACTGCCAGTGGTTACTAGCAATATAGATCGATAACCCTATTACTGACCAAACTAAAAAACCTAGCCAAAAAATATTGGACGATGAATCAAATATTTCATTGAAAAACATAATAATTTCTCCTCGTATCTTATTATTGCCGTAGCTTAATAACTACTATACTGATTATAAATAGAGCTAAGACAAATCCACCATAATGATTCCAAGGATTACGTACCCTATCGCTAAGTGAGTACATGGATGAGAACTCAAGCCTCATTTCTTCATCAAGCTCACCAGCAGAGAACTCATCAATATTTATCACCATTATCTTACAATCCCAAGTCCATAAATCTGCGTAGAACAAGCCAAACCGCTTACATGCGTATCCAATTGAAGACCCATCCCACAATTTTGGTGCATCTTCTATTTCAAATAGCTCGTCGCCTGTCTGTAAAAATATAGGTGTGGGTTTAGCGAAAGATACTGATGGCACTAAAAACATTAAAATCAACAATAGCTTGCAAAGTATTTTATTCATAGTTAATAATCTCCAAAATGTAAAAAGTTATACTATCGATGAATTCTGCCATACATACACATATCCATAATACTTCTATCATCACAGTAAACTATGTAATTAAGCCAAGCACAAAATTCACACGGATAAAAATTACCGTGTTTAATACTCATAATTATACAAATCACACCTAAAATAAAACAAGCTATATAAATGAAAACAACGTAGCTTGTAAAAACCATTATGAAAGATTCAAAAATTGATTCAAAACCATCAAAGTAAAAATATTTCAAATATTTATTAGTAATATAAATTACCAACACTAGTATTAACCAAACAGAAAATCCTTTAAAAAAACTCCAATAAAACAATCCCATCCTGTCGCTAAAATATAAATACATATAATTCTCCTACATTAATATGATTTTTGAAGGAAAGCTTTTAGCAAATTGACAATGTATCTCCTACCAAGATTTGATTAGGGTTCTTGATATTATTTAAGTCGATAATTGAATTAATACTACACCCACATTTTCTTGATATTAAAGATAAAGTATCACCTTCTTCTACTACATGTTTGCAACTATTAGAAGGTTCTTTACGAGTTGTTGCAAAACAGTTTGTTTTTAGCCATTGCCCTACTGTTAATGAATAAGGGGCTACTAAATTGTTACAGTTTGCCAAATAATTTACGGCCATTTTATGTGCTTCGGCAATACTATATAAAGTATCTCCTGTAACTACCTGATAGAATCTTAGTTCTGAATCAGGTCTCGTATGATGACAGGCTGTTACTAGTAGTACTAAACCTACAAGAAAATATTTAGACATTTTTTAATCACCTTTAAAGTAAATATGATGGGCTCATTGTATGTTTGTTATTTAATTTTGAATATTACCTAAATTGTTAAATTAATGGTAATTTATTAATAACATATTGAAAATAATAATTATATTATTTACCATTATTTTCCAGTTAAAAATAAATTTAACGAAACTGTTAATTGTCTAATTTTGCCTAAATATCTTTAACATTTTTGATGTTGACATAAGATAATAAATAGAGAATAATAAATTTTGATTAAGCTAGATTAATTATCAGAGAGGAATTAAAGAATGTCTTTCGCAAAGTTATTGACCAAATATAAACGTCCTTTTAGGGTAAAAGCTATTGCTGATGAAATAGGTGTGAGACGCGAGACTATTTGGCATTGGGTGAATGGTAAGTTACCTCAAGATATTAAAACAATAGAACTTCTTGCTAATTTTTTTAAACTAAATAAACAAGAATCTGAAGAGTTCATTACAGCAGCATTTCCTGATGAAAAATACAAAAAAAAGGATTTAGAAGATGTTTTATTAAGTAAAGATTTTCAGGCAGGATTAGATGAATTATCAAATTCTAATCCACCATATAAAATTTGGCTTACTCCAATAAATTGGAAATCTCTACCTTTTGCTAATGCTTTATATAATCAAGCTAGAAAAAGATACCCACTTGGAAATACCGTGCATTTACAACCACCAGCAGGTTTTTCTGAAGATATTAATGAATATTTTCCAGAGTTAGGTAAACAATTTGGATGGAACAATATACAAAATTCTCATCAATTTGAAATCAAATTAAAAGAAAAAGTACAAGAAAGTACTCCATTATTTTTATTAATCAGTCGACTTGAGCGATGTTCACCAAATTTAGAATCTGCATTAGGAAAAATAATACGTAGTACTATGGATGAAATTGGTTCATCTAAACTACATTTGATTTTATGGGGAAGTAAAAAATTAGCTCAACTTAAATCAGAACCATTAGATGAACATTCACTGCTAAGTATGTGTGAAGATTTTGAGTCAAAGCCTGAGCTTGGTATTGAAGATGTCGAAGCTATTAGTTATTTTCAAAAAAATTTAGATTTAGAAACAGAAGATGCAAATGAAATATTAAGAATATGTGGTGGACATCCAGAATTATTATTAGAATCGATAAAACTTAAAAAAAACAACCCTAATTTATCTTGGGAAGAACATTCAAAGATACTTTTGGATACCAGTAATTTATGGCAATTATTTAGTTCAGTTATTAAAAGTAGTGGTGATCGAGATAAATTATCTAAATGGTTAAAGCACAACCAAAAACATAAGATGTCTACTGGAATACTCTACAATAATACTTTACTATGCAGGTTGTATTGGAATAATGTTTTTAAAATTGAGGAAGGAATGTTAGGTTGGCGATGTGAAATAATAAGAGAGGTTGGCAAACAAGTAGTTAACTCTTATTCTAATTAAGAATGAATAATATTTAACTGATATTTGGTAATAAATAATATGCCCATAGTAAAACCAAAAGTAATTTTATATATATTTTTGTTTCTTGTAATGCTGACAATAGGATTAACTTTACCATTATTTGATGTACAAACAGGTAATCGAATTAGTACAGTTGTTGGTGATGGAGGTCCTGGTTACAAGGGAGATGGAATATATATAAAAATACCAAAAGCAGTGAAAATAAGGCGTCCAAGAGGAATTACAACAGACGTGGAAGGCAATATTTATTTTGCCGATTTTGAAAATAATCGAGTGCGTAAAATAGACAAAAGAAAAAATATTACTACTACTGTTGCTGGTGGTGGTTCAAAACCTATTTCTTGTAAAAAATCAGAACCTATGAAAGCCATAGAAGTCATACTTTCTGAACCTGTTAGTGTTGCTGTAGATAATAATAAAAATTTATATATTCTGGTTAATACAGCTTGTGTGTATAAAGTGACCGAAAAAGGAGATATTGTACCGTTTATAGGTGGTGAAAAACCCGGTTCTGCTAGTAATAATATACCAGCATTAGGAGCAAAAATTAACGCATTATATGGCGGCATTTCAATAGATGTTGAAAGTCAAAACATGTATTTAGCTGATAGAAATAACCATTGTATTCGTAAAATAAATATTAATGCTAACCCTACAATAACTATTGTTGCTGGTATTTGTAGAAACAGTGGGGAGGATGAAGATGTTAAGGAAGGAGATGCCTTACAAGTTAAATTATACCAACCTGAATCTGTTGCTTTAGATAAAGATGGAAATATGTATATTGCTGATACTTCTAATCTTGTCATTCGTAAAGTTGATAAAGATACTAATATAATGACTACTATTGCCGGTAAAAAAGGAGTTAAAAAACATGGCGGTGATAATGGAAAAGCAATAAATGCAACATTTGCACATCCAAATAATCTTGTTGCAACTAATACAGGTGAATTATATATCGTTGATCAAGACGAAAATCGAATCCGTTATATTGACCAAAACAATATTATTACAACTATAGCTGGAAGTAAAAAGCAAGGTTACAGTGGTGATGGAGGTAATGCGATTAAAGCATCATTAAATGGTCCCGAAGATATTGCTTTAATTATAGATAATGAAGATGGCAATAAAAATGGCTTTGTAATTGGTTTATATATTAGTGAGAAACGTAACCATATTATTCGTAAAGTTGAATTTGGTACAATTCCTATTCCATATACAAATTGGGTGTCAATAATAGGATTGAGTGCCTTATTTGTAATTGTATTTTATTATTTTTATCTTTATTTTTATTTTTATCCAGTAGTACGTGATCTAATGAATGAATTAGTAAATAAACCTTCAAAATTATTAATACTACCGTTAGATAAACTTGCTGAAACTAAACGTTCACTTCAATATATTAATTGCCTTGATTCAGTTTTATCAAGTAATGATATACCATCTGAAACATGGTTAGATAAAGCTATTAACTTTGTTGAAATGTCTAATATAGAACGGGTTGAACTATTAGCAGAACGATTAAATGCAGAAATACAACCCACAGAAAATTCTAACGTATTTAAACTCGTATTTGATAACTCATTTCCTCTTCGATTAACTAATTATTTTATCTATTTCTTACCAAAACATTTATTAGCAGAAGAAGTAATTAAGCAATTAAAAGATATTTCTAAGCAATTAAGACAATCTGAAGGTGAAGTAAATGTAAAAGCAATAATACTAATTAGTTTAGAACCAAAACAAAGATTAAATTTACCTATAAAAATTAAAGAAGACAAAAATTTATTAGTAATACCAAATGCTAAAGAATTATCTGAATTACTATTATCACCCAAAGCAATAGATTTTTTTATGTATTTACTAGCTAATCAATTGGAATTTAGTACTATTTCCCCTTATAAAACTGGTGGTAGTATTGAGAAAGATTACATATTTTTTGGACGTAAGCAGATTGTAACACAAATTCTTAGCTGTGAACCAAAAAATTACCTTATTGTTGGAGGAAGACAAGTAGGAAAATCAAGTTTGCTAAAAAAAATACAACGTAACTATGAAGATAATTCTGATGTTAATTGTTGTTATATTTCATTAAAAGATACTTCTGATTTGTTAATAAAATTAAATCTTACTTTAAATTTAGATATAAATACTCCTTTACATATTTTATTGGATTTATTAACTAAAAATAAACAAAAATATTTGTTTTTAATTGACGAAGCAGATGATTTTTTTAAAGATGAAATCGAAAAAGATTATCAAACTTTAAATAAAATTAGAAATATTACTGAAGAAGGATATTGTAATTTTATTTTTGCAGGGTTTTGGCGTTTATATGAAGCAGTAGCATTGGATTATCAATCACCATTATTAAATTTTGGAGAGACTATTTTTGTTAATGCTCTGGAAACAGAAGCTTGTTATAAATTAATAACAGAGCCAATGAAATTATTAGGTGTCAGTTATATTAATGAAAGATTGATTAAAAAAATTATTATTGATACAGGACAAAGAGCCAACTTGATTGCAATTGCTAGTGATAATATGTTAAAAAAACTATCAAGTAAAAAACGTAAATTAAATTACAAAGATGTTGATAAAGCTTTAAATTGTTGGGACATAAGAACTTCTTTAAATGAAAGATGGCGAAGGTTAATTAAAGATGAACAAGCTACACGTTTAGATAGAATTATTATTTATGCTACTGTTAAACAAGGACAATTTAACAAAAAAGATATTATTAATATACTTAATGATAACCAGTATGCTTATACCGCTGAACAACTAAACCAATCATTAGGACGGCTTGAATTAGCTTATATTTTGAAGTATGAAAAAGGTATTTATTATTATTGTGTACCATTATTTAGAGAAATGTTGTTGGAAGAGGGAGTGATAGATGAGTTGTTGGAATTGGAACTTAAATCTTGAGTTTTTATGATTTAGATAGTTTTTTAGATTTTCTTAAGTCAACCCCCAATTTGATTAAGCAACAAAAACTGATATAATAAGCTGTATTTTAAAACAGTGTACAGCAATCAGTTTAAAAATCATCACAGATGATTAATCAAATATGCCCTTTCAATTAACCGACCGTTTCGACCGAAAAATCACCTATGTGCGTATGTCAGTTACAGATCGCTGTGACTTTCGATGCGTTTATTGCATGGGTGAAAAAATGACTTTTTTGCCCCGTAAGCAAGTATTAACCTTAGAAGAACTTGAATGGTTAGGCCGTGCATTTATTGAACTAGGAGTGACTAAAATCCGTTTAACTGGAGGCGAACCTCTGGTACGTTCTAATATATTGCAACTATTTCAAAACTTAGGCAAACTAAGTGGATTGAATGAACTGGTACTAACAACCAACGGTTCTCAACTTGTGAAAATGGCTCAACCACTTAAAGAAGCCGGATTAAAAAGAATCAATATCAGTCTCGATACCTTAAAACCAGACAAATTTCAGAAAATAACTCAGGCTGATAAACTTGATAGCGTTTTACAAGGTATTGAAGCAGCAATCAAAGCTGGTTTCCAAGGAATTAAGCTAAATGCAGTTATTTTAAAAAATCGCAATCATAATGAAGTGGTTGATTTAGTTAAATTTGCAATTGAACGTCATATAGACATTAGCTTCATTGAAGAAATGCCATTAGGTACAATCGGTAGCCATGATCGGGCCGAAGCCTTCTATTCCAGTGACCAAATTCGTAGTGATTTAAGACAAGTATTTAACCTAATAGCCTCAACAGAGACAACTGCTGGCCCTTCCAAATACTATCGAATTCCACAAACTAATACTCGAATTGGATTTATTTCTCCTCATAGCCACAATTTTTGTGATACCTGTAATCGGGTTCGAATAACCACGGATGGCCATTTGCTTCTGTGTTTAGGCAAGGAAAATTCAATTAATTTGCGAGATATAATACGCCAACATCCTGATGACCTAGAATTTCTTAAGCAGACAATTATTAATTCAATAGCCCACAAACCCAAAGGCCATGATTTTGAGTTAAATCGAGAACCACAGATCATGCGTTATATGAACGTAACCGGAGGCTAAATTGTACTTTAGTTACCATCGTATTCCAATCATTTTACATGACATTTTTATGGTCGCTATAGCTTGGACCTTAGCGATCATACTGCGTTACGATTTGCCTTTAGAACCAAATGTTGCAACTGTTTTCTGGCAAGTTTTACCAATTGCCGTAGGAGTGCAAAGCTTTGTCTTATGGTACGGTGGTTTATACAAAGGAGTATGGAGGTTTGCCAGTTTACCTGATTTAGTAACTATATTAAGAACTTCTATTATTGGAACTTTTATAATAGTTTTAGTTCTTGTATTGTTCAATCGGTTAGAATTTATCCCCCGTTCATCCCTATTATTTTACCCATTTTTACTAATAGCCGCATTGGGAATGCCACGTTTATTATACCGTCTATGGCATGAACATTCGTTAGAATTCATATTAACCGACAATACCCAACCGCAACGAGTTTTAATTCTAGGTTCAGGTAGTTCTGGCGATATGTTAGTGCGTGACATGTTGCGTAATCGTGGTAGTGGTTATATGCCAGTTGGTTTTTTAGATGACCGTAAACGCTTGCATGGTGGTAAAGTACAAGGCGTACCCGTGCTGGGAAGTATTGATAAGCTTTCCGAAATAACTGAATCATTAGACGTTGACATAATCGTTATCGCTATGCCATCCGCCACTGAAGAGCAGATGCGGCGAATCATAGAACTATGCGAACGATGCAGCACACCAGTTAGAACTTTACCAAAATTAGACCGAGTTATCAATCAACAGGTTAATCTCAATGATTTACATGCAGTTGCAATTGATGATTTATTAGGTAGAGCCAAAATTCAATTAGACTGGCAGATAATAGTGGCTGGTTTACATGCCAAAACAGTTATGGTCAGTGGTGGCGGTGGTTCAATTGGTTCTGAGTTATGTCGTCAAATTGCTAAATTAACGCCTAATTCTCTGGTAATTGTTGAGCGTGGAGAGTTTAACTTATATAAAGTAGAAATGCAGTTGCGACAGGAGTTTCCAAATTTAATTCTCCATGCTTGTTTAGGTGATATAACTGATCCAGTTGCAATGCGGCATATTTTACAGAATTATCAACCAGATGTAGTATTTCATGCGGCTGCTTATAAACATGTACCAATGTTGCAATCTCAAGCAAGAGAGGCAGTGCGAAATAATATTTTGGGAACTCGAACTTTGGCCAAAGCTGTTGCGGAACAAGGTTGTCAAGCTTTTGTGATGATTTCTACCGATAAAGCTGTCAATCCAACTAATATTATGGGAGCGACTAAGCGGGCAGCGGAAATTATCTGTCAGGCAATGAATGATCGTGCGAAAACTCATTTTATAACAGTTAGATTTGGGAATGTACTTGGTTCGGCTGGTAGTGTTGTACCGTTATTTAATAAACAGATTGCTGCTGGTGGTCCAGTTACTGTTACTCATCCTGATATAAGTCGTTATTTTATGACTATTCCAGAGGCTTGTCAGTTGATTTTGCAAGCTGGTTCAATGGGGCAGGGTGGCGAAATATTTGTATTGGATATGGGTAAACCAGTTAAAATCAAATATTTAGCTGAACAAATGATTCGTTTATCTGGCAAGTATCCCGGCAAGGATATTCAAATAACTTATACTGGTTTACGTCCCGGTGAAAAGTTGTATGAGGAGTTGTTCCATGCCGATGAAAAACTTGGCAAAACAACTCATGCTAAGGTTTTACTTGCTGATCATCGTAGTAATAGTTTACAGCAATTGACCGCTACTTTAGAAGAGTTAACAGGTGCTTGTGATAGATATGCTGAAGAGGATATTGTTAAAATAGTTCAGCATATGGTTCCTGAGTGGAAAGCTAGTAGTTAATTTAAAGGACTGTGGATTCAATAAAATCCGAAATTAAATCTGCTTGGTTTGAATATGATACTGGTGCGTCTTGATTGTATTCTTAATAAGTTGCTGGGAATAGGGGAAAAAATGTTGCAAACTATCTGTAATTTTTGGTATAATTTGCCACATAAACTAGTTATATGTGTATAATATATAAGTGTATAATTTTGTACTGGTTTATGCAGAATTTTTTAAGGTAAATTAAATATTTATTATTTGGAGGTCTTATGCCAGATTTAATCCAATATGAATTAAACGTGAAGCTAATATAATTTATTTTTAACTGAAATGTATAACAATAGTTCTTATCTGATTGGAGAAAAATATGTTACCAAATGATGCTGTTAATCCTTCTATACCAAGAAAAATAGATGAACCTAAAGAATGGTTGTTATGGATACATCTTAATGAATATGTGAAGTTAAAAGATGAACAAGTTATGCGGATGCGTTTTAGAGATAATTTGTTATATGTTACTTTAGCTGCTTTTGGTGGTATTTTGTCTTATTCTATCACTAGTCCATCACATTACCATGTATTTTTAGTATTACCTTGGGTTTGTTTAATCTTGGGCTGGACATATTTGGTTAATGATGAAAAAATTTCTGCTATTGGTAGATATATTCGGTATGATATGACGGATAAGCTGGAAAAATTGGTTAATGAAAATTTAATTGATGAGATATCAGAGCCATTATTTGGCTGGGAAACTGGGCATAGAAGTGATAATTGGAGAAAAATACGCAAGAAAACTCAGTTATTTATTGATGAAGTAACATTTTGTTTATCAGGATTATTTTCTCTTTTATTATTTTGGGATTTATGGTCTAAATCTTGGGATTATCTCTTGATTTTTGTTTTTATTATTGAAATAATATTACTTTGTGGTTTAGGGATATTTATTTTTAAGTATGCTGATTTAAAAAAAGGTCGTTAATGTGTAAATTATTTGAGTAAAAATATAATGAAAAAAGCAGATGTGGTTATTATAACGGCACTTGAGAAAGAAAAAAATGCCGTTTTACGTCATTTAGATAATAATAAATGTGAAAAAATTCAAGTAGGAAGTTATACCGCAGATAAATTTAATTTATCTAATGATAATAAGGAAAATTTCTGTCAAGTTGTTCTACTTTGTCAAAATAAAATGGGCAATGTTGCAGTTGGTATTACAACAACACAAGTAATTAATGACTTGAATCCAAATTTAATTGTTTTGGCTGGTATTGCTGGCGGTATGCAAGATGATAATGAACAAACTGATTTAATAAATATAACCAAGGATAAACGTTTATTGGGAGATTTAATTGCAGCAGAACAAATTGTTGGATATGAACAGCAGAAAATAAAAGATGAGACTACTGAATCACGTGATGATGTTCTACGTCCTACACATAAGATCATTCAAGCCGCTAAAAAATTTTCTTATAAACAATGGATTTTAAAACCAATTCTTGAACGACCAGATGGTACAACTGGACGAGTCAATCCAAATATTCATTGGGGTGTTATTGCTTCAGGTGAAAAAATTCTTGCTGATAATAATTCAGCTTCTAAAATACAAGATCATTGGTCAAAATTAGTTGGTATAGAAATGGAGGGATATGGTACAGCCTTAGCAGCATATATGGCTGAATCACGCCCAGAATTTCTTATGGTTAAAGGTATTTGTGATTGGGCTGATTCTAGTAAAAATGATGAATGGCAAGAGTATGCGGCTGATGTTGCAGCGGCTTTTGTTATTAATTTATTGAAGAGTAATCCTTTGTCTATTCAAAATGATAGTAATATATCTGTATTGCCAAAAAAATTACCTTTAGAGCAACAAATAGATAATAAAAAAACAACAGATAAAAACTTAATAACAAAGTATAATAACTTAAATATCTGTAATGCTAAAAAACAAGATTTAGTAAAAATTGATCCAAAAAATACTCGGGCTATTTTAATTGGAACAAGTGAAATTAAAGATGAAAATTTTTTCCCTATTCCTAATGCTATAGATAATCTTACTAAGCTAAGAAAACTACTATCTACAATTGTTGATATTGACAAAAAAAATACTCTTATGCTAATTGACAAGAGTAGTTATAGCAAAATAACTAAAAAAATAATAAAAGTTATACCAAAAGCTACTGATACAGTAATCTTTTATTATGTGGGTCATTGTATTCGTCATTATAAAGAGCTTTATTTTACAACAACAGAAACTCACTCTAGCGATCCTAAAAATACTGGTGCAATTTTATCTGGAGAATTATTACAAACTATTATAGATAAGAGTAAAGCAAAAAATATTATTTTCATTTTAGATTGTTGTTTCAGTGGTCTTGCAACAAAATATATTGATGATAAAGAAAAAAAAGTGTTTTTGATTACAGCAACTACTGGTAATGAAACTGCCAAAGCTGAATCTCCAGAAAATAAAAATTTTACAGCTTTTACTAGTCAATTATTAACTATTTTAGAACATGGTATTGATAATGCTGGAAAAACATTAACACTTCATGATATTTTTAGTGGTTTGAATGAACGATTGGCAAGTAAAAATTTACCTTTACCTAAGATATCTTCTTATGGTCTTTCTGACAAGCTAATAATATGTAAAAATCGGGCTTATAAATCTGATAATATAACAAATGATGCAATTGAAAAAGTTATAAAAGTAAAAGAAAAGTTTTATCCTAATGAATCAAAAAACAAAGAAAAATTATTATTAGAAAATCTAAAAGCTCGTCAAGATGCTATTAAACAAATATCTTGGTTAAAGGAAAATGAACCTACTTGTTTAAAAAAAATAACTATAGAAACATATAATTTTGTTTTAAATAGTCATACAATTCCTAGTAAAAATACATTTTGTCAAGATTTATTTATTTTTCTTACTGTTTGGCTTATTAGGAGTCTTAGAAGTAGCGAATACCTACCTTTAAATATGTTTGATACACAATTTGATTCAGAATTGGTATTATACCCTGAACTTTATATAAGTGCATTTAATTTTATTAGAGAAAAAAAATTAGACAACTTATCTTTACCAAATGAGGCTTCAAAAGAAGTTATAAGTAAATACCTTGAAAAATTAATTTATGAAATAAAAAGATTATTTATCAAGACTTCATATTGATTTAAAAACTTTTTTCATTTTTTCTATATCTTTCTTTATAGAATCACTATTCATCATTTCTTGATCAATTTTTTGCTGTTCATTTATAGCTATTTTTATTGCATCCATTGCTTTTTCTAATGTTTCGGTAGGTACTTTATTATGAACCTGTGCGACTAGGTTGTAAGCATCTCGCAAAAATGGTATAAGCTCATTCATAATTTCTCAAAATATTATCATTTAATTGGATACTTAACCCCAAAACACTCACCCGACCCATATCCGCAAAAACAACCGGACTTAACAAAAGGTTACAAATAACAATTGCTAATAAAACTAACTTTTTCATGATCGCTCCTTAATCTGCTTAACAAACCAAACTAAATCTGAATCTTGACTTATAGCTGGCAACTCATTCGCTGGCTCAAAATCCAAATCAGCAAAATTCTTATTTACCTTCTGCATCGTGTCCCAAAACAACAAACAACTCTCCCAATCCTGCAAAATAGACCCAGCCACCAAACCATTCCTAGCCGCAATCCAATTCCAAGAATCCTCCCTAATAACCGTCTTCACAATCTGCAAATAATCCATATCCACAAAACAACGATAAATAGCCTCACTACTCAACCGCTCATTCCGATCACACAAATTAAAATTAGTCGAAACAATACACTGCTGAATCTTATAACGTTGAACAATCAAACCTTCATGATGCCCCAAAATATCCAAAGCTCTCCGATACCAAACCAAAGCCAACTCAGACATTTCCAACTTATAACCCTTTCGCAGATAAAAAGCCCGATCATAAAAAATATGCCCCAACAACCAACATACCCGACAAGCCACCAACTCATACGAATCAATCGCCCGATGATTCTTCAACAACGACTCCAAAACCTCCAAATGTTCCGCAAACTCCTTCTTGGTATACTGCTCCTTCCAATACTCATACTTCTTAAACAACTGCTCCATATAAGCTGGAAAAGGCGAACCAACCACCTCCTCATGCAACTGCTGAATAAGCCGACTTGAAGTTTCATTACCCGCATAACCCGGTACCCGAAAAATTCGACTAATCGTACTAACCGCCAACCCAGTTTCAGCCCCTATTTTCTCTTGAGACCAACCAGTAGCTTTTTTTATTTCATAAGCACATTCAAATAAAGAATTCATATTCATACACTTTGTATGTGTTTCATAATAGAATAACCAAATTATTGAATATTAGCCAGATCACGGAAATATGTCAAAAGAATACGTCAAAAGACTTGTATAAATGACATTTTTATGGAAAATTAAGTATAAGAAAGGGAAATATGGAGTAAAAACATCAAAAACCTTAAGGAATGAAACTTAAATAACTTTCCCAAGTAGAAGTTAATAAACCCAACACTCCGTCATCTGTTCCTGAAATTAATAAAACTGATGATGAAGAATTAGTTATAACTCCAACTGAAGCAGAAGATAATGCTTCGGTTAATAAAGATTTAGAAAACGATATATCCACAACTAATACACCACCAATCTTTAATTCATCACTAACCAAACCATGCCCAGATAGCTACAAAATCCATACCTACTGTACTTTCCAAAATAAAGAGGTAGGAGATATATTTATTGCCAACAATTCCAGTGTATCTAATGCTATTTTAACTGGAAATATGGAAACTCATGGTTGGGCTTCTAACTTAATTGTTGAAGCTGGAGCAATAATAACTGGTTTGAATTAGGATAGTGATGAAATTGAAGGTATTTTAACTGGGACAATTATTAATAATGGGACAACTGGTCATGGGATTCTGAAAAATGTAATAATCGGTAAGGGAATAGATATAGCTGATACAGTCCATATTGACGAATCTGTTGAGTTTATTCATTAAATATTATGATTAAAAATGGGCAACATCGTTGCCCATCATCTACCAAATTTTCCTACAATTTTTCCGATAAAAACCAACGCCGTACTAATTCTATTTGAAAGCAATAGCCATCATCACCCACTACTTCAATTATCTCTCGCAAAAGCAGCAATTCTATAGTTTTTTCTTGATCAGTGATATTAAGTGTTGCTAATTTCTCTCGACTAACGATAGCTCCTTCACCTTGAGAGGCCATAAATTTAAGCACAATACGACCATCTTTATCTACTTGATTTTTTTCAATATCATCAAAAAAAATTCTGCTATGTTCCAAAGCTGATGGTATAGCCATTTCAACATCAAATATTTGAACAAAAAGCCGCTTATCAACTGTTTGCTTATCTTTTATACTTATTAGTTCGCCACACAATGCTTGAATAAGAACCGGCAAATTATTAGTTAAATCTATAACTCTTTTGGTGGCTTCATCAGTATAATTTAATGGAAAATTTTCTATTGGATGTTCAATTAAACATTTAGCTTCATCTTCTGTTAAATAATTCATATGTACAGTTTGTGCATTAATCAAATAACTAGCCCAATGTTGTAATTCTTGTAAAGCATGGCCACCAGATAACAAAAAGCGAAATTTTAAACGATGCTGAATCATATTACGCAACATACCTAAAATAGTCGTTATTTCTAAACGTCCATCATTGAAAGCATTATCAAGAGTGATAAATTCATCTAAAACAAATAATAAAGTTTTATCTCCTATTGCTATTTCAACAGCATCTAACCATTCATCAAATCGAGTAACTGGATCAGAACGTACCACATCTTCAGGTAAAGGTGGAAATGGTAAATTCGGATAATTTTTCTTAGCAGAATTAATAATTAATCGAGCTAAATTATAAAAGAAACTTAAGTTATTTTGAGCCGCATTTAATGTACCTTGACAATCTATAAAAAGCATAATGAAATTATCTGGTAATTGAGTATATAAATTTTGCAATAAAGAAGTTTTACCTGTACGTCGTTGTCCATAAAGTAATAAAGGTGGAGCAGAACGGTTGTCTAATAAGCGTTTTATTCGTGCATTAATATCAGGACGTGGTATAAAAACATCTTGGCCATTTTGTAATGGTATTCCAACAATATAAGGATTATAAATCTCTTGCATTCCTTTAAGTTTATTGGCACGATCATGCAATAGATGCAACCATTTTTTAGCTATCGTTCGGAAACGTTGCACTTCTTTGGACTGTTTACCGCCAGCAAGAGTTAATATACCTTCGATAGCATTGATATTATTATCTAATATTATTATTTGTTGGTAATTATTTTGCTTAAGAACAGTGCTAATATCTTGACTATTCTTATTAAAATTACGCAACCAATTACCGGAAACGCCATCCAAATCATCATTTACCACTAGAATTTTATGAACTTGGGCAATATCTTGAATAGTATGGCATTTTTCTAAAGTTTGAATGTTGGTTTCAATTTGAGTGGCTTGAACTGCCCAGTTTTGTGGAGTATTACTTAAATGTAGGATAGCTTGTTGACCTAAATTTGCATCATATTCATACACTTTAACCAATAAGGTTTCCAAACCAAAAAGTGGTAAATGTTGTTGTTCATTCCAGAATGCGGAATGCCAAGACAATAAATTAATGGTACGTTTGGGGTTACGTTTTTGAGCTTGATAAACCAATAAATTCCATGCCAATTCAAATGGATAAGATATTATTGATAACCAATATTTTTGACTCAATCCAAGCCCAAAAAATACCAATCCCCAAACTATTAAAAATTTGGAATATTCACCAGTTAATATTATCCCCAAATATATTCCGCCACTGCTTAAAACTCCAGCAATAACTCCAGCCCAAACATTGGCAAAATGTCTAGCTAATAAATATGGTACTGCAAATAGAACTGAAAAGGCCATAGCATTGATAGTTCCTCTTCTTATACTGTTAAATAGGTGTTTGGACCAAGTATCTTTGGGAATTTCCATTATATTAAAAGTCAGAGCAATTAATAAAGTCATTAAACAACCAAATAATAATCCCCATTTAAGAGAATCACGCCAATTTTTCTTTAAGTAACCACCTAAAAACAATCCACACGCTACTGCCATACCAATAATTTTTGCATATTCCTGTAAATTATTGATATTAGGCCATAGTTGTGTAAATATATATCCAACCCCTGCTCCAACAAATAACACAATTCCTAACAAAATAATACCAACAACCACGCTACTAACAGCTCCGAAAATAGTACCAATGACCAAATTACCAATAACAGCATATTTATTATCTTTACAGTACCAATGAGTCGTTATACTACCAGCAACACTTGTTGCAAAAATAGCTGAAATGATAGTCCAACCATACAACTTCATTGCCATACAAAAACCAACTAAAATACCAGATAAAACACTAGCAACTATAGCAAAAGGTATAGAAATTGTTAGACTACTTAATATACTACCAACAAGACAAATTAAGATTCCATAACTTATTCCGATAATTAAATTCACCCCAAAATGTTCAGGTAAAGTGTAAACAGAATTTTGTGTTGGTATTTGGTTGAAAAACCAAGATATAAAAGGAATAATCGTCAATAAAATTCCAATCAATAAACCTACCAAAATTGGTAACATGACAAAAGCAATCAATCGCAACCTGCGTAAATTTGGATGTTGGTAGCAATTAAGTGAGATATTGCTTAAGGTAAAATCCGGTGATAGACTTGTATCAATTTGATTAACAAAATGTTGCCAAGCAGTTGGATGAAATAATAACCAACCTAATAGTTGAAAACTCGCTATGAATAAGTTGTTATGTAGGTGTGTTGTTATGAACATTGCTAATTATCCTGTAGGTAAATCAATTAAGAATGGTTTAATCCGTTCTTTACCTTCAGTTTTCCAAGTATCACTATCATCATTTGTATCCAAAGCATGTAAGCGACTATCACATAAAAGTTGCAACAATGCTGGCCAACCACCACTGTTTCGCAACAACCAATCTATATCTATTGTTGGTAATGATTTAAAAAAACTATTAATTAAATCAGTAGCCTCAGTTGTAGTTAAAGGTTTAAGATGTACATTGTGGCCAAAAATATTAAAAAACGGCGATTCTTTAGAATTATCTTTAGTTAAAATATGAATTTGTTCATGGGCTGTCACCACAAAACCAAGTTTGCCATCTGCACAATGATTACCCAAAGCACGCATATTCGACCAGAATGTTTGATCTAAATCAGGAGATTGTAGTCCAGCACCTATTTCATCAAATAACATAATTGTTGGTCTAGTCAATTGTTCATCAAGCACTTGAGTAAATTCTATCAAATTACATGGATTTGGTACTGGTAAGTTAAGTTTGTTCAAAATATGGGTTAATAAACTTTCTGGTTGACTCATAGCTGCATATTGAAAGTCAATCAAAACAAACTGAAAATCTTTTGGTAACCAGCCATTCCATATTTGATGTTGTTCTGAACGCAATTCTGTTGTTGGAGTTTGAGCAATATATTGTAAGTACTTTAACAAAGAAGTTTTACCACTACGTCTTTTGCCAATTATTGCAATATGTTGTAGTGCATTTGGATTTTGCCATGCTCTCTTAAAGCGTCTAAGTATATCTAATCGGCCGAAAAATTGATTAGGATGAGATATAGGAATTCCCAAAGTTGGATATGCGAGTTCATGGGAAGCTTCATCAATTACACTAGTATCTTTTACCTTATCATCAATACCTATTATTTCACCGCCAATACCGGAGGGAGGTGCAACACCAGCTAATAAATAAAATTCTATAATTTGTCTATCAGGTAATTTTAAAATATCTAAAACCTTGGCAATTTCTCTGACAGATTCAGGACGTGGCATTATCCCATCTTTTATCCAACATCCAACTGTCTTAACTGCGACTCCAACTTTTTTTGCTAGTTTAGTATTATTAAATTTTTTCTCCCACATATAAAATTCTAACAATTTTCCAAAACTCTGCTGACAACCAGATGCGAATAAAAATTCGGTACTTTGCTCATCTGTTAATTTAAACAGTCTAATAAGTCTGGATACATATTTACCTCTTAGAGTGTAGAGTTCATTATTGAACCATAAATCTATTATATCGCTTGGTTCTTTAATAACAGTGTTTCCGCTTTTTATTTCAATGATTGTATTGTTTTTATCTTCAAGAACAGTAATTTCGTCATTAATAACATTTGGACATTTTTTATTTTTTGGAATTATAATATCTCTGACGGATACACTAATTTTATCGGCTAACTCATCATCAGAGTATTTTCTATGGCGATTATAATGAAACAACAATTCTCCGAAACTAGGTCGTTCTTGTAAAACATTCATTATCAAATCTCAATTTGTATTAATAGAATTATTATAGCGATTTTAATATAACATTTCATGTTACAAAAAAAGTTTGACTTTAAATGTTATATGTTAAAGAATATAATTTGTTGTGTATTTCACTTTATGTTAGTTATTCAGAGAATTTCTTAAATATGGATTTTATCTGAATATTATTACTTTAAGGAGATGTATTTATGTTTAACTCATTAAAACTGTTCTTAATCTTATCTATTTGGATAAGTTCTCAAATGGTTATGGGAGATGTAACATTCAAGGTGGTATCAAGCAATTTACCAGAAGAATACCCTATTGGTAAAATGTTAACCGAGAAAACCGAAATTAATCTCAAACTCGGAGATAAAATTCAGGTGGAAATAACGAAAGGCAATAAAAAGGTCATTTACACTTTTGATGGACCTTATGATGCTGATAAAAAAACTGATAAAAAAAGTGATGGTCTTATTAAAACTATCAGAGAAATATTTGGTAATAAACGACCAATAATTGCTAAGTATGAACAGTTAAAAAATTCAGAGTTACTTGTTGTTTCTGAAGATAGTAATTTTTGTTATGCTTCTGATGCTCCTCTTAAACTTTGGCGACCTGATGCCAAAACTAAAATTGAAGTTAGTATAAACGAAACCACGTTAAAATGGGATGCTAAACAAGACATGTTAGAAATTTCAGTTGATAAGTTACCAACAACAGGTAATATTCATTTGGCTAAGATCATAAAAAGTTCCTCTACTAAAAAGAGTCCTCTTTTTATTAAATTGCATAAAATGCCAACTAAATTAATATCTAATACATCTAAAGGTAAATGGATGTTAGGTAAAAACTGTGTACGTCAAGCTAAAATAATTTTTCAGATGGAACAGCCCAAATAATTAAAAATCAAAGACCTGACAGATTTCAAAAACCTATCAGGTCTGATAACCTTTCCTTAACTATTTACAATTAAATCATGCGATTATTTTTCTATTATATTATTATTTATAGCAATCTAGCTTATGCACAGATTGAAACTACAAATAACTTTGATAAGTTGCTTAAATCGGGTGCAACCAACCGCAATTATGGTTTTTATGAGAAAGCTTGTCAAAATTTACAACAGGCTAAATCATTTATTAAAAATAATAAGGCTTATCAAATCCGCCATTTAAATGAAAAAGCTGATTTATCTTTGATAATTCCACCTCAAACTATTTCATGCGTTGAATCAACTCCCTGTATTTGCCAACTATATAGTGACAATAAACTAATAGTTGAACAACTATTACAAAAAGCAGAAACTATTGCTAATGAACTTGATGACCCATTACTTCTTGCCCAAGTTTTCATAAGGCAAGGCAACATGTTAACAATATCAACAGGTATTGATTTCAAACCTAAAATATTTGAATCTATACCAGATTTATATGAAGATGCACTACAAAAATATGAGGATAGTATAAAACTTGCTAAACAAGCTAATGCTCAATATTTAATAGCTAAAGCAAAAATTAATATTATTAAAGTTTATCTTTTACAGGATATTGAAAATATTGTAATATTTGAAGATTTAAAAAAATCTTTATCAATAATTAGCAAATTACCAGCTTCCCATGATAAATCATTTGGATTATTAGCAATAGGTAAATTGGCAACTCAGGCAATTCAAATACTCAAACAGAAAAAGGCTTTTAAACAACAGGTTGAACTCCAAAATATTGCTGTTTCAGCTTTGCAAGCAGCTCAGAAAACTGCTGAAGAAACTAAGGATAATATTGCATTATCTTATGCTTATGGTTATTTAGGCGAATTATATTACGATGCCAAACGTTATTCTGAAGCTTTATCTTTAACTCGTAAGGCATTATTTTTAGCCCAACAAGCTGATTTTCTTCCAGATAAAATGATTTTACCAGAACTTGTTTATCGTTGGTATTGGCAATCAGGGCGTTTATTTAAGGAAATGAAGCAACCGGAAGAAGCGATTGAAATGTATCGGTTAGCTATTGAAACCTTGCAACCTATTCGACAATCTTTAGCTAATACTGGTTATTGTAGCAATCGACAGCAACTTATTGGCAATTTTCATAATTCACTGGCTCCACTTTATTATGAACTAATGAATTTGTTAATTCAGCAACATAATAAATTACCACAACCAAATAATTCACAAAAGTATTTAAAAAAATTATTGTTTACACTTGAACGGTTTAAAATTGCTGAGTTTCAAGATTATGATGAAAGTAGTTGTTTAGAAATGTTACAAACAGGTAAATTTACTGAAAAAATCGCTGAATTTACTAACCAAACATATTCAAAAACTGCTATTCTTTATCCAATTTTATTATCTCAACCTCAAGAGCAAGCTCAATTATTGGTTATTTTATCAAATAATTTATTTCTAGTTCCTCTTGAAGCATCTCGTCAAGAAATTGAAAATATTACTCATATTTTTCTTGGTACATTAGAATTCGGAACATCAGATGATTATCTTGAATATGCCGAACCTCTTTACGATTGGTTAATTAGACCAATTGAAGAGAAATTAAAACAGATTGATACTTTGGTTATAGTACCTGATGAAATTTTACGTACTGTACCATTTGCTGCTTTTCATGATGGTAAACAATTTTTAATTGAGAATTATGCTATAGCAGTTACACAGGGTTTAGCTTTAACTAATCCAGAACCGATTGATATCAAATTACAAGTTCTTCTTAGTGGGATTTCTGATGGTGTGCAAGGATTAGAACCTTTGCCTCAGGCAAAATCAGAAATAGATGAAATTGAAAAAGAATATTATCCTGATCCTAAATCCAAAATATTGTTTAATAGTGAATTTAGACGAGTACAGTTTGAAGCTGAAATTAAGAAAAATATTTATAGTATCGTGCATGTTGCTTCACATGGCCAATTTAATGAAGACCCTCGTGAAAATTTTTTTATTACTTATGATAATAAAATAACAATAGATCGACTAGAAGAATTAATAAAATTTAATGTTCCAAAAGTATCTGTAGAATTGCTAACGTTAAGTGCTTGTCAAACAGCTGTGGGAAGTAATAGAGCCGCTTTAGGTTTAGCTGGAATTGCAGTGAAAACTGGGGTGAAATCTGCTTTGGCTAATTTATGGGATGCTGATGATGATACTACTCCTATACTAATGGATGAATTTTATAATCAATTAAAACAACATTCAAGTATTGCTAAGGCATTACAACAATCTCAAATTAAACTTCTTAAACAAGAAAATTATTCCCATCCTAATTATTGGGCTCCATTGGTATTGGTTGGAAATTGGATGTGAGTTAATTTTTTTACAGTGTAACTTGAAATGTTACATTAATTGAGAATAGTATGATTGCTTATAATTTTTATCGTGAAATGTTATAACTTTGTTAATCTTTTATACAAGAGGATATACACATGAATGCATTATTGGTGGGAATAAGTCAACAATGGCGATATTGGATGGTAATACTTGTTATGTTCGGTATTACATTTCCGGCTATTGCTGATGAGATTAATTTGATTAAAAATGGTAGTTTTGAGGAAGGAATTAATATTGATGGCCATATTAGACTGTATGATGATAGTAAAGATATTACTAGTTGGAGAATTACTAAAGGTAATGTTGACTATATTGGTAGTTTTTGGCAAGCATCAGATGGACAACGAAGTGTGGAAGTTCCGGGCGGTGGTCGTGAAGGTGCTATTAGCCAATCATTTTCAACCGAAATCGGGATTGAATATAAAGTATTGTTTGATTTAGCTGGGTATCCATCCGGTAATAGAATTCCATCTTTAACCGTTTCGGTTGGTTCTTATTCACAGGATTTCTATTTTGATGTTGCTGGGCATAACACTGCTCAAATGGGTTGGACTGAAAAATCTTTTACTTTTACTGCAAATCGTGAAAAAACTAAATTAACTTTTACTGGAGGCGATATATATCCAGCAATTGACAACGTCCGTGTTTTCCCATACGAAATTCAGCGTGAAGTTCTTACTGAACCTGATCTAACTATCCCATATCTATCTATCCAAAACATATTTACTGATACACAGACTTTACAAGTTAGTGGCATTGTGGATGTGATGGTGGAAAATCTTGGTATTCCAGCAGAATCAAGCCAAATAACGGTATTTGAGGATAGTAATCAAAATGGTCAATTTGATGCTAATATTGATAATAAACTTGGAGTTGCAGATTCGCTTGCTCAAGAAATTCCTATCAGTGGTACTTTGGAATTTTTGGACAGTCCTATTTTTGCTAAGGTGGATAGTGAGCAATATATAACGGAAGCTGATGAGGATAACAATATATTATCTACGGCTAATATGTGTGAGATTGCTTCTGAAGAGGTAACTTTTGAACCTGAGTTGAAGTGGGAAAAAAAGAGTGGTCGTGTATTAATGACTCCAGTAGTTGCTAATCTTGAAGATACTAATAACGATGGCAAAATTAATCAGTTTGATATACCAAGTATTATCTACAATGAATCTGGCAAAATACGGGCAGTTAATGGCAAAGATGGACATAATATATGGATTGCAAATTATAGTACAAATAAATATGCTAATCTTGCTGTTGCTGATATTGATAATGATGGTTTTGTTGAAATTATTGCACCATATGGAAATCGTTTAATAGCTTTAGAACATACAGGTGAATTTAAGTGGCAAAGCAGTGTGAATACATACACTGATAATGGTGGTGTATCAATTGCGGATTTAGATGGTGATGGTAATCCAGAAATTGTGAGTGGTAATACTGTTCTTAATGCAGATGGTTCATTACGTTGGCAAGGAAATGGTTTTACAGGTAATAATTCACAAGGTTCTTTTTCTGTTGTAATAGACGTTAATCGTGATGGAAAACAAGAAATCATTGCTGGTGCATCTGCCTATTCAAACACAGGACAAAAACTTTGGCAAAATAATACTGCTGGTGATGGTTTTACTGGAGTTGGTAATTTTAATGATGACGACTATCCAGAAATTGTAATTGTTTCTCATGGAAAAGTATCCTTATTAGACTATAATGGCAATTTTATTTGGGGGCCAATTTCTATTCCATATGGTGGAAAAGGTGGTGCACCAACCATTGCTGATATGAATGGTAATGGTATACCAGAAATTGGTGTCGCTGGTAAATATAGATATGTAGTATTTGATGCTAAAGGTAATATATTATGGGCAGTTCCTAACCAAGATAGTAGTTCACATGTAACTGGTTCTTCTGTATTTGATTTTGAAGGTGATGGACAGGCGGAAGTTGTTTATGCAGACGAACAATACTTGCGTATTTATCGTGGTAGAGATGGTCAAGTTTTGTTTGAAATTCCTAATAGGAGTAAAACTTCTTATGAATATCCAGTTATTGCTGATGTAGATAATGATAACCAAGCTGATATTATTATTGGTGGCGATAATGGAATCAAAGTTTATCAAGACAAAAATAATAGTTGGGTTAATACTCGTAAGATATGGAATCAGTACAACTATCATATAACCAACATCAATGATGACGGTACAGTACCAAGAGTTGAAGCACCAAGTTGGCTATTGCACAATACCTACCGCCTCAACACCCTTAATTCAGAAAAAGGCATACCACCAACTGCTGTTGCCGATTTAACCGCATCCAAACTGCAAATCATTGATAACTCCTTAACAGTACGAATTGGTAACGGAGGTCTTGTTAGTTCCCCCGAAAATATCAAAGTGCGCTTTTATGCTAGTAGTCCAGACAAAGCTGAAAGACTATTAGGCAATGTCGTCATTGGCTCAATTGAAGGTGGTGCTTATCAAGATATAACACTGGAAAATATTGGCGAATTGGATGAATGGACAACTGTTTATGCTTTCGTTGATGCTGACCAACAAGTTCGTGAATGCAATGAATCCAATAATACTGCTTGGAATGGCCCATCTCCTGATATTGCAATTCCAGCTTCATGCCGATTCTATGCAATTAATGATAAAAACTTGAACAATAGTATATTTCTTGTCTTTAACGTTGATAGTCGATTAGAAAATTTTATCTCTAGCCCATTAGGACCATTATACAGAGGTTATGATATTGAAGGACTCGCAGTTGACCCAACAAGTAAGCTGGTTTACGTATCATCAGGTGATGATGTTGGTGCTGGCAAATTGCCGGGACAGCTCTATGTGATGAGTACTAATAATGGTGCTTTAATTCCAGTTGGCTCAACTGGTTTTGATGAGGTCGATAGCTTAACTTTTGCCGCTGATGGAAATTTATGGGGCTGGGCTAAAGGTGATGGGCTAATTCATATTGATACCAAAACAGGTAAAGCAGCTTTAATGTTACCATCTGATAAGAAAATAGAGGATTTAGCTCTAGCTAAAACTGGAAACGTATTACTTTATGGTGCAGAAAATACCAAATTATTAAAATACCAAGTAGCTACCAATGAATTAGAAACTCAATGTGAAAATTTACCCAAAGAAACAGAAGCATTGGAAGCCTTGACAGAAAATTTATTGTTACTAGGAACTCATAAAGGTGAATTATTACAAGTCTTTAATATTGAACAATGTCAGGTAGAAAATTCTATACGAATTCCAACTGGAGAATATAGAGATGTAGAAGGAATTGGTGTAATTGCTGAAGAATGTCCGTTAGGTGAAATGGTAGAAAAAGCTATTGAATTACCGGTGGATGAACAAATTTGTTTATCCTTAGAACAATTTGAAGTTAATGATTCAGTTGAAGGCTTTGATGTTCTTTATCCGGGATTAAGTTTGATGACTTCTGGTAGTTCTAAAGTAATTGTTGAAGGTAAAAGTCCAGCAGTTTATGATCTAAGTAAAAGTAAGGCTAACGGTTGTATTGGCAGGGGTATTGGAGATAAAAACCGTTATCATGATTACACTTTTTTACTTAGCTCAGGTTTAACGTTTAAGAACTTCTCATTGCAAACTTTCGATTTTGGTGATTATAATCCCAATAACGCTTCTCAACATTCTATATCATTAGTAGGATATAATGACCAAGAAAAATTAGTAATAAAAGATACTTTAAGTTACACAAATAGCAACTTTTCTGGCACTGGTGAAGCTTGCAAAGATGAACTCGGTCAAATTGGCAAGTATCCATTTGAAATTACTAGTTCTGGAATAACCAAAGTAAAATTAGAGTATTACAATAACAAAACAGGCAAAAAACCATCTGATGATAGATTTGCCATTGGTAACATTTGTTTTACTTTGGAAAGATTACCTTCTAAATTGCTAAAATATTTACCAAGAGACTATGTTAGTGAACATGTTGGTGAATTTATTGATGATTTACAATATGATCGAATTAGCAAATTTCCCAGAGATTATATAATCAGAAATCTTATCAGATTGCAAAATAAATTTATTCGTGAATATGTAAATGGTTTACCCGGTGATATTATCCAAGACTTTTTTGCTGGAGAGTTACAAGAACCAATAGCTTCTAACTATCCAGAACGACTAATAGAAGATATTTTGGAGGAATTTCCACAGGACTTTCAGGATAAATTTAGACAAGAATTTCCGCAAATTGAAAATACAGTAGAAACACATGTTAAAGCAACCAAATCTGATTTAACTTATCGTTATAAATCTTCAAAAAAATGGTATGTTGGAATAGAAGTTCCTACTGAAACACTTCGTTACATATTAAGCGATGAAGCTGGAGATATGTTCACTGGCATCTTAACTGACTTGCTTGAATCAAGTTCTGATGAATCAATTATTGACGTTCTTGATAAATTTCCGGATTATATTCTCAATAAATTGTTGGACAATCATGAAAATTAGATAATAACTTGTCTGAATCAGAATTTTCAGAATTGGAGAATTTTCAGAATTTAGAAGCATTAACCATAAATAATTAATATATAAATATTTTTTGGTTTTAAAGATTGTAAATTCTTTTTATTCTTTAATTTTGTTAATTCTGATTCAGACAATTAAAATTTAATTAATCTTAAATAACAAGGAAATAACTATGTACTATTCAAAAATAGCAAAAATACTTACTTTATTACCAGTGATGTTAATTTGTATTACATTGACTGTGCAAGCAGATGGTGATCTATCGGCTGATAGTCATCCGGTGGATGATACGAATACTACTGAAGAATCGGTTGATGATACAAAATGTTCTAATACTCCAATTGAAGGAGATGAAAACACAGAGTCTTCTGATACCTCAACTGAAGAAAATACGGAATCTTCTAATATTTCAATCGAAGATGGTGATGATACAGACCCTTCTGATACTTCAATTGAGGAAAATAATGCAGCAGAATGTGTTGAAGAACCACAATTTTTTGAAGGTGAAGGTGGATATGAACTAGAAATTCCAATACCTCTGCCAGATAAATATGATGTTACGGATGATGAGATTGACCCACCCGACCCTGTGAAAAATAAGGAACATTTTGATCCAAAATCATGGGCTTTATATTTAGATGTACAAGAAGCAATCAAAAAAGGTGGAGAATTTACTGGCCCAGCTGCTGTAAATTGGCATCGTCATTATCGTTGTTCAGGTTGTCATATCCAAACTCAAAGTTTGATGGGAATGGCTTTATCAATTAAAAAAGATGCTGAAATAGATCAAAAAGCAGCAAATTTTCTCTATAATACCGTTGGGGCAAGTGGTCATGAAAATGGTAGTTTATGGATAAGTCATTCTTATCGACAAAAGAGCCAAACAGCTTTAGGTTTATGGTCATTAACTGGTTGGCCTGATAAAGAATTTTCATTTCTCACGAAGTACAATGCTGCCAAATATTTTCATAATCAACGCAAACAAACTAAAACCAATCACTGGTATGCAGATAGTGGACATTATTGGTGGGGTAATGATATTGCCCAAACAGCATTAGTAACTATTGGAATGGCAGATGTGTTAAAAACTGCTCCAACTCTGCAAAACCAACAAGAATATCGTTTATTGGAAACGGCAGATTTAGGTAGTGGTGGTGAAGTGCGTGATATAGAACAGCATAATGGTTCTTTATATGTCCTAAAAGTCAATGGTCAAGTCAATCGTATTAATATGGCAACTGGACAAACAACAACTTTTGTTACTAGATTGCCAAATAACAGCACTGGATTAGCTGTAGCTAACGATGGTACTTTATACATAAGTGGAAATAATGGACGCTTAATCCAAGCTCAACAAGATAATTGGCAGTACGTTGGAAACAAATATTACGGTACGATAAGAGATGTGGAAATTGGTCCTGATAATAATTTATACCTTTCTGATCAAAAATACCATCGTATTTTAACAGTCAGTTTGAATGGCATAATAATTAGCAGTAAAAATGGCTCTGGACTAAGTAAACCAACTGGTTTAACATTTGATAGTAAAGGTAATTTATACATTGCCAATTATTCAGGTTACAACATTCTCAAACTGGATACAGAAGGTACAGTCACCACATTTGCCGATGGATTACCGTTTCCACCAATGTGGTTAGATGCTAATTCTAAAGATGAATTATTTGTCAGTGCTAAAAATTTTTCTTATGAAGGCCACACACCATATGGCATATATCGTATTAATCAAAATGGTATTGCTCAACGAATATTATCCGGTCAGAAAATATTTGGAATTGTACAAGCTAACGGCAAAACATGGGCAGCAAATGCAACTACTGATAAGCTAAATGAAATCAATCCAATACCATTAGATATGCAGCTTTTACCTAAATTTGAGAAAGATGTTAAAGCGGCAGTGGGTTATTTTATGAAAAATTATCGTGATAATTCTTCTGATAAAACTGTTCATGCGTTGCGTTTAATGGCTCTTGGTGAAGCACGCCTTGCATTGACTGATAACACAGTATTAGCAAAAATTGATCGTGCCATTTACGCCGAAGAACAATGGTTACGAAAACGCCAAAATGACAATGGTGGTTGGGGCAGATATAATAATCAAGCAAGTGATGCTTTAGTTACTTCAATGGTTGGGTTAGGACTGGAATATAGTAACCCAATGAAAGATGATCTAATGGTACGGAAAGCTGTTATGTACTTGCTGGAAACTCAAGCCAACAATGGTTCATGGAAAAATCGCAATAATGGTTTAAGTACTCGTTTAGCAGCAACCAGCTTTGTGATGGCTTATTTACCTAAAGCATTAGAACGGCTTCGTCCCCTTAGTGATGAGGAATTTAATGAAATTCTTGCCAAAACTTCCACAGCTAGTTGTAAATTTTACGCACTTAATGATAAAAATAAAAACCATTCTCAACTTTTAATTTTTTCTCCAGACAATCGTATGGAAAATTTTGTTGTTAATAAAGTTGGAAGGACATTAAAAGGCTTTGATTTAGAAGGTTTAGCTATTCATCCAATTACTAAGATTATCTATACAACTTCCGGCGATGATGCAGGTCTTGGTAAATTCCCCGGCTATCTCTATGTTATTGATGCTAAAACTGGAAAAATAACTTTACCAATTGGTTCAACTGGTTTTGAAGAGGTTGACAGTATAATTTTTGCCCCTAATGGTACATTATACGGTTGGGCTAAAGGTGAAGGGTTGATAACCATAGATATAAGAACTGGAGAAGGCACTCTAGTATTACCTTCTGATAGGCAGGTAGAAGATTTAGCCTTATCAAAAGAAATTATTCTTTATGGTGCAGAAAATACTAATTTATTAAAATACCAGCCAGATACCAATAGCTTAGAAGTCCAGTGTAATAATTTACCCGGTGAGACAGAATCATTAGAAGCTCTGACTAATAATTTGTTATTGCTTGGAACTCATAAAGGTGAATTATTACAAGTCTTTAATATTGAAGAATGCCAAGTAGAAAGTGCTATCCGCATTCCAACTGGCAATTTTAAAGATATTGAAGGAATTGGAGTAATTGCTGAAGAATGCCCGTTGGGTGATCTGGTAGAAACAGCTATTGAGTTAATGGATACTGAACCAGATAAACAAATTTGCTTGCCATTAGAACATTTTGATATCGGCCAGTCTATTGAAGGTTCTGATATTATGTATCCGGGATTAACGTTTATGACTTCATCTGGTAAATCTAAAATAATTGCGGAAGGTGAAGAACCAGCTATTTATGAGGCTGATGGTAAGATTAATGGTTGTATTGACAGAGGGATTGCAGATACAAAACGCTACCATAATTATACTTTCTGGTTCGATTCTGGTCTAACTGTCAATGACTTCTCATTGCAAATATCTGATTTTGGGGACTTAAACCCAATTGAAGATTCAGATGAGGAAGCAAATTCGGATGATGATTTAAGTCAAACTGAAGAGCCTAATCCAATTTTACAACATTCTGTTTCGTTAAAAGGATATAATGCTCAAGAAAACTTAGTTGCAAAAGATACACTTAATTACACAACTGAAGCTGGTGTAGCTTATCGTGATGATGAATTTTTTGGTACTGGTGATGCTTGCCAAGATGAATTAGGGCAATTGGGTAATTATCCATTTAATATCACTGGTTCTGGAATAAGTAAAGTTAAATTGAAGTTTAAAAATAGTGAAATCTCTGATCCTGAATTTGCCATTAGTAACATTTGTTTTACTTTGGAAAGATTACCAACTAATTTGCTTCGTTTTTTGCCCAGAAATTATGTGAATGAACATATTGGTGATTTCATTGATGGATTGCAGCATGATCGCATCAATAAATTTTCTGAACAGTATATTATTGATAACCTTGTCAGATTGCAAAGTCAATTTTTCCGTGACTATGTTGATGGTTTACCAAGTAAAATTATCCAAGACTTTTTTGCAGAAGAGTTGCAAGAAAATATAGAAATTGGTTATCCAAAACGATTAGTGGATGATATTTTGGAAGAATTTCCACAAGAGTTTCAGGATAAATTAACGGCTGAGTTTCCATTACTTTTCCTTGACCAACCACAACTTGATGATGAAGATAAACTGATGGATCATTTGGAACATACACGTTCTAGTTTAATTGAACGCCATCAATATTTGGAAAAATTTATGCCGCATTTTGGTGGACAAGTTCCAGTTGATTTACTACGTAATATACTAAGTGATGAGGCTGGAGATATGTTTGCTGGTATCTTGACTGTTTTGGTTAAAGAGTCAAATTCTAAAGATTCTCTTGTTGATATACTTGAGATATTACCTGATTTTATTGTCAATAAATTGTTAGATAAACAGGATGATGAATAGCATTTAATTTGTTTGAATCAAGATTAACAGGATATTTTCATAATTTTGTTTTAATCCTGAAAATCCTATAATTCTGTAAATCCTGATTCAAACATGATTATTAAAAAGAGAAGACCAATGAAATATTTTACCTTATCAATTTTAGGATTAATTATATCTCTGCTTTCTACGCCTTTGATTGCAGAACCTTACGTCACAACTCCAACTGGAAGTACTCAAGGAAATAATGATGGTCCAGCAAGACTTGCACAATTCACAAATCCTTGGGGAATAGCAATAGATGCAAACAATAATTTATATATTGCTGATAGAGAGAACCATAAAATTCGTAAACTTGACTCAAATACTGGTATGATTTCCACTGTTGCTGGAACCGGAGAAGCAGATAATAGTGGTGATGGAGGTCTTGCAACAGATGCACAACTTAATTTTCCTTTGGATGTGGAAGTAGATAAAAATGATAACTTATACATTTTGGATACTGGTAATAGAAGTGTTCGGATGGTAAATGCCAAGAATAATATTATTACTACTATTGCAGGACATAGCAAGACAGGTAGTAGCTGTGATGAAGTGGAACTAGCTATTGATGTAGGTTTTTTAATAATAATAGATATAGCTCTTTATGAAAATAATGGTATAAGTTATTTATATGTTGTTGATTTTGGAGCTATTTGTAGAATTAATTTAAATAATGGAACTGTTAAAAAAATAGCTGGTATGGGTATAGAAAATTTTGATGATTTGATACAAGATCATAATGATACCTGTGATACTTATCCTGCGGATATTGATGATGATTGTAGACCACTTGCTACAGAAGTAGAAATTGATCAACCTTCCAGTATGGTTATTGATAGTATGGGTAATTTATATTTTGGTGATGGTTCTGCTCATATGATTTACAAAGTTGATCTTGAAGGTCGTATTAATATAATTGGAAAAACGGTTGATCCTGAAGAAGGAAGATATATTTGTGATGAGGGATTGCCTACAGAAGAAATATTGGAATATCCAACTTCTCTTACTTTAGATAACACTGATAATATATATACTTTTGATTCAACAAATAATATTTTATGTAAATTTAATAATATAGATGGAACTTTTAGTACAATTATAAGAAGTAGTAGCTCTGGTTATGGTAATGATTTCAAATCATTTAAAAAAATAGGTAGTTATGATACTATATTTAGTGATATAACCAATATTGCTTTAGATAAAACTGGTAATACTTTATATTTTGTTGATTCCAAAAACCACCGCATTCGCAAAATAAGTGGTTTATTACCATCTACTGATACCCAATCTCCAATTGTTACAATAACTTATCCAGATCAACAAATTTTATCAAATCTATTAAAAATAGAAGGTATTGTCAATGAAGATAATGAGCTTGGAGATATTGGTATTCAAATTAAGTATCAAACATTAACTGGTGAATATTCCTATCTAGGTGTTCATAGTCAATTTGCAAACATACCAGAATGGTTATCTCCTCAGCAAAATAACAATAATTGGTCTTATGATACCAGCAAAGTATCCTTTCCCGAAGGAGATTATACAATAAAAGTACGTGTGTTTGATAAAGCTGGTAATTTTAATGAAGAAAACATAAATCTAACAATTAATAAACGCCTACCATCAAAATTATCCTTATATACTAATAGTCAAACAATCCTCCAAAATAAATCATTGAGTATCGCAGGTAAACTAACTCAATTACCTGATGACCCAAATCTTGTTTTAACAGGAGAAACTATTGAAATAGCCGTTACTTCACCAACTGGTACAGTATTTAAAGCTAATGCTATTACTGATAAATTAGGCAATTATAACTTTGATTTGAATACTATGTTTACCCACAAGGGCCAATATAATATTCAAACTAAATTTACTGGTAACAAACAATTACTTGCCTCAAATTCCTCTACTCAAACAGTCCTTGTTGGTAGTTCAGCCGGTTACGCTATTCTTATTCAAGGTAGTATGACCAATAATGAAGGTATGGAAGCATATAATAAAACTTTGAATCGACTTTATCAACGAATGTTGGATAGAGGTTTTTTGTCAGATAATATTTACTACTTCAACAATAACGATATCCAAGATGAAGTAGATGCTATTCCCAGTGAAGCTGCAATTCAACAAGCAATTACTGAAATAGGTGGTAAAATCAACGGTTCACCAGCTCCCCTGTATATTTTTATGGTTGATCATGGTAATCCGGGTATATTTTATCTTGGTGATGAGATCATTAAAGCATCAGAACTAAATTCTTGGTTATCTGATATGGAAGCAGGATTAAATACAACAGCTCTTACAGAGCCTCGTGTTGTTGTGATTGGAGCTTGTTATTCTGGAAGTTTCATTCCCGAATTATCTAAAAAAGGGCGGACAATTATTACCAGTTCTGCTGCTGACGAAGTATCCTACAAGGGTTTAAAAGAAAAGGATGGTATCCGTAGTGGGGAATTTTTTATTGAGGAGTTTTCTCAACATTTATGGCGTGGTTTGTCATTACAAGAAGCATTTACCAAAGCAACTGCAAGTACAGAAATGTTTACTCGTAGTGGTGTGTTAGCAGCAAATACTGCCAATCAATATTTAGACGATGCAATGCAACATCCATTGTTAGACGATGATGGTAATGGAAAGGGTAGTAATGTTTTGACAGTAGATGGCCAAAATGCAAAGTCTATCTTTTTAGGTGCTGGAGTTAGTTTGGCTGGTAATGCTAATAATGTTAAAGCTGATATAATTACTGTAACTCCACCACAATATTTAACTGCTGATGAATCGACTGCTTTATTGTTCTTAACAGCTAATGATGTAACAAAAATTGATTCTGCCCAAATTGCAATTCGCCCACCTTCTAAGGTTCTCTACACTCAAAAAACTACTGGGCAAATAGACATTGACCTAGAAAATCAGTTTTTAAAATACAATGACACCCCTAATCGCTTTGAAATCAATTATTCGGGTTTTACCGAAGTTGGTATGTATGAAATTTTTTATACAGTGCGTGATAGCAAAACTAAACAAATTTCGTTAGTAAAACATTCAATTATTTATAAAAATAAACCAGGTAATTCTCCACCCAGTGAACCTATATTAAAAGCTCCACATATTGATGAAGAGACCGCAACCATATTAGCATTTGACTGGAAACCTAGCGTTGATCCAGATGGTGATTTGGTTCACTACAACCTGTTTATTGCGAAAGATGAAAATTTCAACAATGAAGTCATAGCAATTAGGAATTTAACAACATCCATGCACTTTGTTAATGAATCTGTCGATTTGCAAGATTTAACCAATTACTACTGGAAAGTAGAAGCAGTAGACAGTTTTGGAGCTATAACCGAAAGTGAAGTACATATTTTTAAAACTAATAATACTAGTCGTGGTTATACCGCCATTAATCTAGCCGTAAGAAGTGATTTATTTGCTCCAGTTTGTGGGAATAATTTTCAATTTTGGAATAATGAGGGGATTATACAACAAAATATAGACATAGTGGTAGAAGAAAATTGTGGAGATAATATAATAATTTTCCCAAATCCTGAACCAGCTACATATAGGTTACGAATTCAAGCACCTAATCATATGATATACAATGATAATATACAAGTTAATTCCAGAGTAGCAATGGGGATAACAAATGAAAAAGTTTGGTTTGACAATGATATTCAACAGGAGCAGATTATTTTAAATCGTGATTGTTATCCAAATTGTGATGATCACGGTAGTTTACAACTTGCACAGGCTAATATTAAAACTACTGAAAGTGCAAATATGCTAACAACTTATGTACAACGAACTAGTGGTTGTGATAATAAAATTGAGGTTGATTACAATTTAACTAGTAACAGTGCTGAATTTGGTAGTGATTATTCTAATGATACTGGGACAAAAGGTACGTTAGTTTGGGATGATGGTGATTGTCAGACCAAATTTATCACTATACCAATCAGTGATGATAATAATTATGAAGGTAATGAAACATTTAATATTAATTTATCCACTCCTTCTGGTGGAGCTAAATTAGGAGAAGTAAGCCAAACTATCGTTACGATTGTAGATAATGAAAAACCGCAAGCTGGTACTGTGGAATTTACCAAAAATAATTATGATGACATTGAGGAAAATGGCGGTAATGCGACTATCACTGTTACTCGTCAAGATGGTAATTTTGGTGATATTTATGTTGAATATATTATCACTTCAGCAAGTACCGCAACGTCTGGAAGTGATTTTACTAATGGTGAAGGTACGTTGTTTTGGAGTAATGGAGAATCTGGTTCTAAAACTATTTCCTTATCTGCAACTGATGATAACAATTATGAAGGCAATGAAACAGTTATTATGCGTTTAATCAACGTGACTGGTGATGCTGAATTAGGCAATAATTCATTAGCAAAATTTATAATTACAGATGATGATATTGGTGAAGTAGTTACTGAAAATACACAAAATAATGGTAGTTCATTGTTTATAAATGATAATTATAAGGTAAATGCTGCTGATGGTACTTTTATGATGAAAGTAGCCCGTATTAATGGCAGTGATGGTAATATATCGACAAAAATTATCACAAAAGATGCTACAGCAATAGACGGTACTGACTATATTAAAAATGAAACTGTATTATCTTGGAATGATGGTGATAATAAAGAAAAATATTTTACAGTTCAATTGTTAAATAATTTAGAAGATGTAGAAAAATTCTTTACAATTACGTTGCTCAATCCAGATACTTTGGATGAAATTGCTTCTACAAAAGTAACGATTGTTCCTGTTCACAATATTGTAATTGATACTAATGATTATATAGATAAATATCCTGTATCAAGAGATGATGAAGAAAAATACTCTGTTTCTATTTGCAAAGAAATAGTGAAAGAGATAAAACATGGTACTTTACAATTTGCTCAAACCAATTACTTAGTTAATGAAGGTGATAGTAAATTTACAATTGATGTTGGTCGTATAAATGGTGGTGATGGTAAAGTGATTGTGAAAATTATTCCTATTGTTGGAGAAGGCATGGCAATGTTAGGGGAAGATTACCATATTGAAAATAATGCAACATTAATGTGGGAAGATGGTAATGTTGATACTCAAAAAGTAACTTTGCTCACTATTGATGATAACAAACATGAAGATGATGAAATTGTTGTTTTTGGTTTATCTGTAGTGAGCGGTAATGTGAATCTAGGCAATTCTAACCAAGCATTATTAACGATAGAAGACAATGACTTTATAGAACAACCAGAACAACAATGTATACAAAATAATACTTTTAACTTTGTGCAAACTAATTACAATGTTAAAGAAGGTGATGGCGATATTGAAATTGAGGTACAACGTTTACCAAGTGTAAATAGTTGTAGTAAATATAGTTGTCAAGGAAGCATTAGAGTTGAATATGGAGCTATTAGTGGAAGCACTGCCGTATTGAATAGTGACTATAACTATTATAATTTACATTCTAACGAGAGAAACGCATTACCTTGGATAATGTGGCAAAATGGTGAATGTGGTTCTAAATCCATCCGCTTAAATATTATTGATGATGAAGAATTTGAAGGCAATGAAAAATTGGTGCTACGTTTATCAAATGCTGATGGTATAAGTGTTGTTGAACCTAATCAAGCAGAGCTGGTTATCATAGATAATGATGAACGAACCAATATTTCTAAACCAATTTGTTTTGTATCCAATTTAGGTAAAGGAGTTGTAGAACCACCAGAAGATTTTACTGTTAGTGAAAATTTTGACAGTGAAATTGCAGCAAATAATTGTTCTCAACAATCAGTGGCTTTTATAGATACTGAAGAAGAAATAACTATTGAAGGCAGATTCACAGTGTCACCAGAATTTATTGGAGCAGAAGCAGAAATTGTTGTATTTGGTACTTATATGTCAGTTACCGAAAAAAGTTTTATGAAACTTCAAGCAGAAAATTTAATTTGGATTGATTCAATCGATCATAATTTAATAAAAGCTATGGAGACAGTAACATTGAAAGCTATTCAGACTGTCGATATTTATACTGGTTTATTACCAGTTGGGGAATTTAAATTCTATTTTGGCTATCGTCTACAAAGTAATGGGCCTATTGTTTACAATGGTGAACAAGCTATTAAAATCTTTGTTAAAGAGTGATTCTTATGACACAAAAAACTATACAAGCATGTTTATTGGTTATGACCATAACAACTACTGTACATGCTGAAATTGTAATGGATGGAACTTTGGGAACTGCCGGTAATTTGGAAGGCCCAAATTTTCATATTGGTGCTGAACTTGGACAACAAATGGGTTCTAATCTATTTCATAGCTTTGAAACATTCGATATTGCTCCAACTGAATTCGCCAATTTTACTGGCCCAGATAATATTCAAAATGTGATTAGTCGAGTAACTGGTGGTTATCCTTCAAATATTGATGGTGGCTTAGTATCATCCATGCCAAATGCGGATATGTATTTTATTAATCCGGCTGGAATTATGTTTGGGCCAAATGCTCAATTAGATGTACAAGGTTCATTTCATGCTAGTACGGCTGATTATTTACGTTTAGGTGAAAATGGACATTTTGATGCTACACAATCAGAAAATAGTTTGTTGACTGTTGCACCACCAAGTGCTTTTGGTTTTTTGAGTGAAAATCCCAGTGAAATTTCTAAACAAGGTGGATTTCTTTCTGTACCAACAGGTAAAACATTTTCTTTGGTTGGTGGTGATTTGACGTTGGAAGATAGCGTTATAGTCACTGGTGATTTTAATCAATCTGGTGAATTGGTACAAAATAATGGTAAAGTTAATTTAGTAAGTATTGCTTCATCTGGTGAAATACCGATTGATTTTCAAGAGATACCAAATAACAGTTTTGAAAAATTTGGTAAAATTACGAATAAAACTACAAATATTAATGTTAGTGGTAATGGTGGAGGAACTATACATATCATTGGTGGTGAAGTTATACTCAATAATAGTCAAATATGGGCAGATACCTTTGGCAATGAAAATGGACAGAGTATTACAATAAAAGCCTCAAATGCATTAAGTCTTGTTAATGCTACTAGAATTACAGCCCAAGTATATAAAGAACCAAATTTTAAAAAAGAAGCTATTGGTAATGGTGGTAATATTAACATAAAAACCAAAGAGTTAAACATATTTAATGGCTCTCAGATTGATGTTAGTACTACAGATGGAGCAATTGGTCATGCTGGTAATGTTAATGTATCTGCTACAGAATCTATTAATATATCAGGTTATTTAGTCAGTCAATATGATGTTTATACAAGCAGTATACAAAGCAGTACTGATACTATAGGTAAAGGAGGAGAAATCATCATTTTTACTCCAAATTTAATAATGGAAAATTATGGAAGTATTCGTTCTGATACTTTAAATTCTGGTAATGCAGGAGATATTTTAATTCAGGTAAACCAATTAAACATTAATAACGGAGCAAACATTAATTCAAGTTCAAATCCTCAAACAACAAATATTGAGGCTGGAAATGGTGGAAAAATAGATATTAAAGCTTATGAAACTATTTCTATTGGTGGATATGGAGAACGAAGCGGATTATTTAGCAACAGTTTTGCAAATGGTAAAGGTGGGACTATTAATGTATCATCACCAAAACTTGAATTACAAAATAATGGTACTATTCAGGCAGGTTCATTGGGAAAAGGAAATGCTGGCAATATTGTTATTGAGATTGGTGAAATCAGTTTACACAATGCTGAAATTACAACGCAATCTGAAGAATCCTCTGGTGGCAATATTGATATCCAAGTTAGTAAGCAACTCTACTTGAACAATGGTGGTATCGTTACAAGAGCATCTGGAAATGAAATATTTCATGATGGTGGAAATATAACAATAAAACACCCCACATTAGACTATTCAACATTTTCTATTTTACAAAAAGGCAAACTTATTACCACTAGTTTTCAAGGTGATGGTGGTAACATAAATATTGGAACTGAGTATTTTATTGAATCAAGCGATAGTGTATTAGATTCTTCTTCTGCGTTTGGTAGAGATGGCAATATTATTATTGACTCATCAATCAAAGATTTTAATGAAATTTCAAAGTTATCAACAGAGCTTAATAGATTAGAATTAAAAATACCTTTTTGCAAAACAGCTTTTGGGCAAAGCACATTCCAACTTGCACCACGCAGCGGGCTTTTAGCAAGTCCATATGATTTACAACGCTGATCAGTATTCACCCATATTCAGATAAAGTTTAAGTTGGAATTTTTTCTGGATAGTCATAAATTTTCCTCACTTCAAATTATTCCTAAATCCCCGTATTTACTCAATATACAAGGCATGTAACATTAAATATAACCCAATATGTTACAAAAATATGCAATGTAACTCGCAGTGTTAATCGTTTAACATTATCATTAACACATCAAAGCAAAATTTATGGCTTTAGCTCATTATATTTTAAAGATAGTTTGAGACAACAATATAGGGAGTTTTTTAGATAATTCTTTTAAGGGGGGGGGGGGTAAAGATATGAAACAAGATATAAAAAAACAAGCTTCTGATAAAAACTCTAAATCAAAGGTAATTGGTTACAGTCATGATAGTTATCTGAAGATTTGGTATGAGCTTTATGGAATAAGTAAGAAATATCAGAGTGATGACGAATTGTAATACCATGAAAATCATTAATTATTAATTGTCGAGTGATCATTTAAGAAACACTCTATAAGCAGTTATAGAATTTTAAGAGGGAACATTTAAGCAGAGTGGTATTTTATTTAACGTGTAATGTCAATTATTTCATGTTAGTGTTTATTTAAACAGTAAATTTGTCTCTGGTTATTTTAAGACAATAAACTCAGCTAATATTTAAGCGAAGCTTGGATTATTTCTTTGGTTCATGGAGTCAGTTGATCCGTGGAAAGATATTTGACTAAATTTACTATTTTACGAAAGGATATAAATTATGTTAAAAAGTTATACATTTTATTCACATTATTTTGACGAATGTTTATTTACAGGTTTAGTAATTCTAATATTATTAAGTACTATTCCAATTGTTGGAAATGCTGATGATAATATGGATGCTTATTGTCAGAATCCAACTTTAATATCAACAAGTAGTGGAAATTGGGATGGCGCTATTTGGCAAGATGTAAACAATCCGAGTTCTGAGTTAAAAACTGTACAAACTAATGATAATGTTAAAATTCTTCATGGCCATACAATTATTGTTCAAAATATTGATTTAGGCAATGGCAATATTTGTAATGAGGGAATTATAACTAGCCAAGATAATGTTGATTATAATACCAATGATATAACTATTAAGGCAAATTATGTCTACAATAAATATCGTATTATTAGTAAAAATGGTGTACATGGTGATTGTGCTAAACCTGCTGGTAATGGAGCTAATATAACTATAATTGCAAATAAATTTATCAGTGAAACTACGGAATTTTATGAAGCTATAGTTAAAACTGGTGATGGTGGTAATGATCCAGTATGGGCTAATGGTTTATGTCCATTAGCAACTTGTGGTTTAGGAGAACAAATTGCGGGTAACGGTGGTTTTATTAAAATTATTGCTAACAATTTGGAAAACAACAGTTTTATGCTAACTGGTAATGGTGGTTATGCACAAGCAAACAGTGGTAGTGCTATAGCTGGTAATGGTGGTGAATTAAGCATTGAAACTTCTACTAATTCTAAATCTAGGGGAATCTTAGTTACTGGTAACGGTAATAAAGCTCATAATTGTACAACAAGAGCAGTTACTATTGGAAGGTGTGATTGGATATGGGTGTGGAGTAAACCATGGCCACATTGCTATAATACTCACAGAACTGTTCACGACACAAACAACAGCATATTTAGTAAAGGAGGTAAACTAAATTTACCATCTTTATTAGAAATTTTAGGTGGTGGTAAAGCTCAAGGTTTTTCTTGGTAATAATTACCATTTTTTATTATATAATTTCGCATCGTATGATCATTGGTTAGGTGCAAAACTTCAGTTAATTTTTTGTAGAAAACTCAAATTTATCTCTGATTTGAGAGAGTTTAACTGATGGTAGGAGAAGTGCTATTAAAAGATGCCAGTGTCTTAAGGATAGTAACCATTTAGTGAATTGGTCAGTTGACCGTCGAAAGAAAGCTGACTAAATCACCATTTTTCAATTTGTTAGGATAAATCTAATGAACCAACAACTTAAAAGCACTCCTATAGAACAATACGCAAGTTTAATACCATTTAATTGGCAAAAAAACCTTGCTTCTTGGACTATAGGAATGATTGATATTTTTTCAATAGATAATGTATTGCAGGAAAAAAATATCTACTTTGAAGGTTTAATTTAAGATTTTTTCTAATTAATTGAATTAATAATTTTTTTAAACTTTTTGGAGTATTTTTTATGCAATATTTTAAATCTCCTGTTGAACAGGATAGAAGTTCTGGACCTCCTGATAAATGGCGGCAATTTAAACCTGCTTTAGCTATTGGGTTAGCTACACTAATTGGATTACCTGCAACCAGTTTTGCTGGTAGTATTTCTGGATATAAGTTTCTAGATATTTTTGATACTGGTAATGGTGTAATTGCTAATGGTGTGAGAGACGATCAGGATACACTTCTTGAAAATCACATGATACTTTTGAAACAAGATGGGTGGAAGCTAACTGAACAACTTACGGATGATAATGGATACTATTCATTTCCAAGTCTTAGTGATGGAAAATATCAACTATCAATTAATATTCCTCGTGATACTTGTTCAACAGCACCAAAAGTAGATAAAAATATCGATCATAGTAGAAATATTGACTATGATATCACAATTAAAGATGGTCAAAATCGTGAAATAGATATTGGTATCTCTACATCTTGTGTTGACCCAATTACACCAGATGAAGCTTGTGATATTCCTTCTGTTACTTCACAAAAAAGTGGTAAATGGAATGATTCCAGTATATGGTCAACTGGTAGAATTCCTAGTGGTGGTGATAAGGTAAAAGTTTCTAGTGGTCATGCTGTAACAATGCCACCGGAAATGGTTAATTTAGGGACTGGTAGTCTTTGTAATGAAGGAGTTATTGCAAGTGATGAAAATACTCGTCAATTTGGAACTTCTGATATAGAGATACATGCTAGTACTATTAATAACAGAGGTAAAATAATAGGCCAAGATGGTGTAGATGGCAGTTGCTTCGTTCGTGGTGTTTCTGCAAGTAATATAATGTTATTTGCAAGTAATATTTTTGTAAATGAAACCACAGATTCATCTAATGAAGCTTTAATATTAACTGGTAATGGCGGAACTAGCTATGGTGGAAATAGCTGGAGATGGGGAGGTTTTTGGGGTATTCCTATACGTTGGATTCCTACAGATGTTTGCCCAGATGGTCGTCATGTTTACGCTGGAGATGGTGGTGGAATAGAAATTAAAGCTGGTATTATTGAAAATTATTCCAATATTGTTGCCGGAAATGGTGGTAATGCGGGAATTTCACATCATGCAGCCGCTGTTGCTGGTGAAGGTGGTTATATAGTAGTTAGTAGTGATAACGTTAATGATTCTGTCAATTTTGGTTCTATAACAACTGGTACCGGTGGTTGGAGTAGAGGCTATAGAACAGGTACTAGACATTCTAAAGGCGGAAATGTTATTGTTAATCTAGGTGATTTTAATGGTGAAATTGTAGGTGCTCCAGGTAGTTCCATGTGGGGTGATCCAATTAATTTAAACCTTGGTGAAAATCTTAAAATAAGAGACTTTGAAAGTGTTAATTTATACACAGACGAAGGTGGTACTATAAACTTCACTAAAGCTAATGAAAATACATTTTCAAATATTAAAGTCATCAGTATTGCAACCAAATCCTTGAATGGTGAAGGTGGTATTATTGATTTACGTGGAATTAGTGGCAAGATATTTAAAGCTAATGAGAAAGTTGAAATCTTCGCTGATAATATTCTGTTAGATGATGGTGTTGATATAAGAGATTTGATTGATGCTCCAGAAATTGTAATAGGACAAGGTAAAGTTATTTATCATGTACAACTTAGTTCCGACCAACTAATAGTCGATGAACCAAGTTCTACAGTTACTATCCCAATTAAAGTCTTTAATGCCAGTCCAAAAGATGACAGTTATACGTTTACAATAACTGATTCCAATGGTTGGACTTTGGGAACTATAGCGGAAGTTGCAATTAAAGGTTTGAAATCTACTAATGTTAATTTAAATGTAACTTTACCTAATGAACGTGCAGCTACTAATGAAATTACGATAACTGCCACGTCTAAAACCAAAGCAGATGTAACTTCAGAAACTATAACTCATGTCATGGTTGATGCTGGAGAAGATAGTGATGGAGATGGACATCCTGATGTTTTAGATCAATTCCCAGATGATGCTGATGAATGGTTAGATACTGATGGTGATGGTAAAGGTGATAATGTTGATACTGATGATGATGGTGATGGGATGTCAGATGAGTTTGAAAATCAATATTTTGAAGTATTAGATTTTGTGGTAGATGATGCAAAATTAGATGCTGATGGAGATGGTTTCTCAAATCTTTTAGAAAGTCAGGCTAATACTGATCCAACTGATCCAGAGTCTATACCACCTAGTGACTATATCAATAGTATTGTTATTCAAGACAATGAAAATACTATTATTATAACTCCTAATGGTACTGATGAACCAGAAACTGAATTGTTGGAAAGTTCAACTACTCCTGATTTAGCAGAAGGCAAAGACCAAGTAACAACTGGTAGCAATCTGGTAGGAAATGATGGCGGAAGTACTGTTGTTAATATAACCACTGAAGCAGATGGTAGTATTGTATTTAGTGATCCTAATGATGCGGGAAATGTTTTAACTGCACATGAAGATGACACATTAACTATTAATGATCCTGATGCTCCAACTTTACAAGTAACTTTTGATAATGAAGACAATATGCAGGCAGTTGATACAACTGAACCTAATATTGTTTTAACTAGTGATTCAGAAGGCAATGTTAGTGTTGTTGACATAACTTTACCTGACTTTATTGCTACATTAAATGAAGATGCTAGTATAACTGGTGTTGATGCAGATTCTGGTATGATTATTAGCCAAGATCAACAAGGCCAACAAATCATTACTCATCCTGATTTTCCGGGAATGCAAGCAACATTGAATGATGATAATACCCTAAGTGTTACTGATATTGAAACACCAGAAATTATTGGTGTCTTTAATCCTCAAGATGATAGTTACCAAATTATCAATGCTATTGATGGAACTTGCTATGATGAATCTGCCTCAAATTTGCGTGGTTGGTGGAAAAAAGTCACAAATAAGGTCAAGAGTTTTGTTGGTAAAGCTGCTAAATTTGTGAACAAGGTTTCCAGCAAAGTTACTAAAGTTGCAAGTTTTGTTAGCAAAGCCGCTGGAATAGTTCATAAAGTATCTAGTTTCTTTACTACAAAAGCTACACGTATTCTTGGATGGTCAAACAAAGTACTTAATTGGGCATGTAGAAATTGTCATCCCATTATTGCACGTGTTGCTAGTAGATTTGTATCAACTTTTACGTCTGGTAGTCGTTTCTTAACTTTAGCAAATAGAGTTTCTTCTTGGAGTAGTAGAGTTAGAACTATTGCTGATAGAGTAACTAGAGTATCCAGCAAAATTTCAAGTTGGTCTAGTAAAATTATGCGTTGGTCTGGTGTTAGAAGAGCCATTAGAAGTATTCGTGATGGTCGATCAGTAATAACTTCTACTTGTACAGAATGGGATATTGTTCCTAATGGAGATTACAAAACCATCGGTACAATCCGTGACGAACTTGGTAGTCCAATTGCTGATGTTGTCCTCCAAATAGGTGATCAAACGATAACAACTGATGCTGCTGGCAACTGGGAAATAGGCAATTTAGTAGAAAGTGAATACACTGCTATTGCTACCAAAGATGATTTAACCTTTATGCCAGTTGATTTTGAAGTTGGTAATGGACAATTATTAACCAAAATCAAGCTTGAACCACTAACTAAGCTAAAAGCCAGAATTGCTACTAAAATTCGTGGTCAAAAAGCTGAGCAAGGTAAACATATTACCTATGTTATAACAGTTGTTAATGGTGGAGATAAAATGGCCACTGGTGGAATTGTTACCTATCAAATTCCAACTGGTACTGAACTTGTTGATATTCAAGGTATGGGAGAAGTTATTTGCGATGGTACAAGCTGTGCTATACCTGACTTACCAATAGGTGGAAGTGCAAATATTGAAGTTGTATTAAGTATTGGCCAAATCTCAAATACACTTGTCAATCAAGTAACTCTAACCTCTAATGAGTTCTCAACTGATGTTGCTAAAACTTGGACTAGGGCCAAACCATATTTATCTGTATTTGGTACAGCCACTCCAAAACCAGTAACAATAGGTGGCACATTACATTATAGTTTTGATGTTGAACTGAATGATAATGCTCTTGAAGGTGAATCAATTGGTACTAAATTGAAAATAACTTTGCCTAAGGAATTAAGCTTTGAATCTGCACCAGCTAATTGTAATACTGATAATTTACCAGAGATAATTTGTCCAGTAGACAATCTAAGTGTAGAAAATCCTGATGATACTAGCATGGTTACTATCAATATAGATACTATAGTTGAGGAACCGGGTTTAATTAAACTCATAGCCAAAGCTCAAGTTAGTTCTGATAATTACATTGCTCATACTTCTAAAGTTAGGACAGAAGTTAATACTCAAGGTATTGAAGTAGATGGTGTTATCGTTATGGACGTGACAAATAGTATGGGTGATCAGATAAACGGTATTATTAGGCAAGTTAAACAACGTCTTATTGATGGTTTTGCCAATGGTGCTACACCGCTCATAGCCGTAGTTACTTTCCGTGATGAAGATGATATCAAATTGGTTGCCATTACTAATAAGCTTGAAACTTTATTGACAGCAGTTGAAAGTTTACAAGCTAAAGATGGGGGAATGTGTCCTGAAGCCAGTGCTGATGCATTACTTTTGGGATTAAGTCATCTTAAACAAAAAGGTACACTTATTTTTGTTACTGATGCACCACCATATAGTGATGCTGAAACTCAGGCTACTCTTAATCAGATAACACAGCTTTTGGATGACAAGGAAATCAATCGAATTCCTATCATGGCTGAAGTGAATTGTGATGGAGGGAATGTTGAGTAGTTGATGTAAGTATATGAGTACAGCGAATTGGCGAAATAAACGAATAAATCTAAAAAATTTGCTCATTTCGTTAATTCATTGTACTAACTCGCTTAAGTATTCATTCTAACAAAAGAGAAATCACAATGTTAAAATCCAATCATTTTTTTACAATTATTCCCTTAACTCTCATACCAATTTTAGTACAAGCCGACGAAAACAGTGATTTTTGGTGTAATGATATTTTTCAGGTATCAAATTGTACAGTTCTAGGACAAACTGATACAAAAGCAGAGAGAGATGATAAGTTAGATAAAGCTTTTGGTAAAGGATTTGATGATATAGTTGAAGGTACTATTAAAATAGACTCAGATGATAATTCTGGTGAAACAACTGTAACAAACGGTTCTGATGGAACAGATTTAGGAGATAGTTCTGATGAAACAACTGTAACAAACGGTTCTGATGGAACAGATTTATGGGATAGTTCTGATGAAACAACTGTAACAAACGGTTCTGATGAAACAGATTTAGAAGATAATTTTGATGAAACAACTGTAATAAACGGTTCTGATGAAACAGATTTAGAAGATAATTTTGATGAAACAACTGTAACAAACGGTTCTGATGGAACAAATTTAGAAGATAATTTTGATGAAACAACTGTAATAAACGGTTCTGATGAAACAGATTTAGGAGATAATTTTAGTGAAACAACTGTGATAAACGGTTCTGATGAAACAGATTTAGAAGATAATTTTGATGAAACAACTGTAATAAACGTTTCTGGTGAAACAGATTTAGAAGATAATTTTGATGAAACAACTGTAATAAACGGTTCTGATGGAATAGACTTAAATAAAGAACTTGTTGAATCATTAGACAAAGAATCTGTAAATGATTTTGGTGTATCAATAACATACGAACCTGTTAAACTTTCTACTCCAACCACTCTAACCAAATCATGCCCAGAAAGCAATAAAATCCATACCTACTGTACTTTCAATAACAAAGAAATAGGAGATATATTTATTGCCGAAAATGCAAGTGTATCTAATGCTATTTTAACTGGAAAAATGGAAACTCATGGTTGGGCTTCTAACTTAATTGTTGAAGCTGGAGCAATGATAACTGGTTTGAATTCGGATAGTGATGAAATTGAAGGTATTTTAACTGGTACAATTATTAATAATGGGACAATTGAAAATATAGCTTTCCATGGTGCTTCTATTTCAGGTGGAATTTTAGGAGGAACCATATTTAACAATAGTATAATTGATGGAATTTGTGATGTAAAATTAGCATCAAATACCCATATTATTGGTGGTGAACTATGTGGTGACATTATCGGTAATGATTTTGATAATAAAGCTCTTTTAGAAAAACTTGTTATAACTGGTAATGGAGTTCTGAAAAATGTAATAATCGGTAAGGAAGTAGATATAGCTGATACAATAAAAGTTGATGAATCTGTTGAATTTATCCCTTAAATATTATAATTAAAAATGGGCAACATTGTTGCCCATCATCTACCAAATTTTCCTAATCATATTTTTTATAAGTTATTCCATCACTTCTTCCCGGTTTAAAGCGATCAATTCCTTAAAGCTATCATTATCTAATTTTGCCAACCAAGATTCATCATTGCCCACGATACTACTAGCAATTTTCTTTTTATCTTCAATCATTTGGTCAATTCGTTCTTCCAAAGTTCCCAGCGACACAAATTTATGCACAAATACATTTTTACGCTGACCAATCCGAAACGCTCTATCAGTCGCCTGATCTTCCACTGCCGGATTCCACCACCTATCAAAATGAAACACATGGTTGGCTTTAGTCAAAGTGATACCTACTCCACCAGCTTTGAGAGATAACACAAAAATTGAAGGTGGACTATCTTCAGATTGAAATTCAGTAATCATCTGTTCACGCTTTTTACGAGTGGTTCCACCGTGTAAATAATAGCTGTTGTAATTCAAATCATGCTTGAGATATTGATGTAAATTCTCACCAATTTCAGTAAATTGAGTAAAAATTAATACACTTTCTTGTTCAGCAATCACTTCTTCCAACATTTCGGTCAAGCGTTCCAATTTATGCGACCGTTCAGGAGAAAAAATACTGCTGTCTTGTAAAAATTGACGTGGATGATTACAAATTTGCTTCAATTTCATTAAAGTAGATAGCATCAAACCTTTGCGTTGAATGCCTTCTGCATCTTCCAGTTGCTCTGCCACATCTTGCACCACTGCTTCGTATAGGGAAGCTTGCTCTTTGGTCAAGTTGCAATATTGTTTATGCTCAACTTTGTCAGGTAAGTCCTTGATAATACTCTTATCAGTTTTAACTCGCCGCAGAATAAATGGTTCTACCAATTTCCTCAAAATAGTGGATTGTACTTTATCATTATCCCGTTGAATAGGCAGTTCAAAAGACTTGTTAAACTTAGTTTGCTTACCCAAATAGCCGGGATTCAAAAAGTTAAAAATTGACCACAGGTCTAACAGACGGTTTTCCACTGGTGTACCTGTTAGAGCGTGGCGGTGTTCGCTGTCTATTTTTAAAATAGCTTTAGTTTGAGCAGTTTTGGGATTTTTGATATTTTGAGCTTCGTCTAATACCAATCGTTGCCATTTTAAACTATTGAAAAGTTTAGCATCTTTCCTAGCTAAAGTGAATGAAGTAACAATAATATCATATTTAGCTATCGTAGTTTTGAAAGCTTTTGTCTCACTATCACGTTTGCCACCATGATGCACTAAAACTCGTAAATTAGGAGCAAATTTTTCAATCTCTCTCTGCCAATTGCTTAAAACTGAAGTGGGAGCAATCAACAGAGTTTGCCCCTTTGATTTGCCATCTATCAATAATAACGCTATGATTTGAATGGTTTTTCCAAGTCCCATGTCATCAGCAAGACAGCCATTTAAACCAAGTTGCTCTAAATATTGCAACCAAGCTACACCACGTTTTTGATAAGCACGCAGTTTACCTTTTAAAGCTCGTGGATTAGCAATTGGTTTAAGTTCGGTATTGTTATATAATTTTGCCAGCATTTTGCTCAAAGCAACATCATGCTCAATTTCAAGCTCATCTTCTTGTTCAATGGCTTGTTTCAGCAAGTCAGTCAGAGCAATTTCTGAAGTTTCGCCACTATGCTGCTGCCAAAATTCTAACATTTGCTGCATTTTTTTACGGTCTAATTCAATCCATTGACCACGAAATTGAACAAGTGGCGTTTTAGCATTGACTAATTGTTGCCATTCTGCTTCAGTAACAGACTGCCCAGCAACCGATAATTCATAACTATATTGAATCAATTTGGTCAGTTCAAAATAGCCTTTAGCTTTACTGCTAGAAGAACTTCCACCACTACTAGCTTTGAGTTTAATTTTAGCCCGTTTACGACCCTCTGGAGTCCACCAAGCCGGCACAATTATTTTATAATTAGCATCTTCCAATACCCAAGCATTTTCTTTTAAAAATTCAAAAGCTTCTTCTAAATTTAAACTAAGGCCAGTCGGTTTATCAGTTTCCAAACCAGCCCAAATTTTAGGGTACATGCGAGCTGCATAACCCAAACTGGTCAATAGAATCTGCTCAAAATTACTGCCAAAATGCTTGTGAGTAATTTTTTTATTTTTCTGAGTTTGCCGCCAGTAGTCATTAAGCATTAACTTGAGAGATGGGTCTTGTTTAGAAACTGCCAGAAATTCAAGTTGCCAGTTATCTGGTTTATTTTCCTCAGCTTCTTGTAATTGAAAACCCAACTGAAAGGTTGCATTAGAATTAGCAGTTAGTAGTTTTTGTTGCCAACCACGCCATAGTTTATATTCGGCTAATGTTGAGTCGGTGATTTTATTTTCAGCAGTTTTTATCTGGTGAACACAATCGTACACTAGTGATTTATCAATCTTTTTTTCAAAAGTAGCTGGTATTTTGGTTTGTTTGATAATATTTGTCACCAAAATTTCAGAAAAATGACGTAATAAGCTTTCCTTGTTGTAGCAAGTTTGGTCTTCACTTCCAACAGTACAAGCAATTGGCATGGTTTCAACGGCTTGCTGAATATTGGTTTCATACTGTTCAGAAATTATTTGCCAACCACTATGAATTTCAATGGAAGCTGATTTACGTTTAGTTGGTTTGGTCAATTCACGATATATTAAAGCCGGAATATATTGGTCTTTCAGAATAACTGTTTTAAGAGATTGGCTGTATTGATGCCAGAACAAAAAATCAGTACCTAATTGAATATCTTCGCTATTATAAGAAACCAGAAAATGAATATCGTTAAGAGTTTTAATAACATCATTTACCATATAACATTCAATTTCCCAAGCTTTTAAAGTAGCCTTTTTAGGCATTTCCATTTCCACATAACGATTTAACTCTGGTGAGGGCAATGGCTTGTTTTTAGCAGTTGGCAATAGAAAATAATGGGTTACGAGTTCTTTATTAAGATAACGATTATCAACAGAAAGGCCAAAAGTACCTTTCATAAAATTGATTAAATCTTTTTGTTTTAAATGATATTCTTTTGAATTTCCAGTAAAAGTTTCTATCCAAAGGCAAAAATTGCCAGTTTGAATAAAATTATCTTCTGCTTCAGGAATCCAAGTGCCATGTATTATGTTCATTTGAATATATTTGTATTAAGTCAGTATTATTTTATATGATTGAGATTGTATGATGTGCTTCATTATTTCAGCATATTCTACCATATTTTTTATGTTAGTTTAAATTAACAATATCTTTGCTAAAAATCCATCAAAAAAGGTGTAAAAAAGCTAAACTAAAAAACATTATAGCTGACAAACAGAGGGATTAACCAGACCATGTGATAGAAACGTTATAAATAGTTGGTAAGTTTAAGATTTGCTAGTTTTTGGAAACCTAGTAGGTCTGCCGTTAATCTCTAAAAATCATATTTTTATCTCATTTTCTTGCTTTGAGCAAATTTTTTAATGAATATCCGGCATAATCACTGGTATGATTTGATTTCCATGTTTACGATAAATCTGAAAATCGCTGTCTAAAGTCAATATAACACTACTGGGATAGAGTTCTGCCATTCTCACTAAACATGCATCGGCAAAAGACATGGGGACATTGGTGTATTTTGTCATTAATTGTTCAATATTTTTTGCCTCATCATTTAGATGAAAATGTATTTTGATTGAACCATTATGAATCATTTCCAACAATATCGCAGGTTCTTGTGTAGTGCGTTTTTTTAATAAAAAGCTAGCTTCTGTAAGAACTGCTTCACAAGTGATAAGTGGTTCTTTTAGATAAGCTAATTGTTGAATACTCCAATTATGATAATCATCACATTCACTGAGTAGTGCTATTAAAGGGCCTGTATCAAGAATAATGGGATGTGTTGTCATGAACCAAAATCTTCAAAATAGGTTTTATTAGTAGATAAATCTTTTGGTGCATCTTTTATGCAGCCAACATAGTCTTTCATTAAGTCTAAACATGAGGGTGATTCTGTTTGGGCTTGTTTTTCAGTTTTCAGTTGATACAAAATAACAACAATATCATCAATATCAGCCGTATCTGGTAGTTGTGAAATTGCTGTGATTGCTTTTTGTTTAAATGTTTCCATGATGAATACTCATTTGTTTAAGTGAAAAGTTAATAGTGAAAAACTAAAAATTAAGGTAAATATATACAGTAATATTCATAATTTATCAATCATTTTTCACTTTTAGTTTTTAACTTTTAACTTAAAGGTCGTCCCCAAAAACTACATTTTTATCTCATTTTCTTGCCAAAGCAAATTTCTTTTGGTAGGGTTTAAGACCTACTAGGTTTCTAAAACCTAGTAGGTCTGGTTGGTTTGTTGTTAATCATCTTCAATTAAATGTTGAATTTTTGTTTCATCAAATTGCTGATGATATTCTACAAATAATTTAAGATTACCAAACCAATCTATAACTTTTTGTTTTTCAATTCGGCTATTTTTTTGTTGATAAATAGTTTGGTAAGAGGAGTATGGATAAGTGCTAAAATCATCAGTAAAGCCGTGTTTTTGAGGATTATGGTGGATATAATTAACTAGATGGGTTAAATAAGTGTCTGAATCAACTAAAATACGTTTGAAATTTTTTTGAAAAAGACTGCCAGTTCTCTGATAAGTATTGTTAATTGTTTTGGTATAGGCGTTGAATAAATTAGAAAATTGTTTGGAATAATTCAGACCTGTCAGGTCTTGTTCTGGTTTCATTTGAACTAGAAGGTGAAAATGGTTTTTCATTAAACAATACGCATAGGTATTGGCAATTGGGTATATGTGACGGATGTATAATTCAAAAAAATATTGGTAATTGCGTTCTTCAATAAACAAATTTTCTCCATTATTACCACGATTATAAATATGGTAATATTGGCCGCCGACTAAAGGTATTTCTTTTGACATATTTGTTGTTTAATTATTAACTTATTAAATCTAGTTTAAGACCTACTAGGTTTCTAAAACCTAGTAGGTCTGCCGTTAATCCCCAAAGACCACATTTTTATCTCATTCTCTTGCCAAAGCAAATTTCTTTTGGTAGAGGGTTTAAGACCTACTAGGTTTTGGAAACCTAGTAGGTCTGCCGTTAATCTCCAAAAACTACATTTTCATCCCATTCCCTTGCCAAAGCAAATTTCTCTTTGGCTTCTTCTGTTTTACCTTGTTTGAGTAGTTCTCTGGCTTCTTTAGCAAGTTCGATTGCACCAAGAGTATCTTTGGGTAAATCTGGGCAGGTTTTTTCGTGGGGACGGTCGCCCATATATTTTTCCCATTCTTCGTGGCTGAAATTACGATTGGCAATAGCACAAGCCTGTTTTTTCCATGATTCTGGATCGATGTCCCATAATTTAACAGCACCATAATTATCATACTCATAGCCACCAGAAATCAAATTTTTACCATCTGGACTAAAATCCACACTCCTAATATGGAAAGTATGGCCTACTAATGGTTCACCAATTGGCTGTCTCGTTTCAACGTCCCAAAGTCTAATAGTTCCATCCCAGCTTCCTGAAGCTAGAGTTTTGCCATCAAAACTAAATTTTACGCTAGAAACAGTTAAATCATGACCAACTAACGTACCTAGCTGTTGCCTTGTTTTAACATTCCATAATATAACAGTATGATCTGAACTTCCAGATGCTATAGTCTGGCCATCTGGACTGAATATTACACTATTAACATGATCTAAATGTCCAATTATCGGTTTACCAATTAGTCTTTTTGTTTTAACATCCCATAATCTTATAGTTTTATCCCAACTTCCTGAAACAAGAGTTTTACCATCAGGACTAAATGCCAAGCTAGAAATAGAAGAAGTATGACCGATTAATTTACCTAGCTGTTTCCTTGTTTCAATATCCCACAATATAACAGTTCCATCCAAACTCCCTGATGCTAGGATTTTGCCATTAGGACTAAATGCCACGCTATAAATTTCAGAATGGGCCATTAATGGTTCTCCAAGTAGTTTTTTCGTTTGAACATCCCACAATCTCACAGTATAATCATCACTTCCTGAAGCTAGGATTTTACTATCAGGACTAAATGTTATACTTCTAATGTATTTATCATGACCAATTAACTGTTTGCCAAATGATTCTTTCGTTTTAATATCCCAAAAACTAACAGTATGATTATGATTTCCTGAAGCTGAAGCTATAGTCTTTCCATCTGGACTAAATGCCACGCTTTCAACCGGTTCAGAATAACCTGATAATGGCTCACCAAGTACTATTTTCTTCTCAACATCCCATAGCCTGATAGTTTTATCCCAACTTCCAGAAACAAGAGTTTTACCATCAGGACTAAATGCTACACTATTAACACTAGCAAAATGAGCTACTAACGGTTCACAGATTGGTTGTCTTGTTTCAACGTTCCACAATCTCACAGTATCATCTATACTTCCTGACGCAATGATTTTACCATCAGGACTGAACACCGTACTTGTGATCCAACTAGAATGACCAACTAATGGTTTTCCAAGCTGTTGTTTTGTTTCAACATTCCATAATCTAACAGTTCTATCTTTACCTCTGGATACGAGAGTTTTACCATCAGGACTAACATTACCTCCGGATACGAGAGTTTTACCATCAGGACTAAAAGTCACACTACTATTAGAATCACCTGATGCTTTATCAAGTAATTCCCTTATTTCTGTATTCCACAATTCTACATTATCTTCTCTTTTAGAAGAAGCTAGAATTTTTCCATCCGGACTAAATATAATGTTATTAACAGAACCAAAGTGACCTCTTAGTAGTTTGCCAATTTGTTTTCCTGTATCAAGATTCCATAATTTTATAATACCATTATCATCCCCAGAAACAATTATTTTACCATTGGGATGAAAAGCTACATTATTAACACCAGAATCATTATATAAAAACTTTTTCCGCCGTTTTTGTGCTTGTAATACTCGTAATAAATTGCTACGGGTCAATAGTGTATCTTCATCGTTATAAAGTTGAACAGATGATAATAGAGCTTGTTCATAATAACCATTACTTGCATTAGGAAGGTTAGCAGCAAGAATGGATTGGGCTACTCGTTTCTCAACTTTAGCTTTTTGTTCAGATATCTTAGCCTTTATTTTTTGCTCTTTTGCAATTTCAGCTTGTTTTTCAGCTTCAACTCGTTGCACATTAGCATAAATGGCCATCCCAGCCAACACCAAAATAATAACACTCACAATACTAACCACAATCAAACGTATTTTCTGCTTACGCTTAATACTTTCCTGAACAAATTCTTGAGCCAAATCCGACAACGGTATTTTATCAATGTGATTCATTAAGATAATCCTCTGCTATGTTTAACTCGGTTCCATGCAAGAGATAATCTGGATGCTTGTTACATATGTAGATACACAAAAGTATTTTAACAAAAAATATGATATACTATAATCAGATAAAATTTCAAACCATCCACTACAAGAGAACATAAAAACATGTTATTTGTCAATCCATTAACAGACTCAGAAAGA
>JAUCGL010000019.1 GCA_030378105.1 Candidatus Halobeggiatoa sp. HSG11 | reverse complement strand
CTTTCTGAGTCTGTTAATGGATTGACAAATAACATGTTTTTATGTTCTCTTGTAGTGGATGGTTTGAAATTTTATCTGATTATAGTATATCATATTTTTTGTTAAAATACTTTTGTGTATCTACATACATTAAGCTTATCCTTATTAACTACAAAATACAGTTCTTCTTTCATCTTACCATCACCTAATAATTCAAAACTACCGTTTGGTGGCAAAATATGGTTTCCTGCATTAAAGTAATGTTTTGATTTACCAAGCCTAACTAATTCTTCAAATTTTCCTTCAGAATCAACACCATAAATATAAATATATCCTTCCTTACTAATATTCAATTCAATTTTAAATTTATCACCAGTTTTAAGGGCAATAGTAGTACTATTAATTTTTGTACTACCTTCAGGAACTACATAAGCAGACATTTTTGTGTTACCATTATCATCAACAAATCTAATTCCTTTATACGAATCACTTGCATGAGCTATATTTGCTAAACCTATAAAAATAGCAAGCAAAAAAAATCTAAAATACATATCACAATCCTCTCTAATTAACATGAATTACACTCATATAACCTTCTTTTGAAATTTTAAATTTCTCAAGATAATTAATAAGTACATTACTTTGCTGGTTACTATAATACTGCTCTAAAATAACATCTCTATTTCGTAGTGCGAGAAAATAAAGTTTTTCCTTTCCAGCACTTTTACCAAGCTGTCTTCCTGAACTTGGTGGTATTTCATATTGTGCTGCTTTGAATAAGTGAGATTCAATTTCGTTAGCTTTTACTAAGGATGTAATCACCTCCAATATACCTTCTTCATCATAAATAAAAAAATAAATATATAAGTCCTCAAAAGTCTTAAAATTTACTCTAAAATAATTTCCAACTTGCAATACATCTTCATTTTTCAAAGATTGCCATTTACCATCACCATTTTTTGATAAATACTGATAATCAACTTCAACTTTGGGAGGACATTCATCAATATTATCTTTCAAATCAAAACTAAGAACAGGCTCATATTTCTTCAAAAAATTATCATAAAAAATATGCTTTTGTCCTCCATCAGATAAAGTTTCATACTCTTTGTCTAAATATTCTTTAGGCTTTTCAAAATCAAGTAAGTAAATCTCCTTTTTACCTAATTCACTATCATGCAATGAAAAATGCCCATCATTAGGCAAATAAAGATCACCTTTTGAAACTAAAAAAGAATCATTGAAAAGCATATCAATATCATAAATTTTGTCATCATTCCTATCAACCTGAAAAATATAAATATGACGTTCATTTACGACAGACCAAGAATTAGGAATCCACCACCGTTCAACTTTCTCAAAATCAAATTTTATATCATAGGAATCACATTGCTTTAAATCATTATTTTTATATATCTTTATGGATTTTTCTTTTCCAAAAGGAGTATATTGATGATTATTGTCATATGTATATAAATTTGCTTTAAGCTTGCAGTCATTACCACCTCTAAAACAATCAATAATTTCAGATTTATCAATTATAAGTGGTATGATTATTGCAACAAATATCCCACCCACTAGGTAATAAAATAATTTTTTTAATATTGCATGCCTATGCTCTGTTTCCATACCAAAATAAAACTCCTCTTTTATTGAATATTCTAATATGTTAAACTAACATTTCTACTCAAAACAACCAACCCACAGTTTTATTTAACACCTTTTGAGTATATATTTTATGCAATTACCAGATTCACTCCATAATAGTGAATATGGTAGAAGTCAAAATGTCTTAGAACCTGAATAGAAAATGACCTATGCAACTACACGAACAAATCAAGTTCATGCGTACTCTTAAAGGCTGGTCAAGGGAAGAAATGGCAGGAAGGATAGGATTGTCAGCAAATGGTTACGCTAAAATCGAACGAGGAGAAACAAATTTACAAGTACTTAGGTTAGAAAAAATCGCCGAAGCATTTGAAATTGAATTGAAAGATTTATTTAATTTTAACGAAAGTATGGTTTTTAACAATCATAATGATAATCACCAAAATTCTTATGTCAGCAACCAAAACAACTACATTGACTCCGCCAAAGACTTAATCAAAGAACTAGAAAGCTCTCGTCAGTTAATAGAACAACAATCTAAAGAAATTGAATATTTAAAACAGCAAATATCTGATTTAAGAGAGATGAATGAAATTTTGAAACAGAAAGATTGATTTATTAAATAAGTATATTATTATGCCTTATAGCGATTTTACATTAGACCAAGTTCAAAAAGAATTTGAGTTAGAAGTTATTGAGAATAAAGATATTTTTTCTCAAATCAAAGAAGTTGAAATAAGCCCATTATTAATTGAAAGCTTGGATTTTAATATTCCTCTTGCTTTGGCTATTAACACAGAAAAAGCTAGATCGGAATTAATCATTTCAAATGTTCTTATTGAAGTTATTAAATTGCTTAATAAAGAAGTTAGTTTATTTTCCGGTATCAATTTAGATGTCGATAAACAAAAAGGTAATCCTAAACAAAGTAGTGATAACTTCAAAAAAAACCGCTAGGTTTCAAAGACTTAGTAGATTTAACACTACATATTGCAGGACTATCCAAAATTATTAGAATAAATTTTAAGCGAAACGTTGAGTTAAAATATCTTCCATACTCAATGCTCTCGTTATAATCCCCATAGCAACTGCTTAAAGCAAATAACAACATAAGAATTGCTATAACCCTTGCTGAATATAAATTTACATGAGATAATCTTTTAACATCAAAAATTTTAAATTACATTAAATACCTATTTTATATACTTAATTATATGTTAGAGTTTATCAAAGCTGGGGGCTGGATTATGGGGCCTCTTATTCTATGTTCAGTGTTGGCAACAGCTATAATTATTGAACGATTTTGGTTTTTACGCAAAAAAAATATAGTACCCAAAAATTTAGTTCCACAAGTTTGGAAATGGGTTAAAAACAATAAGTTGGATAAACAAAAAATAGCCATTTTGCGTAATCATTCTCCTTTAGGACAAATCTTAGCTGCTGGTTTGATAAACAGACATCACAGCCGAGCCATGATGAAAATAAGTATTGAGGAAGCAAGTGGTCAAGTTATCCATTCACTTGAAAAATATTTAAATACTTTAGGAACTATCGCTGAAATTGCACCATTATTGGGCTTATTAGGTACTGTTACTGGAATGATCAGAATGTTTGCAGCAATTGGTGAAGTTGGATTAGGCAATCCATTAATACTGTCAGGCGGTTTGTCAGAAGCTTTAATAACCACAGCTGCTGGTTTAACTGTAGCTATTCCAGCTTTTATCTTTTATCGCTATTTTCGCTCTCTAGTTGACGAGTTAGTTATGTCGATGGAACAAGAAGCAGTTAAAATGTTAGATATTTTACATGGACATCGTGAAAAATCATGAAATTTCGACGGCATAAAGATGATAATTTAAAGGTTAATTTGACTCCTTTAATTGATACTGTGTTTATATTGCTGATTTTTTTTATGATGACTACTACATTTAATCGGGAAACTCAGCTAAAAATTAACTTACCAGAAGCAAAAAGTGAAAATTCTGTTGAACAACAATCGATTAAAATAATTATAGATGAAAAAGGTGAATATGCTATTAATGATTTTGAGCATACGTTGATTAATTCCAAACTAGATACCCTTAAATTAGCTCTGAAAAAAGCAGCCGGAGAAGAGTCTAACCCATCTTTGTTAATCAGTGCAGATAAAGATACTCCTCATTTTGCCGTAGTGAAAGCTATGGAAGCAGCTCGTGATTTAGGTTTTTTGAAATTAGGATTTGAAGCTCAACAAAAGCCGAAGTAAATAAAAGACTTTTGGAGTTCAAAGTGTTAGCTTTGTGGTAGCCCTCCAGAAAGTAGTGATGTATAAAATTGCCTAATAAAATCATTATAAAAAGGTAGCAATGAATACCATAAACCTTGGGGGCCTTTTGTATCACGACTACCGATATATACACCAACAATTTCTCCAGTTTTTATGTCAATAGCAAGCCATATATCACATTGAATGCTTATTTTTCCTTTTTCTTTCTCTGTAATATCAACTACTTTTGGAGTTATATCATATTTTTTATTGGTAGTCATGCAATATGTAGTGTTAAACCTAGGTTTTTGAAACCTAGTAGTTTTTTTGAAGCTATCACTACTTTCTATAGGACTACTTTTTTATTAACATAAGTTTGTAACCAACTTTCTGGAGGACTACTTTAAATATTTTTAGACAGGTATTTATCAATGTTCATTTTTAATTGTTCAATTGCAGAAACTTTTAAAATAAAAGCCACATAACCATCTATATCTTCATTCTGTAGACTGAATTTTATATGTAAAAACATTACTATAGTTGCTAATTTTTTATTAAATATTTCTGTAGCAGTACCTTTCATAAAAATTGGTATTTCAGTGATTAATTTTTCACCTAACACATTACTACAAGTGGCAAGACAAGAGTTAAGTATAATATTACCAATCTCTTTTACAGCATCTGCTTCTAATTCAGCTAATTCTTCAGTAGAAACTTGATGTTTCATCAAAATACTAACTAATCTTATTCCTTTATCCTGAGCAAATGCCAATAAAGAATCACCATTAAAAGCTCCTTGAAAGGATTGTCTAATAGCAACTATATCTTGAGATAAAGTTTCAAAATATTCAATTACTTCCTGTCTATGTAATAGTTTGAGACTAGGTATTGATAATTTTATTTCTTCATTAACTATTTCACTTAATGAACAAACAGCACTGCCCATGCCAATGTTTAATAATTCAACAACTGCATCGTGCTGTAATTCAGATAAATGAATGTCATCATCCATAAATAAAACCCAAGATTTTTTCTTCAGTTATTGGTTTAGGAATAAAACTAATCCCTAAATCTTTAGCTTTTTGGCGTACCATATCTTGAATATTGGCAGTTAGCAAACCAATTTTAATATCTGGAAAACATTGTAATAACTCTGTTGCCAGCATTAAACCATCCATGCCGGGCATGTTTAAATCTAAAATTGCAATAGTGACTGGTATATTTTTAGTTTTAGTTAAAGCCTCCTCACCAGTACTAGCTTCAACAATTTGTAACTTTTTATCAGCATGATCAATGATAGCCCGCACTAACATCCTAGAAACTCGGCTATCATCAACAACTAGTATTGTAGGGGGTGTCATATTGTTTCCAAGCAGTTAATGTTATATTATTGTAACATTGAACTCAATTATTTGCTACACTATCATAATGGATACTTTAGTTTTAGAATTAAAAAACGTATTAAAACATCGTGAGCAAGGTGGAGCAACTTTTGAACTACATGTCCAACAACTACAACTTAACAAAGGCCAGTTTGTTGCTGTTGTCGGTGAAAGTGGTTGTGGTAAAAGCACCTTATTAGATATATTGGCTTTAGTCTCTAAACCAACTTCCTATGAACAATTTAATTATTACAATACTGAAGTTATTAATATCAAACAGTTATGGGAACAACAACAAGAAAAAACTCTAGCAAAATTACGCCGTTTACATTTTGGTTATGTATTGCAAACTGGAGGTTTATTACCATTTTTAACTGTGTTACAAAATTTACAATTAGCATCAGAAATTAATGGTTTTCAAGATTCTGAAATTAAAAAATTAGCAGAACGACTTGATATAAGCAATATATTAAACAAAAAACCACAATATTTATCTGGAGGTCAACGCCAACGAGTTGCCATTTTAAGAGCTATAAGTCATCGTCCACAAATAATTCTTGCTGATGAACCAACAGCCGCAGTTGATGAAACAAGGGCATTACATATTATTGAAGATTTTCATACCATAGCCAAAGAAAATGGCACGATTATTGTCATGGTAACTCATAACCATAATTTAGTTGCTCCGTTTGCAGATGTAACCTATGGTTTTAATGTTTCTGACGTATCTGATACCTTAACTAAATCATCTTTATTAAAATTGTGAAATTACCTATTATAACTCGACTTGCCATCTTAGACTTATGGCATGAATGGATTTTAACTTTGTGCATGGTGTTAGCAATAGCTGCTATATTAACTCCATTATTAGTACTGTTGGGATTAAAATACGGTACAATTCAAACTATGCACGAACGTTTAATGGAAGACCCAGTTAATAGAGAAATTCGTCCAACTAGAACGTTAAATCTCACTTCCAAATGGTTCAAGCAACTTGAACAAAGGGATGATATTGAATTTATTATTCCAACTGTTTTGCGTGGTTCTTCAGTTATCAGAGTATCAACTCCTAAAAAACGTCAACTAGTAGATTTAGTTCCAACCCATCAGGGCGATCCATTAATTTTGAATAATGATGGAATTATTCCTAACAAAAATGAATGTGTGTTAAGTTCTGCTGCTGCCGAAGAGTTAGGGGTTAAAACTGGTGATATAATTGATACCGAAGTGACTCGTACAAGAAATAAACATAAAGAGTCAGTACAAGTTAAATTAAAAATAGTAGCAATATTAAATTCTCAAGCTGACAGTTTGGCTAAAATATATGCACCATTTGAATTTGTTAATGATGTTGAAGCGTATAAAGAAGGTCGGGCTGTTTTTGAACGGAATTGGCCGGGTGGTAAAGTATTGCCACCATTAAGTTATGATGGATTGTGGATTTTATTAGCTCAAGACTTAACCTCTATTGATGAAATTAATTTAACTGTTGGTACTGGTCTTACTGATATTAAACGCTCGTATCCAGATGAATTTAAACAACAATTTTTTATTGCTTCACCAGATAATTATGCCATTTATAAATTATCAGCTACTGGTAATCCAATCACAGTTAGTAGCATAAATGCGGTTAAAAATAAATTGCGTGGCAAAGCTGCCATTATCTTGCCGTTTGTTAATAATGTTGCAATAACAACATATAACCAACTTAAAGTTATCGGTTTATCCTTGTCTAAATCACAAACTGATATTTTAGGTTTGCCAGCATTACCTTGGGGAAAATTTGATATTAATAGCAATTTTGCCAGCCAAAGCCAAGCATTGTTACCCGAGCTTGACAAAAAATTTCCAACTTTGACTTTAACTAGTGAAGTTTTAGGTGGGAAAATTAAATTTCCAGTTAATAATCAAGGTTTAAGTTTTAATAAAAATATCATTGTTCCTATAGAACTAATTGGGATTTTACGCACTGGACAAGATAGTAAAATTATTTTTGATCAAGCTCAAAAGACTTTTTTATCAGCCAAAACTAATTATCATGGTTTTCGTTTGTATGCTAAAAGCATTGATGATGTTCCAAATTTGTATAGCCATTTTATATCTCAAGATATTGATGTTATTACCCAAATTCAAGAAATAGAAAAATTAAAAGTCCTAAATAAAGGTTTAACAAGAATATTTTGGTTAATTGCAATAATTGGTATAGCGGGTGGTATGGCTGCTTTGATTGCTAGTTTGTATGCTTCAGTAGAAAGGAAAAAACGTGATGTTGGAGTACTTAGGTTAATGGGATTGTCATGTTTACAAGTTTTTAGATTTCCTATTTATCAAGCCATTATTATCGTTATTTTGAGCAACATGTTTGCAATTACTGGTTATATTGTTATTTCTTCTACTATTAATATAATGTTTATTGATAGGGTAGGAGAAAAAATTTGTACTTTACCATATACTTACTTTCTATTAATCTTTGTAATAACAATAATTATATCAATATTTAGTTCTCTATTAGCAGCTTGGAAAACTACAGCTATAGAACCAGCAGAGGCAATTCGGGAAGAGTAAGTTGGTTAGCATTTTGGTAGTCCTAAATAAAGTAGAAATCTGTTAGGTCTCAAATATATAGCAGGTTTAACACTACATATTGTAGGACTAGGATTACCCCTATTTCATTTGTACTAACTTCTGCTTCAACACATGATAGTCAAGTAACTATACTTTTAGCTTAAATAAGTGAACAACGAGTAACAAATCTATATAATGTAAATGGGCTTTGCTTATTATGCACTGATTATCAAGGATAAAATATATATTTAGAACACGTACCCAGTAATAGATGTTAATCCTTACCGTAACAAAAAATGTTACAAGAAAAAGTTAACGTTGAAAATAGGCGACTTGATTTGCTTAATGTGTAAATCCGAATGTTATTAAAATAATTTCTTATTTTGCAGTAATTTAATAAAATGTTTGTATTTCAGTAGATTAATCTTTAAACAATCTCAAATGTTAAAAATTGTCCGAACTATCGCTGTATGAATATTTTAATTAATCTGGTAAAGTAGATTAAAAAATTAAGAATTATTATGAGTGACTTAAAAAATTTACCTGATTTACCAATTTTATTGCGTTTTGAAGTAAAAAATTTGTGGCAAGATTATACAACTAACGCAACCCCTGAACAAATTACTAACTTAAAACAACAAAAACAAGTTTATGTTAGTTTAGCAAAAGTATGGGCATGTAGTCCATTTGTGGCTAAAAATTGTGTTCAGTCACCTGCTTTATTAGATGATTTAATTGATGATTTATTAGTAGCTCCAACTGATTATTTAATTACTTTAGATGATTTATTGCTTGATATAAAAGATGAAGCTGGGTTAATGCATGTTTTACGTTTATTTCGTCGACGAGAAATGATGCGTATTGCTTGGCGAGATATAACTTGTTGGGCCAGTCTGGAAGAAACTTTACAATCATTGTCAAACTTAGCTGATGCCTTATTAGATACAGCTTTGAGGTGGCTTTATAATAATTTAACAGGTCAACTAGGCACTCCCAGTGATGCCAATGGTACACCACAGCCATTGATTATATTAGCTATGGGGAAACTTGGTGGTCAAGAATTAAACTTTTCTTCTGATATTGATTTAATTTTTACTTATCCAGAAGCTGGTGAAACAACTGGCATTAAATGGTCTCGTTCCAACCAAGAATTTTTTATACGTTTAGGACAACGTTTAATCCATGTGTTAAACAGTTTGACTCCAGAAGGTTTTGTATTTCGGGTTGATATGCGTTTGCGACCATTTGGTGAATCTGGGCCGTTAGTAACAAGTTTTGCAGCAATGGAAAATTATTATCAAACTCATGCTAGAGATTGGGAACGATATGCTTTAGTTAAATCCAGAGTTGCCGCCGGCTACAAACCATCTGGTAACTCTCTGTTAAGAAGTTTACGACCCTTTGTATATAGACGTTATTTAGATTTTAATGCGTTTGAATCATTACGCAATATGAAAAATATGATTGACCGAGAAACAAGTCGCAAAGGCTTAAATAATAATATTAAGTTAGGGCCAGGAGGAATTCGTGAAATTGAATTTACTTGTCAAGTGTTTCAATTAATACGAGGTGGTCAGCAACCAGCTTTACAACAGCGTAATCTTTTAGAAACATTAAAGCAATTAGAAATCTTTCAAATTTTACCTAAAGATGCGATAACTCGGTTACGGGAAGCCTATTGTTTTTTACGTCTTACTGAAAATCATTTACAAGCCATTGATGATCGGCAAACACAAACTTTACCAGATGACGAAATAAACCAATCCAGATTAGCCTATAGCATGGGATTTTCTGATTGGACTAGATTTTTAGCTCGTTTAATTCACCATCAACAACAAGTGCATAGTGAGTTTGAACAGGTATTTGCTCCAGAATCAGAACTTGAACCAGTTGCTAATGGTTGGCAAACATTATGGGACGGTGATTTACATGATGATGAACAAGCTATATTATTGTTGAATCAAGCTGGTTTTAAATCTGCTCAACAAGTATTGACTTTTTTACGGCAATTGCTTAACTCATACAGCATCAAAAAGTTAAATAAACGAGGGCGAGAAAGATTAGATACTTTAATACCTATGATAATAATGGCGGCTCAAGAACATAGTTCTCCTGATGACGCTATTCAACGTAGTTTAAAGTTAATTGAATCCATAACTCAACGAGGTGTTTATTTAGCTTTATTGATAGAACGGCCACAAGTTTTAAAACGACTAGTTAGTTTATGTGCTGACAGTGCTTGGATTGCTGAACAAATAACTCGTTATCCATTGTTATTAGATGAATTATTAGATTCCAGAAACTTATTTACTCCTCTTAAACCAGCAGAATTAGATAACGCTTTACAAGCTCAATTAGCTCATCAGCCAATTGATGATTTGGAAATGCAAATGGATATTTTGCGACAATTTAAACGAGCTTATGTGTTACATGTTGCAGCAACAGAAATTTCAGGTAATTTAACCGTTGATATAGCTAGTGATTATTTATCTTCTATTGCTGATACTTTGATTCGTAAATCTTTGACATTAGCTTATGATTATTTAATTCAAAGGCATGGTCAACCGACTTGTCCAAATTTGCCCGGACTTTGTGTTGTAGCTTATGGTAAAGCTGGCGGAATGGAGCTAAGTTATGGTTCTGATTTAGATGTTGTCTTTTTACACCATGATAGTAAACAAACAACAGATGGTGATAGACCATTGGATAATCAAGTATTTTTTGTCCGTTTAGCTCAACGTATCATTCATATAATAACTACTAATACACCAGCCGGAACTCTGTATGAGGTTGATTCAAGATTACGTCCAAGTGGTTCTTCTGGCATGTTGGTTACTACTTTTAGTGCTTTTGAAAACTATCAAAAGCAAAACGCTTGGACTTGGGAGCATCAGGCTTTAATAAGAGCTAGGGCAGTTGCTGGTAATAAAGAAAGTATAGAATTATTTGAACAAATAAGACGTAATACTCTTAGCACTCGGCGTGACCCAAAAAAATTATTACGTGAAGTACGAAAAATGCGAGAAAAAATGCGTAGTAATTTAGATAAAAGTGACCCAACAAAGCCTCCATTTGACTCAGGTTTATTTGATTTAAAACAGGGTAGAGGTGGAATTGCCGATATTGAATTCATTATCCAATATGGTGTATTGCTATTAGCAACAGATTATCCAGCTTTATTAAGAACTACTGGTATGTTGCCATTAATAAAATTATTGATAAAATATAACTTATTTACTGAATCTGTTGGAGGTAAATTAAGAGAGGCTTTTTGGGTCTATCGTACTGAAGTACATCGTTTAACCATGCAAAATAAACCAGCAATAGTAAAAAATGAAAAATTTGCAGAACATCGACAGCAGGTCATTTATTGTTGGGAAGAAATAATGGAATCATATGAAACCAAATCTTAATGCCTAAATAATGAATGGTTGGTAATCCTATAGAAAAGACATCTTTCCTAAATAAGTATATATACTTAATTAACTAATCTTACCGCAAAAAGCTTTTATATTCCACCGATTTCATCGGTGGCTATTCACTCAATCCTTTCAGGATAGTTAAAACAACCCCAACGGGGTTCACACTTGAATAGCCATAGGTGAAACCTATGGAACAAATTAATTAAAATGCTCTTTGCGTCAAACATCAGTTATTTAGGAAAGATGTCTACAGTAGTGATGGCTTCAAAAAAAACTACTAGGTTTCAAAAAACTAGTAGATTAATACTACATATTGCAGGACTACCGAATGGTTAAATATGTGCAAATCCTAATTGCTTTATGTAGAACTACCTTAAAAAAATATTCTTACTAGAAGTGACTACAATTATTAAAATATGTGCTACAATAAACTTTTTTTAATTAGGAGGATAATAAATGACTAATAGAGTTGCACTAGTAACCGGTGGAACTGGTGGCATTGGAACCGAAGTTTGCATAGCATTAGCTAACTCCGGTCATAAAGTTGCTGCTTCTTGGTTGCGCGGAGTTGATGATGGTGAAGGTTGGCAAGCTAAATATGCAAAATTTGACTTTGCTATTGCTGAAGGAGATGTGTCAAACTTTGATGCTGCTACTAAAATGGTACAAGAAGCTGAAGAAAAACTTGGCCCAATTGATGTTTTAGTTAATTGTGCTGGTATAACCAAAGACGGTTTTATGCATAAAATGACAGCAGATCAATGGAATGCAGTATTACGAGTTAACTTGGATAGTGTATTTAATGTCACCAAACAAGTTATAACTGGAATGCGGGAGCGTGGGTTTGGACGAATTATTAACCTTTCTTCTGTGAATGGTCAAAAAGGACAAATTGGTCAAGCTAATTATTCAGCATCTAAAGCTGGTATGCACGGTTTTACTATGGCATTAGCTCAAGAATCGGCTCGCAAAGGCATAACTGTTAATACTATTTCCCCTGGTTACATCAACACTTCAATGGTTGCTGCTATGGGTGAAAAAGTTGTACAATCTATGGTCAGTCAGATTCCGGTAGGGCGTTTAGGTAATCCAGATGAAATTGCAAGAGTAGTGACATTTTTAGCGGCTGAAGAATCTGGTTTTATTACTGGTGCTAACATTGCTATAAATGGTGGCATGCACATGGGTTGAAAAACTCCATTAAATACTTACTTATTAATGAGTTTAAATCTTAAAACTTTTTATAGGAAATAAATACCATGCAAAATGATCTGATTCAGCAATGGGCTGAACTTAACAAAGTAACTACTAACGCAATTAAAGAATTAGGTGAAATCAATACTAATGCCATGACTCGTTTAACTCAACGTCAAATGGAAATGATGAACCTGTATATGGAAGGTGGTGCTAAACAACTAGAAAGTATGGATGGAACTAAAGACATTCAAGATATGGTTGCTGCCCAATCTCGTTTATTCGATGAGTTTAACACTAAATTGACAGAAAATGCACGTCAAACTGCAAGCGAACTTGTCGATGTTAAGGATAAACTATCCGCTTGGGTTGAAAAAAACACAGAAGTTGCAACTGATAATTTATCCAAGTATACTACTGTTAAATAGTTGTTTCTTACTTCTCACATATTAACTGTCATTAAAGTTTTGCTGTTCAAAGTATCTGTTTTATTAAGCTTTTGCTAATATGAAACTTCGCTTTAAATTCCACAATTCTTTAATGATATTGACTAAATATGTGAGATAACCATCATACTTTATCCAAAAGTTTAAGGCTTTTGGACCTTCTTAAACTGTCTTAACCATGCCAAATTTTCAAGCATTATGTTATTCATAAATAACATGGAGACTGGATTAATATAATCTCATTAAAAATATCTTCAAATAATTATGCAAGCAACTATTTTAGTCATAGATGATGAAATCATTTCTCGCCGTACTATAGAGGCATTATTAGAGTCAGAATACACTTTGGTATTTGCTGAAAATGGTAAACAAGGTTTAGAAAGAGCTTATGCCATAATTCCAGATTTAGTTCTGCTAGATGTGATGATGAAAGGTATGAACGGTTTTGAGGTTTGTCGCCTTTTACGAGCTGATTTTAATGATTTACCAATAGTAATGGTTACTGGTTGGGATGATCCAATTGCTAAAACTCGTTGTTTAGAATTAGGAGCCTCTGATATCGTGTCTAAACCATTTAAACGTGACGATTTGTGCAAAGTCATAAATAAACTTCTATAGCCATTGCTTATGTCAGAACAAAGTACAATTTTAATTGTAGATGACGAACTAGTTTCTCGCTATACTGTCGAGGTTTTACTATCGACTGAAGGTTATAAACTAGAGTTTGCCAAAAACGGTGAAGAAGGTTTAAAAAAAGCTGTAGAGTCATCTCCCGACTTAATGCTACTTGATGTTATGATGCCGGGCATGGACGGATTTGAAGTTTGTCAACGTTTGAGATCTAATCCTCGACTAGCAGAATTACCAGTTGTGATGGTGACAGCTCTTGATGATCGTGAATCACGTTTACGTGGAATCGAATCTGGAGCTGATGATTTTATGAGTAAGCCTTATGATCGAGCTGAATTAAGAGCTCGTATTCGTACTATAACTCGTTTAAATCGTTATCGTCGTTTAGTAGAAACCGAAGAAAAGCTTGCCTACTTAGCTAACTATGATACTTTAACTGGCTTGCCTAATAGAAGTTTATTGTTGGAACGATTAACTCAAACTTTAAGTAGTGCAAAACGTACCAAACAAAATGTAGTCGTGTTAGCTCTTGATTTAGATAGTTTTCAAATAATCAATGATTCGTTAGGGCGTGAAACTGGGGATAACATGCTCAAAATAATTGGGCAACGGCTAACTAAAATAGTTGAAAGGCTTGGAGCAACAGTATCAAGAATTGGTGGCGATGAATTCATTGTGATGTTTGAAACCGATAACATTGTTAAAGATGTCAGTGAAATGGCACAATGTTTGTTGGATAACATCAGTCGCCAGATAACGCTTAATTCTCATGAAATCGTTGTAACTTCAAGTATGGGAATAAGTGTTTATCCAGCCGATGGAACAGATGGAAAAGTTTTACTTAAAAATGCTGATACTGCTTTATCAAGGGCCAAAACAAGTGGTAAAAATACCTATCAATTTTTTACTACTACAATGAATGAAGTTGCTTTGAAGCGACTAATTTTAGAAAATCAACTACGTAAAGTATTATCTCAAAACGAATTACAAGTTTATTACCAGCCTCAAGTAGAATCAGATACTGGTAAAATAATAGGTATGGAAGCTTTAATTCGTTGGCAACATCCTGAATTGGGGCTAGTTTCACCAACTACATTTATTCCAGTTGCTGAAGAAATGGGCCTGATAATTCCAATTGGCGAATGGGTATTACGAACTGCCTGTAAACAAAATAAAATTTGGCAACAAGCAGGCTTTCCTCCTTTACGAATATCTGTTAATATGTCAAGTAAGCAGTTTCAATCCCCTAATTTATTACAAACAATTAAAGATGCCTTAACCTACAGTGAACTTGATCCAACTTATTTAGAGCTGGAATTGACAGAAAGTATATTAATGGCTGAAGAAGGTGATGAAATAAACAACATCATATCATTATTAACTGAATTACGTTCAATAGGAATAAAAATTGCGATTGACGATTTTGGTACCGGATATTCTTCTTTAAGTTATTTGAAACGTTTTCCGGTTAATAGTTTAAAAATTGATCGTTCTTTTGTTAAAGATATTCCAGCAGATAATGATGATGCTGCTATAACTAAAGCAATTGTTGCTTTGGCACATAGTTTACGTTTGTATGTCATTGCAGAAGGAGTTGAAACTCAAGAACAACTTGAATTTTTACAAAGTCAAAAATGTGAAATAATTCAAGGTTATTATTTTAGTACCCCTCTTTGTACAAAGGATATGACTAAAATGTTAGAAGATGTCGGTGATAAAATACTTCGTTAGTTAAATTTTAATATTTGGAAAATAATTATGAAACAATATCTCGCTCTATTTTTGTTAATTTTTGCTAGTAATATCATTGCACAGGATGTTAATGAGAAACCTAAAGAATCGGTTAAATCTATTGCAACTATAGTAGATGATGACCCAGAAATTCAAAAATTAAAAAAACAATATGATCTTCTTAAATTGCAAAATGCAATACTTTCCACTCAAAATGTGATTCAAGCTGAACAACATCAGAAAGAGTTAATGCAGTTAAGTAAAGAGAAAGATAAACTGCAATTGCAAAATGAACTTGTGGCTGAACAGAACCAAGAAAAATTGGCAAAATTAATTGCTGAAAAGGAGAAACTGTTATTAGAAAATGAGCTGGAAACAGCGAAACGTCAGCAACTTGTTTCCAACTTAGAGGGTATGAAAACTCGGTTAGAACTTGAAAGTCAAATCCATGAGTATGAAAAGAAACAAATGTTTTTGGCTTTGGAACAAGAACGTGAACAACTGGCTATGAAAAACTCCATTGTAGCTGAAAAAAACAAGCATGAAGAACTAAAAATTCAATTGGAAGCTACTTTGTTAAACTTTGAAATGACCAAACTGGAGTATGAGCGTAGTAAACGTACTATTAGAATTGAAGAATTAGGTGAAAAAATTGCGGAAAGAGATCAGAAAGAAATGTGGGAAGATCAGGTTAATAAGCCTATTCAATATTTGGAAGACCCATTTGTTGATGGTCATTTGACTATAAGTGATAGAAGAATAGAATTGGATGAGGTTATTTTTCCGGGAACTGCTGAATATGTTAATGAACGAATTCATTATTTTAATAATAAAAATTCTGAGTATCCAATTTTCTTAGTTATAGATCGTTGTTATGGTGGTTCGGTTATGGAGGGTTCTAAAATTTTAGAGGCTATGCAAAATAGTCAAGCTCCAGTATATGTGGTGGTTAAGGCATTATCTGCGAGTATGGCAGCAATAATCACTTCTTTGGCAGATCGTTCTTTTGCTTATCCAAATGCTATTATTGTTCATCACCAAATGATGAGTTTTATGTTTGGTAATCGCACTCAGATAGAGGAAGAGTTGGAGATTGGTAAGGAGTGGACTAAGCGGGTTATGCAGCCAGTGGCAGATAAGATGGGCATTACTATGGATGATTTTGTAAAAAAGATGTATGCAAGTAGTTCTTCTGGAAATTGGCAAGAATTTGGTGATAATGCCATTAAAATAAAATGGGTAGATACTATAGTTAAAGATATAAGAGATACTTCTTTTAATCGTAGACCGATTGATATGGAAGAAGCTGAAGAGGATATATTTATTTTTGCGAAAGAAGAAAAGATAGATTCTCAAGGTAATAGTTATGTTAAGCTGCCCAACCTAAGCCCTTTAGACGTTTATTATTTGTATAATCCTTATAATTATTTTCGTTAAAGTTTTGTGTTATGCCAGCTGCACATAGGAGATTTATGGTGATAAGAGTTATATTGGTTTTATGTTTGGCAGGACAAGCATTTGCAGCTTGTGAAGGTCCAACTTTGGAGGATATTCAGTTTACTGAGAAAGAATATAAGATGTTGAAGCAGGTTCAGGAGGAAGAGGCAATCCTTGGTAATCTTGGTACGTTGATGAGTTGGAGTCCTTTGATTACTTTGGCTGGTGGTAGTTTAACCGATACAATTATAAGTATTTCAACTACCGATTGGGATAAGTTGCAAAATGCAAATAAGAGTTTGTTAAAGTTACGTTTAAGAACTGCGGAAAATGTTCTGTTGTTTATTTTTCAAGAAAATCCTAAAAATCGGCAATTTTGGCAGGCTTTGGCTGACTATTACCAATGTGTTGCTAGTTAATTTATTAAGTTATAATCTTAGTTTAAAATTAAATATATACTTAAAATATGGTAATTATTGAAACTTCTATTTTTACTAGGAGAATTAATAGTTTGATGACTGATGAAAGTTATCGTAAACTTCAAGAGATACTTGTAAATGCACCGGATACAGGGAAAATTATTCAAGGTAGTGGTGGTATTCGTAAAATTCGTTGGACTGGAAGTGGTAGAGGTAAACGAGGCGGTTCTCGTGTAATTTATTATTGGGCAACGAATAATGCTCAAATTTATATGTTGTTTGCATATGCAAAAAATGAATGTAGTGATTTAACTCAAGAGCAATTATCAACTCTTAAAAAGCTTGTTGAGTTGGAGTTTAAAAATGGACAATGAATCTTTTAATGAATTAATGTCTAGTGTTCAAGAAGCTGGAAAAATAATGCGTGGTGAGATTGAGGCTTCACATCGATATGAGTTTGATGATCCGGATGTTAAAGCTATCCGAGAACATATAAAATTTTCTCAAGCAATGTTTGCAAATTTAATTGGGGTAAATGTACAAACTATTGAAACTTGGGAACAAGGAAGTAGTCATCCAACTGGGCCAGCAAAGGTATTATTAAAACTTGTTCAGGTTGATCCGGAGTCAGTGTTAAAAAATCTTGATTATGTTTAAGTTAAATTTATAATAATTTTTATAGGAGATTGTTATGTTAAAAAACATATTTGCGTTAGTTTTGTTGTTGTCGGCATCGGTTGGATTTAGTGCGGATTCTGATAAACCTAATAAAGGTAGTAAAGTTGTTCTCGCTCAAGAGCCAATCATGGGGCGTGATGCTTATACAGAAGAAAGAACTGAGTTTAAGGTTTTTGAATCTGTTCAAAATACAGGAGGAACAAATGGTGCAAAAGATTTTGCTAAGATGACATTTTATGTTGCTCCTTTTTTACGATTAGTTCCAAAGCATGGAAGCCCATATGATGATCGTGAGTTAAAACAAGATGGAGTAGTAAAATATACGTTTTACATTGAGGCGGTAGCTGATCGTATTCGTGAACAGGCTTTGCAGAGAATTAATGATCAGTATGGTCATGAGTTTAAGTTAAATCAAATTCAACCAATGACACATGGTATGGTAGAAATTGTTCCAAATAATCTCCCTGAGCGTTTGAATAATGTTATTAAGCCTGTTGTTTTGCCAAATGCGAATGTAACAACAACTAGATTTAAGTTGAATAAGAAGCATCCATTTTCATTATTTGTCCCAATTGTGGTTAATGATACTTTTAAGAGTATATTAGATTCTCCTGATGGTGTTCAGTTTACTTTTAAGGTATATTTTAATGCAATGAATTTACAGCAAAAAATATTAAAATGGAAACTTGAAGATGTTAAAGAAGTTTATAGGGATATGGGTTTAGAGGGTAGTGGGGCTGAATATTTTGATGCCCAACAAATACAGGATTTTTTTACTCAAGTGGCTAAACGTGCCAGTGTTTTTGATTATGAAGACCCGGGTATTGCAGATAAGATTGATAGTAAAGGTCGTGAAATTTTTGATAGATTAACTCAGTTAGAACAAGATATTACAATTAGTTCTTTACAAGAAGCTCAGAAATTAGAAAATAAATTGCTTGAAGGTATTGGTTTGTCTATGGATGATTTTAAGCCAATAACTTTAGTTTGGGAAGTTTCTGAACAGCTTGAAAATGCAACTGATTATAAAACTGCTAATAAGGTTATTAAGGAAGCATATAATCGTAATAAAAATGCAGTTGAAAGTATGAATAGTAATTATAAACGTAAAAAGCATGATTTTAATGCTAGTATGAGTGTTAGTTCTGATACCTCAGTTGAAGCTGATTTGGGAATAGCTAGTGTTAAAAATAATACTAAGGTTGGTTTTAATACTGATTATGGATATTCATCAGATAAAATTAACCAAGATAGCAAGAAAACTGAACAAATTGAGGATAAAATTAATAACGGTTATTTTGCTAATGATGATGAATTTCATGAGTATAAATCTAAGAAAAGGTCTGCTAAAGGTCAGGAAGTTCGTATTGTTGGTAGAGGATTGAATGTAGTTGATAAGCTAACTTTAAAAAATGAACTAAAAACAATGGTGGATTCTGTTTCAGTTCGGCCTATGACTGAGATTAGCAATTTTACAGCTAATTCTTCTATTTCAAGTAGTTCTGTAGATGAGGTTCCTACTACTTTGGAAAAACTAAAGAAGGCGGCTTTGTTGACGGATGCGGTTAGTGTTTCGGAGGATGGGAATGTTGGAATTGGTACGACAAATCCAAAATCAAAGTTACATATTCATCATGACAATAATAATACTGGTTTATTATTAACAAGAGATGTAGGAAACCCATATTTAAGATTTAAAGATGGTAGTAAAGTTGCAGAAATTCAATTTATTGTTCAAGGAGATGATTATTCTTCAAACCCAATGCTTTTTATCCAAAATGGTGATGCTCATTCCTTAGGAAGGGTATCAATAAATGCTGATGTTGGTATTGGTACAACAGACCCAAAAGCTAAATTAGAAGTGGCTGGTAATATAAAAGCACATTCTTTTGAGGGACAAGTTAAGCAACTAAATAGTTATGGAGTAGGAATTGAGAATGATACAGCAGATAAAGCATTTTTAGAAGAAAGTAATTGTAAAGCTGGAACGATAACTGCTGCAAAATACCCAAGAAGTGAACCAAATACAAATATACAACAAGCAGCTATTTGCGTTTGTGTTGATGGTGAAAAAGGTAAAGGATGGTATTGTTTTAATTAATCACTTATTTGTTTGAATCAGAATTAACAGAATTTAAGAATTAACAGAATTAAAAACCAAAAAATCACTCTTGCCTTTTGCCGTTATTCTGGAAATTCTATAATCCTGTAAATTCTGATTCTGACAATAAAAATCTACAAATCACTAACGGAAAACTAACCACTATCTTAAGTCTTAAAATCATTGAATATCAAACATAAAAAGGAACAATCCATGCAAATAACAATTAATGTCCCAGATAATTTATCCCCAAAACAATTACAACAATATATTAAAAATACAGAAGAAAATTTTAATAAAGAAGCCGAATTTACAAAAACTGCTGAAAATATGGAATCAAATGATTCTTGGATAGAATTTTTAGAAAACATAGAACAATATGCTGTCGAAACTGGAATTAAAGATTTTGCCAAGAACCACGACCATTATCTTTATGGTATAGATAAATAATTATGAAACCAATATTTGTTGATACTTCTGCCTTAATAGTAATTGGAAATAAAAATGATGATTTTCATAAACAAGCAGTTATTATTCAAAAAAAACTTTTGCAAACAAATAATCGTTTTCTTATCACAAATGCTATTGTTCTAGAACTACTTAATTCTTTTAGTCAATCTAAATATAAACCAATTGCTATTCAATTAATCAAATTAATCAATGATTCAAAACAATGGCATTGTTCCCCAATAGATAAATATATTCCTAAAGGGATTGAAATGTTTCAAAAGAGATTGGATAAAGATTGGAGTTTAGTTGATTGCATTAGCATAATAGTGGCAAAAAATTATAATGTAACAGATATATTTACTACGGATCATCATTTTGAACAGGCAGGATTTACAATTCTTTTAAAAAATTAGATTAAAATAAAGAAATAGTATCCACCCGACTCCAAAATCAACATGTTAAAAATAAACAATCTATCAGTAGCTTTTAAAAATACAACTCAAGTTGTACACGGAGTGAGTTTTTCAATTAACTCAGGAAAATCATTGGCGTTAGTGGGAGAATCTGGGTCTGGTAAATCAGTAACAGCCTTATCCATCTTACGTTTACACAACAAAGTTACTTTTCCAACTGGGACAATTGAATTTCAAGGCCAAAATTTATTAAAACTAAGTGAAGCCAAGTTACGTCTGATTCGTGGTAAAGATATTGCCATGATTTTTCAAGAACCAATGACCTCTTTAAATCCTGTTTATCCAATCGGTCGCCAATTAATAGAACCACTGTTATTGCATGAAAAAATGAGTAAAGCCAAAGCTCGGCGGCGAATGTTGGAACTGTTAGAGCTAACTGGAATCCCCGAACCACATAAACGTTTTAATTCCTACCCACAAACTTTATCCGGTGGTCAACGGCAACGAGTTATGATTGCTATGGCTCTGGCTTGTAATCCTAAATTATTAATTGCAGATGAACCGACAACAGCTCTTGATGTAACTATTCAACTACAAATTTTAGAATTGTTGGAAAAATTAAAACAAGAATTTAACATGGCAATATTATTGATCAGTCATGATTTAAATTTGGTGAAACATTTTGCAGAACATACCTGTGTTATGCAGGAAGGTCAATTAGTTGAATCTGCTCCAGTAACAACATTATTTTCTAATCCACAACATATCTATACAAAAAAATTACTTAACAGTCAGCCAGAAAAAATTCAAAATAAATATAATGCTACTGATAAACCAATATTGAAAGCTGAACAGTTAAGTTGTGTTTTTACTATAAAATCTGGTTTTAAAAGTTCTAAAATTAAAGCAGTCGATAATATTAATTTACAACTATATCCGGGTGAAACTTTGGGTATTGTTGGGGAGTCAGGTTCTGGTAAAACAACTTTAGGTTTAAATTTATTGCAATTACAAAATTGTAACGGTTCAGTTCATTTTAATAATACCCGTCTGGATCAGCTAACTCTTAGTCAGATACGCCCATTAAGACGCTGTTTTCAAATAGTGTTTCAAGACCCATATTCATCTTTATCACCTCGACTAACAATAAAACAAATTATTGAAGAAGGTTTAATCATCCATCAACCAGAATTAAGCCTAACAGACAGACAACAAAAAATAATAGCAATTTTAAATGAAGTAGGACTTGAACAAGACATATTATCTCGCTATCCACATCAATTTTCTGGTGGCCAACGTCAGCGGATAGCTATTGCAAGAGCCGTTATTTTAGAACCACAACTTATTTTATTAGACGAGCCAACGAGTGCTTTAGATGTTTCAGTACAAAAACAAGTTTTAGAACTATTGCATAATTTGCAGCTAAAACATCACATAAGTTATCTATTTATCAGCCATGATTTAAAAGTTATCAGAGCCGTATCCAACCGAATAATTGTTATGCGACATGGAAAATTTGTTGAACAAGGTGAAACTGAGCAATTATTTAATAATCCTCAACATTCTTATACTAAAGATTTGCTTAATGCCTCTTTGTTTCAGAAAATATGAGCTTATATATTGAGCCATTAAGGCTAACAGCCTGATAAAAGTTACAGTAACCATAAGTATTACGTAACTAGAGTTTACGCACAAAATGGTAGATTTTATTTAATTCTATCCACCATACATTTGTTGCTTGGAACTTAATGTATAACGATGAACATGCCACATCACTGCCATTTGCGTTAAGGGCAGACATGCGTCTGCCCCTACAAAACACAATATATTTCAATATTGTAGGGTCGAACCTATGTATTCACCCTAATGGCAGTGAGTTAACACATAGCATCTGAAATCTTTGCGAAACCTCTCTTAAAAACACTTTTTTTTGTTCTTGATTCACATATAAATATATATTTTAAGTGTTATAATGTTGGTGTTTATATTTTCTCAATATGATAACCCACTGTAACAATATGGAAATCAAAATACCAGAATTATCACTTGTTTTGCTGATCGGAGTATCAAGCAGTGGTAAGTCAACTTTTGCTAAACAACATTTTAAAGAAACTGAAATACTATCATCGGATAATTGCCGAGCTATGATTGCTGATGATGAAGTTGATCAAACAGTCACCAAAGAAGCATTTTCTGTTTTACATTTTATTGCTGCTAAACGACTTGCTATTGGTAAATTAACAGTTATTGATGCTACTAATGTACAATTAAAAGCACGTAAATCATTGTTACATTTAGCAAAAGAATATAATGTTAAGGCAGTAGCAATTGTTTTTAACTTATCAGAACAGTTATGTCAAACAAGGAGACAACAACGTCCTGATCGTTATTTTGGCTACGAAATTATTCAGAGACAATATAATGATTTACAATATTCACTACGCAATCTTAAACGTGAAGGTTTTAAACAAATTACAATTTTAAATTCTGTTACTGAAGTTGAAGAAAGCAAAGTTAAATTAGTACCTTTAACCTGTAATATGCGACATGTAACTGGCCCTTTTGATATTATCGGTGATATACATGGCTGCTTTGACGAATTATTGATTTTACTGGAAAAATTAGGTTATCAAGTTCAATTTTCTAATTCTAAATACACCGTTACTCATCCACAAGATCGAAAAGTAATTTTTTTAGGTGATTTGGTTGACCGAGGCCCAAAGATACCACAGGTATTACAATTAGTTATGGATATGGTAACTGCTGGTTATGCTTTTTGTGTTAAGGGCAATCATGATATGAAGTTATTACGCCGACTTAAAGGACATGATACTAAACTAGTACATGGATTAGCGGAATCAATTCAGCAATTACAAACAACCTCTACCATTTTTTGCAATCAAGTGATTGATTTTATCGGTAATTTATCTGAACATTATCTATTTGATGATGGTAAATTAGTAGTAGCACATGCTGGTTTACCAGAAAAATTGCAAGGACGGAATACTGGCAAAGTTTTTGAATTTGCTTTATATGGTAAAGTCATTGGTAGAGATGAAGCCGGACTGCCAATACGTTATAACTGGGCAGCCGATTACAAAGGTTCAGCAATGGTTGTTTATGGACATACACCAGTTTTTGAATCACAATGGATTAATAACACAATTTGTATTGATACTGGTTGTGTTTTTGGCGGTAAATTAACAGCTTTACGTTATCCTGAAAAAGAACTAGTTACAACAGTAGCCAAAAAAATTTATTATAAATCAGCTAAAACATATCTTTTAAGACGAGTATAGCAATTCTTAATTATGAATGCTTGATTCTTATTAAAATCTATAAAAATATCAAATTCTTGCTTAATATAACTGTAGTCTATTTGGTAGTCCTCCAAAAAGTAGTGATGACTCCAAAAAACATGTTAAGTCTCAAATACCTAAGCAGGTTTAACACTACATATTGGAGGACTACCGTCTATTTAATTGGGAAATGCTATATGACCTTTGTAATTAAAGAAACTGATGGTTGATGCCTCATCGTTACACATAAGTATTTAAGCACTTGAAATAAAAGTATATTATGTAGGGTGGGTAGTAACAAAGTGGAAACCCACCGAATCTTCAAAATGGTGAATTTCATTCTATTTGTTGCTTGAGACTTAATGTATAACGATGAGTAGTTGACGCAAAGAGCATTTTAATTAATTTGATTCCATAGGTTTCACCCTATGGCTATTCAAGTGTGAACCCCATTGGGGTTGTTTTAACTATCCTGAAAGGATTGAATGTGAATAGCCACCGATGAAAATCGGTGGAATATAAAAGTTTTCTGCGGCAAGCTCAGTTAATTAAGTATATATTTAGGAAAGATGTCTATTGTACAACACTCTGCATCATACAACTTTACTAAAAACTTGATAGTCGAGTAATATCAAATGTCAGCTAACATAATATCATCAGGGAATGGTTCAATAACAATACAAGTTACCGTAGAAATATCTAATTCAATGTTAAAGAAGAAGTAATTTTGCAAGCAGTTATATAGTGTTGGAAGCATAGCAACTCAAGAAACTTTGCTTATCATTCTTCTTCAAGTGCGGCTTGCGGCCAAGCTGATAATAAAGCTTTCACCAAAGTAGCTAATGGAATGGCAAAAAATACTCCCCATACTCCCCAAATTCCTCCAAACACTAATACAGCAACAATAATTGCAACTGGATGTAAATTAACAGCTTCTGAAAAAAGTAAAGGTACTAACACATTGCCATCAAGAGCTTGGATAACTAAATAAGAACCCATGATCCAGAAAAAATCTGGACCTATTCCCCATTGAAAATAAGCTACTAAAAATACTGGTATAGTTACTATCACCGCTCCAACATAAGGAATAATAACTGATAATCCAACCAATACAGCTAATAAGGAAGCAAAATTTAAATCTAAATATGCGAATGGAAAATAAGTAAAAGTACCAACTAGGAAGATTTCATATACTTTACCACGCACATAATTACCCATTTGAGCATCCATTTCTAACCCAATTTTTTGAGCAATGGTATGATCTTTAGGTAAAAAACCGATAAACCAATTTAAAATTTTCTCTTTATCTTTAAGGAAGAAAAATACTAATAAAGGAACTAAAATTGAATAAATAAGCAAGGTGATAACAGCAGTGATGGTAGATAAAGAATAGGACAAAATTGTATTGCCTATATCTTGCACTCTCAAATTAATAGATTGAATTATATCATCTACTTGAGCATCAGAAATTAATTGAGTTTTGCCGGGTAGGTCTTTTAATAATTGATGACCTTTGGTTACCATTGAAGGTAACTCTTGAATTAGTTGAGTTAATTGATAATATACTAATGGTAATAGTACAATAATAATAAACATCAACAGGGTTATGAAAGTTGAATATACAAAAAAAACTGCAATAAAACGAGGAATATGTCCTTGATGTAGGTTTTTAATCAATCCATCTAGCAAATAAGCAATTACCACACTTGCCAGCACTGGTGCTAACATTTGGCTCATGGTCATCAAAACAGTTAAGCTAGTCAATAATAATATGGCCAGTAATACTGCTTGTGGGTCAGAAAAATAACGGTGAAACCATTTTTTTATAACTTTCATCATGTTAGTTCCTTAGTAAACTTTTTGTAATGACTAAGAAAAATAGTTTCCAGTTCATCAATCACTTCTATTTTGTCACGCCCCTGTATTATGTGTTCGGTCATTAAACGAGAGGTCTCATCTAACATAATTGCTTTGTCAAGCATAGGATAGCTCTTAGATAAACGTTTAATAGCAGCAATAACAGATTCGGTAGATGGACGCGGTAAAAGTTTGGTCTCTATCACCGTTTTTTTAGTAGTTTTAGAAAATAAAAACTCGGCAAATTCTATCAAGGTCTGTTGCTGTTCTAATGATAATTGTTTAAAAATAGTTTGCAAATGTTCTAATTTGGACATGATATAAAAGATAATTTATTAATTTTAATTCTTAATGATTAACCTAACGATTAAAAAAAGATTAAAAGGTCTTAACAGTTTTCATTAAGAATTAATAATCAAAAATTAGGAATTTTTATCAGCACGAACATTACAATAATTTTTAGCAAAACTGAGTAATTCCTCTATTGCAACTAATCTAAATTTTTGTTTTTGATATACAAATGAAAAAGGTCGTTTAAGTGGAGATGCTAGTTTAACTTCTTTAAGCAAGTCCAATTGCAATTCTTTTTGAATAGCAGCTCTGGATAAAATTGAAATTCCCATGCCAGAAGCTACGGCACTTTTAATTGCTTCAACACTACCTAGTTCCATAACAATGTTTAAATCATCCATTGACATTCCAGCTTGTTCAAAATAATCAATAATTACTTCACGAGTACCTGAACCTTCTTCACGAAAAATTAACGGATAAGTTGCTAATTTATTGGTTGTTACTTCTGAACGTTTGGTTAATGGATGTTTGGGTTGAGCAATAACTACTAATTGATCCATACGACATAGTTCAACAGCTAAATTTTTATTGTTAACCGGTGCTTCGACTAATCCAAGATCAATTGCGTTAGTTTCAACTAAGGATACAATTCCTTCGGTATTAGAAACAATTAAGCGAATATGTACATCTGGATATTGTTGTTTAAAATCTCCTAATAAAACTGGCAACACATATTCTGCAATGGTTATACTAGCTCCTATAACTAATACTCCATCAATATCGCCGGTCATTTCTTTAACAGAATTTTCCATAACAGAATACTGTTCAAAGATTTTTTCTGCATTTTTGTAAACTTGTTCTCCAATTTTAGTAAGAGAAATACGGTTATGAGTACGATCAAATAAACGAGTATTAAAATACTCTTCCAATTGACGAACTTGAAAAGTAACCGCTGGTTGAGTCATATGCAAAGCTTCAGCAGCTTTAGTAAAACTTAATAAACGAGCAACAGTATGAAAAACTTGTAAACGTCGATCAGCCATAATTTATCTCTTAAGTTAGTAAGGCTATAAAATGTTTTAATTATAACACAATATTTAAGTTGATAACTGAAGTGAATTAAAAAATAATGGGAGTTACATTACAATTAATTGTATTAGTTAGTTAAATTGATTTTTAAATAGATTTTATTAATTAACGATTGACATAATTTTGTAACCAAGGTTCGGACACACCAACAGTTTTTGCAATATCAGCCAAAGAAACTTTTTCCAACAATAACTTGTCAATTAATTCTTTCTTTTCCTCAGAAATTTTGTTTTTCGGGTCCAAAACAAATTGCCTGTTACAATCTTTGCAAGCATATTTTTGTTTTCCATTGTGGATGGTTCCATTTTTTATAACGTTTTCTGACTCACAGGTTGGACAATGCATAAATTTTTCCTTAATATTTTTGAATATATTATACACCACTACTTTGTACAGAACTACCTTATTTTTCATTTTTTGGGTTTAACATTTATTCCTTTTTTAGGATATAATTAATTTTGTTAAAACATAACGCTATTTATATTAACTAATTACAAAATAGTTGTTTTTTACGGTACAACTATTTGCATATATTTTATATAAATATGGACTTTCAGAAAAATAAAAGCTTTCAGACCATGTTTCCAAAAACTGTCAGGTCTCTTGGCCAAAATATTTATCTGAAAAACTATATATATTAAATTTTTTGACGAAAGTATTATCTATAGCATTTCCCGATTAAATAGATTACAGCAATACAAAATAAATAATTGATATTTTTGTAGAATTTAATTAATAATTGACCATTCATAATTAATAATTGCTATATAAATCATATGTTAAACATAAATACAGACGAAGTTCATTTATGGTTGGTTTTTCCAGATTCGATACAAGAACCTGAACTGCTTCTTGCTTATAATAAATTGCTGACGGAAGAAGAACAAAATAAAAAACAACGATTTCATTTTAAAAAACATCAGCATCAATATCTTATAACAAGAGCTTTAATTCGTAGTGTTTTATCACATTATGTTGACATTAAACCAAGTGCATGGTGTTTTAGTAAAAATCAATACGGTCGCCCGGAAGTTATCACAAATACACTTCCTTTACGTTTTAACTTATCTCATACCGAGGGATTGATTGTGTGCGGTATTGTATTAAAACAAGATATAGGAGTTGATGTCGAAACTATTAATCGTAAAAATGCAACTAAAGATATTGCTAAAAGATTTTTTTCTACTCAGGAAGTTATTGATTTATATTCTAAACCAACACGGTCATTTTTTGACTATTGGACTTTGAAAGAATCTTATATTAAAGCATGTGGAATGGGTTTATCTTTACCATTACATAAATTTACTTTTCATATTGAAGAGCATATCAAAATTTCTTTTAACTCTGATTTACACGATGACCCAAATCAATGGCGATTTTGGTTATTAGAACCAACTCCATCGCATAGAATGGCTATTGCAGTTCGTGATAAAGTTAATTATCGTTTAAATATGAAAGTTATTATTCCTTTAGTATCAGAACAAAAGTTTAATTGTCAAATTTTAAACATGAGTTAAACAAAATCTAACAATTTATTGAAAATAATGAATTTAAATATAATTTTATCCAACCCAAATTTAACTATTTTATACAAAAATTACTTAAAAATAAAAATTCAAAAGCTTAATAGGTAAATTATGAATTCCAAACCTCCTCTTCGTTTAAGTGAACTTCTTGTTTCTAAAGAAATAATAACTACAGATCAGCTTAAAATTGCTCAAACAGAACAGAAAAAAAAATCAGCTCCATTAGAAAAGATTCTTATTAATTTGGGCTTTGTTTCAGAAACAGAAATTCGTAGTTTGATGAGTCAGAACTTAGGCTTATCACATGTTGATTTATTTAAATTAGAAATAAGTCATGAAGCGATTCAATTAATCCCTAAAGATTTAGCCTATCGCTATACTATACTCCCTATTAAATTCGACCAAGCTAAGAATCAATTAACTGTTGCGATGGCTGATGTTTTTAACGTATTAGCAATTGATCAGTTGACAGCTTTTTTGGGAGAAAATATAACCATTGAACCAGTATTAGCTGGTGAAGCTGATATTATTAATACTATTGATGAATGGTATGGATTTAACTTATCTATTGATGGAATTCTTAATGAAATTGAAACTGGGGAGATTGATTATAAAAGTTTATCAGTAACAGGTGATGAATATAGTCAACCTTTGATACGGCTGGTGAATGCCTTGTTATCAGACGCAGTTAAACGTGGGGCTTCAGATATACATTTTGAACCAGAAAAAGGTTTTTTACGAATTCGTTATCGGATTGATGGAGTATTGCAACAGATAAGCAGTTTGCACAAGGATTATTGGTCGCCTATTTCAGTACGACTTAAGGTGATGACTGACTTAAATATTGCAGAAACTCGGATTTCGCAAGATGGCCGTATGTCGTTACAATTGGCTGGGCGGCATATTGATTTTCGTGTATCAGTGCAACCAACTGTTTATGGTGAAAATATCGTGCTGCGTATCCTTGATAGTAAACGTGGCATCATGAAGTTGGAACAATTAGGATTGTTAGAAGACGATTTGATGAAATTGAGATTAATGATAGCTCGTCCTGAAGGGGTTATTTTACTGACTGGCCCAACTGGGAGTGGTAAAACAACAACTTTATATTCAATTCTCAAACATCTCAACAATGAAACCATCAATATAATGACTTTGGAAGACCCGGTTGAATATGTGCTGGGATTGGTGCGACAAACAGCAGTTAATGAAGCGGTCAAATTGGATTTTGGCAATGGAATTCGTTCTATGATGCGACAGGACCCAGACATAATTCTAGTTGGAGAGATTCGGGATCATGATACTGCGGAAATGGCTTTTCGAGCTTCCATGACTGGTCATCAAGTCTATTCAACTTTACATACCAATTCAGCAATTGGAGCTATTCCACGTTTATTAGATGTGGGAATATTGCCTGATATTTTGGCAGAAAATATTATTGGTATTATCGGTCAACGTTTAGTGCGTAAACTATGTTCAAAATGCAAGCAAAATTATTCACCTAGCGACATTCATCGACAATTGTTAAATTTAACTACAGAAACTGTTACTTTATGTCGTCCGTATAAATGTGAATCATGTGAACAACGTGGTTATAAAGGTCGTATGGCATTGATGGAATTGTTACGTATCACTGAATCCTTACAAGATTTAATTTCTAATAATTCAACTACTCATACTGTTAGGAAACATGCCAAATCATCAGGATTTCGTACCCTCGCTCAAGACAGTATTCGGAGAGTTTTGGAAGGTACAACTAGCTTAGAAGAAGTATCACGAGTTATTGATTTAACTAGTAATTTTAATATTTAAATTAATAATAGTTCGGACAGTATTGAAATATATTATGTTTTGTAGGAGGCAGCCCCACTGCCATTTGCGTTAAGGGCAACCATAAAGGATTGCCCCTACGTTAAATGATGATTTATAGGGGTTATTTCTTGTGGTTACCCCAATCAATCTCCTTAACTTAATGGCAGTAAGTTTGTAGGCTGGGTTAATGAGTTATTCAGTTTATTACGAAAATAAAATTGTTTTTACTAATTCCTCAACTTGTTCAATACATTTCTTATCGACTTTATCAACCACTTTAGCTTTTCTTGCATGCCAATCAAGAGATTTTAATTGATCGCTTAATATAACTCCTGTAGTTTTAGTAGTTCCAGTTATGTTTACCTCAAATGGATAACCTTTTTGTTGATTAGTTATTGGACAAACAAAAGCCAATCCTGTAGCTTTATTAAAGTTTAGTGGACTTATAATTAAACAGGGTCTTGTTCCTGCTTGTTCATGTCCCAATTGAGGATTGAAATGAAGAATAACAATATCTCCTTTATCTGGAACTTGATTCACAATAATTCTTTACCTGCACTATCAATCAATAGTTCATTGTGTTTGTTCTCTTGAGTTACCATATTCAGAAGTTGTTCTAAGTTTGGTTTACTTGGTTCTATAACTATTTTAGAGCCATTAGATATAATATTAACTTTATCACCTATTTTTAAGTTAAGACTGTTTAATATATTTTTTGGTAATCTAAGAGCGGCACTATTTCCCCATTTAGCAATAGCTGTAGTCATAATTGTTCTACCTCAAAATTTATGTTAAGTTTACTGTATATACAGTGTAGATACAAATATAGTTGCTGTCAAGTTATATAACGAAAATTAGGTTTACCTATCAAAACAATATTTAAGGATATTTGTGTTATGAGATAGTTGGCAACAGTCAAATGAGTAAAACCAGTGCAGTAAAGTGTAATCGACTTTTACCATGATTGATGTGGTTTGTTTCCTAATTACATCATAACATTGCAGGTTACGAGTTAAATTTCTTATTGTTCTAATAAAATATTATGAAATGGATAAGTATTTTTCCAACGATATGTTTGAAAATCACGTTGATCAGTACTCAAAATTTGCCCATTACCTAATTCTTCTGCCAAAATTACCAATGAAGCATCAGCCAAGTCCATTGGTAAATCAGAATATTTTTCCATCAATTTAAGTAATTTGTCATTGTGACTTTCGTTTAAATCAAAAACAAGAAAAGCACCTTGATGATAGCTACGAATAAACCCCAATTCTGCATCTATGCCTCGGCGTTTAAGTAACAGATGACAAACTTCAGTTAATACAGGCCAAGTTGTTATAAGTGGTTCTTTCAAATATTCTAATTTACTTATTGCTAATTTATGATGTTGATCTGCATCGTCAGCTAAAGCGACCCAGAATCCAGTATCGGCAATAATCAAAGTTTACCACTCCAATCCAATTCTTGTTTATAATTTTGTGATAATTTACCATCACCATGTAAACAACCAATAAAGTTGTTTTTTTGTAAAATTGTTAAAGCATCATGACCAACAGAAACGTTATGACGGGCATAAAGGTCATCAATAGCAAGTTCTAGTAATGTGCGTAGATTTTTACCCATAATTCGTTGTAGCTGTTGGAGCTTTTCATAATGTTGTGTATCTAATTCTGTGTTAATTTGCATAATTACTCCATGTAAATTTGGATAAATATTTGGATTTATGTTTGGTTGGTTTTATAGCACAGAACCTATCCAACTTTCATCATGATTGATGCGGTTTGTTTCCTCACCACATCTTACATTGTGGGTTACAAGTTAAATCCTTGATTTTATAAGATCAGCAATTTCTATAGCAATTTCCTCAATAGTATGACTTGCTGTGCTTCGGGCTACTTTATCTGCTAATGAAGGACTAAAATCAACAACTTGTTGCTTTGTAATATTGTGCCAAATAGGTAATAGTACTTGTTCTCCAGAAATAACCTTAGTTACGATTCCATCTAATTCATAATTAGTCCATCCTTTTTTTATAAATGAAGGCGAAAGGACAACTAAACCAACTCGGCTATTAGCAAGACCTTTATCTATTTTTTGTCTTAAACTATCACCAATTCGAAGAGTTAATTCATCATACCAGACATTTAATCCTTCATCAGAAAGTGCTTTTGCTAATGGCCTAACAAGATCATCTTTATCTTCTGAGGCATGAGAAATAAAAACATCATGTGTTTCTTCATTATTTTCAGTTAGTGGAGGTACATTTTCTCGTACAAGACTAGGTATTTCAGAAAGAGGACGTTCTTGAATTTCTGGCAAAGTTCTTGGTAAAACACGAACAGAAGCATTTGTGCTACCTTGTAAACCTTACATGTCAATCGCAACATACCAATGACCCGAATTAGGTACTTGGATTTTTATCGGAGATTTCTTCGCAAGACCTCCATAATAATGGTGTTTACGACCACTTTTATAGCTATTAAAATTTGAGCTATTCATGAGCCTAACATTAGCCCCTTTTGTCAGAGTAACTTCGACTATCTCACCTTTTTTAAGACTACCTAAATCATATTTTAAAAAGTTCATTCATATCTCCTTTCATTGTGTAATTTTGTATTATAATATAACATTCCAAACCTCACATCAAATCCCAACCAAAAACCATCACTTCACCTTCTTCCATTCCCTCTCCAACCTCTGTACCGAAACCGGCCGCACTGTTTTCAACTCAGGTGCAAATAAAGAAACTCGTAATTCTTCTAACAACCATCTGAATTCTTTTACTTCCAAACTCATATCAGTTGTTGCACGTTGCCAATAAGCCTGCCATAAAGATGAAATTTGTTCAGCTTTCCTCGCATCCTTATTTGGATCAAGCTCAAGTCTGGTTAATCGTAGCTGGATTGCTTTCAAGTAACGTGGAAAATGTTGCAACTGAGATAACGAAATTTCTTGTAAAAAATCCTCGTAAATTAAATGTTGTAAATGCTGTTTTATAGTGGGAATCGCTTTAATACTATTAGAAAACTTTTGTAATTGTTGATTTAATGTATTATATTCTTCCAGAGTTTTTGCTAATTGAGTTGCATAGTTATAAGCGGCTGGTAACAAATCTGGTTTTCCTTTGTATAAGCGATATTCAAAATCAGATTTTTTCATTGGCAAAGGTTCACTTACAAAAATAGCATCAATTAAAGCTGTCAACATACCCTGTTTTAAACGTTCACAATTACCAATTTTCATATATTTTAAACATAACTTACCATCAATAGGCATCTGTTTCAACAGTTTTTTCGTTGGCAAATTTAACCAAAATAATCGCCGCAAACCAAGTAAATGTTGAGCCAAATCTTGCTTATCTAACACTCGTAAATTAACATGGCTATCCTGATCTATCAAAGTAGGAAAACCCTGTATAGTCATGCCTTTAAATTCAATTGTTACTTGGCTGGATAAATCTGGAAAATCCCAAGTAGTAATATTATCTTGTTCTAAACCAGTTTTGTCCGCAATTTGCTGTTGAGAAGTGGTACTGGCATGATTACCCCATTGTTGTTGTAAAATTGTTAAATCTCTTTCCACAGCTAATTCTTTATGGTCATCAATTAACCGAAAATTCATCAATAAATGAGGTGGTAACATTGTCAAATTCCAAACTTTATCTGGCAAAGGTTTACCCAAACGCCGATGGCAAAATATAGTTAAAGCTTCCAATAAAGATTGGGTTGGATATTCCAAAAAACTTCCACCTTGTCTAAAAGTAACCATCGGTTTAACCAAAGTATCCACCGCATCTTTAGCCACAGATGGTACTGGTACAAAAGCTTTCCGCACCGCTTTTGGCATACCACGTAACAAAGCAGTTATTTTTTCTTCTAATAATCCCGGTACTAACCATTCAAATATTTGAGCTTCCAATTGATTCAACAAATTCAAAGGTATATCAATCGTAACTCCATCTTTCTGATGACCGGGTTCAAAATGATAATTTAACGGTAAATTAACTCCAGCTAACGCAATATTATCTGGAAAAGCTTGTGGAGTTATCTGCTCTCCCTCATGTTGCATTAAATCTTCTTTACTTAAAAACAATAATTTAGCTTGCTTTTTTTCTGCCGATTTTCGCCATTTTTCAAAAGCTTTCCCGGTATAAATTCCCATTGGAATCTTTGCAGCGTAAAAATCATAAATTTGCTTTTCATCGGCTAAAATATCTTGTCGCCGGGATTTATGTTCTAAGGCTTCAATCTCTATAACTAATGCTTGATTATGCTGAAAAAACTTAGCATAACAATAATATTCTCCTTGCACCAACGCATTACGAATAAAAATTTCCCTAGCCAATTCTGGGTCTAAAGGTCCATAATTAACTCGCCGTTTAGCTACGATAGTTAGACCATATAAAGTAACCTTTTCAAATGCTCCAACTTGAGCTTGCTTTTTCTGCCAATGTGGCTCAAAATAATGATGTTGACATAAATCGCCGGCTACATGCTCTATCCATTCAGGTTCAATTTTAGCACAACAACGAGCATATAAACGTGAAGTTTCAACTAGTTCTGCTGCTACTGTCCATTTTGGTTGCTTCTTAAACAGACCAGAGCCGGGAAAGATATGAAATTTAATATTCCTTGCTCCTAAATATGTTTCTGGTTTCTTATCAGTCTCAGTTTTAAAGGCAACATTCCCCAATAACCCTTTCAACAAAGCTCGATGAATAGTAGCATATTGAAGGGTAAATTTATTATCATCTGTCAAATCTAACTTGGAATTAACTTGCCAACCAGATTCTCGCACAAAAATATATAATTGCTGATGAATATCTCGCCATTCTCGCATCCGCATGTACGATAAAAAATGTTTGCGACAAAGTTTACGCAGTTTATTTTGGGACAGATGTTTAGCATTTTCTTGCCAAAAATCCCATAACTTTAAATAACTTAAAAAATCAGAAGTTTTATTAACGAACTGTTGTTGAGCCGTATCAGCAGCCTGTTGAGCATCCATTGGTCTTTCGCGTGGGTCTTGAATAGTCAAGGCACTGGCAATTATCAATATTTCATGCAGACAAGCTTCCTGTTTAGCTGCTAAAATCATGCTTCCAATTCGAGGATCAATTGGCATTTTGGCTAATTGTTGGCCAATTTTTGTTAACTTACGGTTAGCATTGACAGCTCCTAATTCAGCCAATAAAGTGAAACCATCATTGATCATTTTGGCGGTTGGTGGCTCTACAAATGGAAATTTATATACATCTCCTAAACGTAAGGCTAACATTTGCAAAATAACTGCCGCCAGAGAGGTACGCAAAATTTCTGGGTCAGTGAATTCTGGCCGTAAATCATAATCTTCTGCTGAATATAACCTAATACAGATTCCAGCAGCAATTCGCCCACAACGCCCTTTCCGTTGGTCGGCACTAGAGCGAGAGATTGCTTCTATTGGCAAACGTTGCACCTTGTTACGAATGCTGTAACGACTTATACGAGCTAATCCGGGGTCTATAACAGCTTTAATTCGTGGTACAGTCAACGATGTTTCCGCCACGTTAGTTGCCAATACAATACGTCTTAAACTGCCGGGATTAAATATCCTATTTTGTTCAGCAGCAGATAACCGTGCGTAAAGTGGTAATATTTCTGTATGTTGTAATTTATGTTTGCGTAGTGCTTCCGCAGTTTCTCGAATATCACGCTCTCCTGCTAAAAAAATAAGAATATCAGCTCGTTGGTCAATTTCATCTACCGCATCCAAAATACCTTGAATAACATCTCTATTATCATCTTCTTCTGTCAATAAAGGTCGATAACGAGTTTCAACCGGATAGGTACGGCCAGAAACTTCAATAATTGGGGCATTGTTAAAATGAGTAGCAAAGCGTTGAGTATCAATGGTAGCAGAGGTAATAATTAATTTTAAATCTGGGCGGTTGGGTAATAACTGTTTTAAATATCCCAGCAAAAAATCAACGTTAAGATTACGTTCATGAGCCTCATCAATAATAATAGTGTCGTAGTTGTTGAGGAATCTGTCAGTTTGAGTTTCAGCCAATAAAATCCCATCTGTCATAAACTTAACATAAGTATTAGCACTTAAACGATCACTAAAACGAACTTTATAGCCAATCGCATGTCCCAATGGACTTGCAAGTTCACTTGCAACTCTACTAGCCACAGTACGAGCAGCAATTCGGCGTGGTTGAGTGCAACCTATTAGACCGGCTGTACCTAGTCCTAAAGATAGACAAATTTTGGGAATCTGAGTAGTTTTACCAGAACCAGTTTCTCCAGCAATAACAATTACTTGATTATTTTTAATTGCTGTTGCAATCTCTTCACGTTGTTGACTAACTGGTAAATCGTCTGGAAAATTTGGAGCAGGTAAGTTAGTTATTCTTAATTGGCGTTGTTGTAAGGATTTTTTTATGTTAGCAGCTAATTGAGTAAATTCTGTTGTGATATTTTTATCAGCTTTTAATTGAGCGGTTAGGCTATGAATACGTTTTTGAAAACGGTGTTGATCACAACGCATGATGTCTTTGCATATATTGGAAAGACCGTGTAATTCTGTTAAATTCATTATTATATAGTTATAGTGATTTTTTGTATCAGTGAGCTTGGATATGTTTTTGATTAGTTTAGTTCTTATTTTAATCTATAATTTTGATTTAAGCTAGTATTTATTTATGAATTGGGGGGATTTCTTATTTTTAATAGTATTAAGTGTTATCAAATTTGACTCCAATTATTTATTAGGAATACTCAGGTCGAGTAGTCAATGTAGTGCAGCCAAGACAAACCTATCAACTTGATTTCGCAAAAAAAAACAAAATACTTACAAATTAATAGATTTAATATATTGATATTCTCATTTATAAGCGTATAATGTTTTTTAAGGTAGAAATTTTTTAAAATTCTCGATGTTGACCAACGTTTGGAACAAGTTAAAACATTAATTGTTAATTGTAGGGTGGGTAGTAACGAAGTGGAAACCCACCGAACCTTCAAAATGGTGGATTTCATTTCATTCTATCCACCCTACATTTGTTACTTTTGACTTATGTATAACGATGAGACGGCCTCGTTGGGAATGCCTTCAGCAACGCGCTGCGTTGCGGGACGCAGAGCGTCCCCAACTGCATTCCCAACCGGTGGTTAGGAAATTCTCAGACCTGACAAATTCCCCAAAATATGTCCGATTTTCAGGCCAAAAAATTATTTACAAAAAATATTTACCATAATGGTAAGAAAAAATTACTTTGGATAAAATGTCCAAGTAAGTTAAAATTAATTCCATTGCCATTAAGTATTATGTCTGGAAACGCCTCTGTTTAGTCAATCTACATAGCTTCCAAAAAAAATTCAGACCGGTCTTCGGGTCAAAAAATTATCTAAAAAAACTATCATTTACCATTATGGGAAAAGAAATTACCATTTTGGATGAAATATTTTGTGCTAACTAATTTGCTTAATTTTCAATAATGAATTACGATGAATAATAGGTTATTGAATCATAGATTTAACATTTGGAGTTCAAAATATCCAATAGGTTTGTGCTTCAGTATATGTGGTACTACCTTTTCTTATAATTTTAAGGAGTTTTTGTTGTTATGAAATTATTTAACTTTTTGACCAACTATTTAAAAACATGGTGGTGGGATAAATCATCTCCCCATCTTTCTGTAAATGTATCTGATGCTGTGCTATCACGGCGAGATAAACCCATGATGAGTTTCGCAGAAATTTCATGATGTCCCCGGAACGTCCATGTCCCGTGAACTAATCAATTTTTCAGCGAAACCGGTTATAATTGCCCCGACACGTCCGGTCTCATCGGGCGACTCCGCACTGAAGCAGCTCCGTCCCCACCGACTCCCCCATGACTTAACGGTGAGCTTGTTCAAAATTTCAAGAAATACCGCTTCGCTTAACCATTTCTTCAAATTTAAGAACTCTCACCTAGTCGCGGACTACTCGACTTCGGCTTCGCCTCTCCATGTCTCGCAGCGAATTTAAATTGGTATTTGTTAAATGAATATGTGGTTATGGGTTGTTGGTTGTGGTGGATTTCCGCTTCTATCCACCCTTCGGTTCTTTTTATAGATATATCCATGTTTTATCTTGGTTTCTTAACATAAAGCTTGGGAATAAATTGATATTTAATTGATTTATAATATTTTTTAAGGGAAAAGTCAGTCTAGCATTTAAATAATTTGCTATTCTGGAAATTTTGATTCAAACAATCTACTATTGAGGAAATATGATGAAAAAAATGAAACGTTATGCTCAAATGGCTTTAGTGCCGATTTTATTGGGTTCACCGTTGCCGTTATTGGCTGGCAGCCTAAATTCACCGGCGGCTCCAGACAATACTGGCAGTGCCATGTACACGATTGAGGATATTTGGGATCGTCTTGATGGAATCTCAGCTTCAGCTCCCACTGCTGGTTTTACTGAGCCAACAAATGGACCGGGAGATACCGGAAAAACTTTAACGGAGGTGTATAATAAGGCAGATACTGTGATGAATGGTATCCCATCTTGTATCCCAGACACAAGTGCAAATCCGGTTTTTACTGACAACGATGATGGAACAGTCACGGACCATCGCACATGTTTGATATGGTTAAAGAACGCCAATTGTGCGGAAGCTACACGAAATTGGGCAACTGCTGGAACTGATGTGACAGGACTTAACAACAGTGGCCAAATAAATAGTAAAGATTGTGGAGATATAAGTAATAATGGAAGTCATCAAACGGATTGGCGTTTACCCAACGTAAAAGAATTGTATAGTCTTCTAGATATTTCGCGATCAAATCCTGCTTTACCAAATGGTCATCAATTCACGGGTGTGCAGTCGCACATCTACTGGTCGTCTACTACCTACGCGGATCTCGCAGTCGCGGCGTGGTACGTGGTCCTCGTCGATGGCATTGTCGGCTACGACGATAAGGCCATCCCCTTCTATGTGTGGCCCGTTCGAGGCGGACAGTAGAACCTTTGATGCTTTGATTCTTTGAGAGCTTTGACGGGGGTGCAGTGTCACTGCCATTAAGTTAAGAAAATAACGATTATTAATCAATATGTTATAATGTTGACTATTTAGCATAGCAAAATGACGTAGCTCAATAATTAATTGAAAATATTGAAGTATTTTTTAAGGTGCAATTTTTGCTTAACAGATGATTTGATATGTATGGTATTGATAATAAATATAAATTCCTTAACTTAATGGCAGTGGGGTGCAGTGTGCATTCCTAGAAAAAGCTTGACAAATGCTCACGGCTTTCTCATAAAAAATTCTTGAAGTTTTGGTATAATATAAAGCAGATTTCAATAACCATAAATTTTGAGAAGAAGAATACCTGTGAACAAAACAATACCTTATTCAGACGAAAAAATCATCAATTTCATAAATGTACTGGGTGAATTGACAGACCCACGTGATGAAGCTGGTAGGACGTTCAACAGTATCCAGCATTTTTCGATATATATCCAATAAAATTAAATGGTTGAGAGACATAACAGGAATTCATGATGCGATGCCAATTTCTCGTGCTCACCTGCCCCGTCTTGTAAATGCAGCTCGATTGGGAAGAATTAAATATTCTTGTTGAAAAGTATTGTAGGTGTGTGCATGGAACGTACACTCAATCAAGAATGGGTTGCTGTTGACGGAAAGGTGTTGAAAGGAACGGTTAAATCTGGGAATAAGCAGGCAATTGTATTGGCTGTGAGTCATAAAAACCGTGTATTGCTCGCACAAGCGGAGCTGATTGGGTCAAAATCCAGTGAAATCCCAGTAGTCCGACAACTGCTGAAAAAATCAGGATTGGAGAGAGGGAAAGTAACACTGGATGCACATCATTGCAACCCGAAAACTACGGCTCAAATCCATCGGGCTGGTGGACATTATTTAATCCAAGTCAAAGAAAATCAACCTATTTTGTTAAAACAATGTCGGGAATTGGCAGAAATAAGCAAACAAATAGGTTACCGATATTGATACTGAAAAAGTACATGGCCGTGTCACCATACGCCGGGCAAAACTATTTTCTATGAAAACTATTTCTATAGATAAACGTTGGGAAAACAGTTGGTTGAAATCATTGGTGGTTATTGAGCGAGAGACATTTGAGACAAGTACAAAAAAAACAAGCTACGAAACATCCTTCTATATAACAAATCAAACGGCAGACAAGCAGCCTCAGGACAAAACCAAAGAATTGGCATGGGCAGTCCGAGAGCATTGGGGGGTCGAATCCGAGAATTGGATTCGTGATGTGACGTTCAAGGAAGATACGGTCAGAACAAAGTCGGGGAATCAAGCTCAAATAATGGGAGTGTTGCGCAGTCTGGCAATTAGTTTGTTACGCAAAACAAAAGTCAAAAATTTTCAGGCTGCTATTGAAACTTTTGCTGACTGTTCTGATAAATTTGAAGCAATGCTCAGGCGGCTTAATTTTTTATGAGAAAGCCGTGGGCACTGATCCACGTACTGCTGATGGTGGCACATCATGTTCTGATGGTAATTTGGCTACAGCAAATAGTGTAGCTACTATGAGTGAAGTTGATACCACAACCTGTGTTGGTTGGCAAATTTTATTACCTGGCAGTAAATTAGCCAAAAATGATGGTAATATTGATATAACTCAGCCACTTGTTGTCAAAGCTGGTATTACTGCTGATGCTAAAGATGTTGGTAAAAGAGCCTTAATTGTTATTCTTGCTCGTTATACTGATGGTAAAGGTGATGAATATTGGCTTAATCAGGATACATCTGGGCAATGGCAAATGTGGGATGAAACTCTAAATAGTTTAATTTCAATATCTACTAATACCTTAACTACTAAAACATTTCCAGTTGAAGTATTTAATGGAACTTTAGACAGTGCGTTTGGTAATATTGCACTTTGTACTGGTTATAGAATTGGTGCTGTATTAACTGGTAACTGTGGCATGAACGTTGACGTTGAAATGAACCCTAATACGTTGGAAAATTTAGCGTTAAATAAACCAGCAACCCAACATAATGTACGTGGTGGGGGACCAGCTACTGCAGTAGATGGTATCCTAACTGGAGGAATTGGTACTCATGCAAATAATCCTTGGTGGCAAGTTGATTTAGGCGATAATTATGAAGTAATTTCTATTATTATACATAATCCTAATATTGCAGGTAGTGCTTATGTATTGCTATCAGACAAACCATTCCCAGAAGAAGAACGACATATTAACGCCTTACGTTCTCATGCAACTTGGTATAGCGGTATTTCTAATGGTGACAAAAAGAGTTTCTTTGTTGCTGGTGTGAAAGGTCAGTACGTTAGAGTACAAGGCCGAAATGGTAAGATGTATCTATCTGAAGTAGAAGTATTTGGTGCCAAACTCAAAGGTAGCAATGTTGCCATGAATAAATCGGCAAGACAGTCTTCTACTGCTCAAGGTGGTAATGCTGATCGTGCGGTGGATGGAAATACAAGCGGTAATTGGTCAGAAGATTCCGTAACTCACACTAATTTAGAAACTGGGTATTATCCTTGGTGGGAAGTTGATTTAGGTGATTTACATGAAATTGATACGATCAACTTATATAATCGTACTGATTGTTGTAGTGAACGACTAAAAAACTTCCGAGTGTATGTGTCAAAATATCGTTTGCCGGATAATTCAAGAACTGCAGCTACGGAACAAGCTGATTGGTACGCTAATCATGTTCCAGTTGTTGGTGAAAACGTTACTATTGACGTTGGAGCAATTGGTCGTTATGTACGCATTCAACATAATTATTCTGGTGAACCAATGAGTTTAGCAGAAGTTGAAGTTATGGGACGAGCTATACAACTGGATCGTACAGTTAAGTCTCATTCTGTTGCTTATAATATAACTTATTTTATTAAAAATCAACATAGTACATATCTTAATAAAAACCTAGGTTATCTACGCATGCGCACACCGTTCGATGCGGGTCGATATGATATATTTACAAAAGCCTGTACATATGGTAATACGCATTGTGCCGCTACTGGTACTAATGGAGTTTTCGGTGGTGTTCAGAATACTAAAGCAAGTACCTATTGGCATCTAAGAGCAGTTTCACCAGAAATAAGTGGTGCTGTACATTGTGGTGACTTAGTTTATTTGGTTAATAGGGCTGATGATGGATGGTACGACGATCTAATTACTGAATCTTATTTAGATGTTAGAGGAACTGGGTGTTATGGCAATAGATATTGTGTTTCTGGCACAACTGAGTTTAATCGTGCTAAAGGTGGTACAGGTATCTGGAAAGTTCAATGTACAACAGATAGTTTAGCCTTAAGAAAACAAGGTTTGCACAAAGAGCAACCTTTCCATTTAGTTAATTTATATGAACCTGGTGGTGGTTATTTAGACATTCGTGGGGAGATGTATACCTACTATTTAGTACTTTTAGATAATAATTGGGTGTCAACTGCTAGTAGTCCAACTCGTGATGGAGGTAGTGGTACTTGGATTGTAAAAGAAACTTTGCAGAGATATCTTGATATTACCGAGTAAGTAATTGAGTTGGGGTAGCTCTTTCAGTATAGTTGTCCAGAAAAGTTTCGTGCTAAACCTTCAAGGTTTCTAAAACCTTGAAGGTTTTTTTTACAGGGAATAAAACTTTTCTGGAGGAGTATATCCCAAAATAAAGACCTGAGAGGTTTTGAAATCTTTCAGGTTTTTTTTGGGTCTTTTTTTAACATTATCCGCTGCGAGACATGGACGTTCCTGTGGACATCATGAAATTTCTGTGAAACTCCTTATTAGGTTTTGAGTTTTTAAAGAATTGACGGTTATTGAGTTGGAGATGCAAGCAGATAATTAAGACGCAAGCATTGCGTCTCTACAAAATTAAATAATTGCCATATACACAAACAAAAAATATCGAATGTAGAGTGGACAATTGCCCACTCTATAGCAATTCTTAATTATGAATGCTTAATTATTAATTAAAATCTATAATAATATCAGACTTTTACTTAATATAACTGTAGTCCATCCAATCGGGAAATATCACGGTTTAATAGGTCGAATAGCCTGATGTTGATTAGCTTGAATTAAAGCAACAACTTCTAATGGTTCCGTATCGCCATCAGTCTCTAATTTCATTCGCACTGCATTAGGTAAAGCTTGTAATTTTTTAGCCGACCATTTATCTAGCCATTCTGTTTCATCATCCAACTTCTCATCTTTATACAAATATTCAAAAGTTGCTTTATAACCTTCTAATACAGTTATAGAATCAGTTTCAGATTCTGCTTCTAAATGTTCAGTTGGATCACCAGCAAATGCAGGTATAACTTTCACTTGTATCCAATCATTTTCTTTGCTAGGAGATAATTCCCAAATTTGAAGCCCTGGATGTCGGCCCGGCGAAACAGTTGACACCCAAACCATGCTTTCTTCCTCTCCTTCAAAAAAAATATATCTTTTGTTGTCATCCTCATTAAAATAAGTATGTGGATAAGCTCCTTCTAAAGCTCGTTCAATATTCAATAAAATCAAAACTTTATCTAAGCTATTTTCTAATCTATTGCCAGAACGTTCCCACTCACTCATAACAATATTCATGCCCATTGCTAACAATAAAATAACCATAGTTGCTAAGGTTAAAGCTATTAACAATTCCAGTAGAGTAAAACCATTATTTTTGTGCATTATTTTGCAGTATCCATTAAAATTAAACGTACTGTGACTAACTCTATACCTTTTTCATCGTCATGTAAAGAATATGATTCTAAAGCCAATTGCATAGGTTTAGTTTGTTTTTCTGGTTTTTCTAATAAATCACCACTACCTATTTCCAAAGATTTTTTATAACGACTTGGTAATTCTGGATATTCAGGGTCCTCAAGAATTTGAGCAGCATTAAGAGCAGAACGTAAAAAAATTGTTCGTTCAATGTCATCGGCTGCTTTAAAAGCCAATCGTTTACTACCAGCTAAAAGACCATATACAGTTCCCAAAGACATTCCAACTATTGTTAATGCTATCAAAACTTCTAAAAGAGTAAAACCTTTATTTTTTTTCATAATTACCTTAACAGAATATCATTCAATACTTAAATTTATCATCTTTTGCTCAATTATCAAGTTATACCATTTCATTATTTAGTAGTTCTGCAAATTGTTCCGTTGTAAAAAATTCTGTTATGGGGAATTCTGAGGTTAGTGTATTTGTCATTGAGCAAGCACAAGAACTTGTGCTTAAATAGTTGGGAAAGCGGTATGAAATGCTATATTAGACATCTTTCCTAAATAAGTATATATACTTAATTAACTGAGGTTACAGAAAGCTTTTATATTCCACCGATTTCATCGGTGGCTATTCACATTCAATCCTTTCAGGATAGTTAAAACGACACTGCCATTAAGTTAAGGAGATTGATTGGGGTAACCACCACGGCTTTCTCATAAAAAATTAAGCCGCCTGAGCATTGCTTCAAATTTATCAGAACAGTCAGCAAAAGTTTCAATAGCAGCCTGAAAATTTTTGACTTTTGTTTTGCGTAACAAACTAATTGCCA
>JAUCGL010000184.1 GCA_030378105.1 Candidatus Halobeggiatoa sp. HSG11 | reverse complement strand
GGTCTTTTGGCCAAAATATTTCTCTGAAAATCTATAAATATAAAATATAATTACTGGTTATTGCTCAATGATTTTGCTAATTTCACAAGTTTAATAAATTCACTTCGATAGCCAAATGAATCTTTACCTCGTGAGTTTTGAGCTAGATTTATAATATCATCATAAGAAAATTGCTCCAGATATTTTCCTCCTCGCAATTGTTGACCAAAAGCAGCGACTGCGGCAGAAAAACGAAATCTGTTACTATTGCCTTCAATAATTGCTCTTTTTGAAACAGGCCATTCAAGCAATTTACTTATATTACCATTAGGAGCTTTATAACGTAAACGTAAAAAAGCTAATTCATCATTGTAGGGAACTGTTGTATCTTGTGGAGTTTTATTATTGCCATAACGCAGGATTTCTAAACGTTGTTTATCACCAGTTAAAGCAATTTCATACAAAGCTGTCACCGTATGCCCAGCTCCAATTTCTCCAGCATCAACTTTATCATTGCTGAAATCTTCACGTTTTAATTTACGGTTCTCATAACCAATAAGGCGATATTCTGTCACCGTTGCAGGATTAAATTCAATTTGAATTTTCACATCTTTTGCTATCGTATTGATAGTTGAAGATATTTCGTCAACAAGTACTTTTTGTGCTTCGTTAAGAGTATCAATGTAAGCATAATTACCGTTGCCAGCGTCAGCAAGTTGTTCCATCAAATGATCGTTGTAATTACCAGTGCCAAAGCCAAGTGTTGTTAAGGATATTCCAGTTTTACGTTTTTCTTCGATCAGATTTTTCAACGCTTCAAAATCAACTGTACCAACATTAAAATCACCATCAGTTGCTAATAAAACTCGATTAATACCATTTTTAATAAAACCTTGTTGTGCCACAGCATAAGCCAATTCGATTCCTGAACCACCATTAGTTGAACCACCAGCAGTTAAGCGGCTTAAAGCAGCTTGAATTTTACCACGTTGATTAGCGGGTGTTGGTTCTAATACTAAACCTGATGCACCAGCATAGACAACTAGGGAAACTTTATCTTTTTCAGTTAGTTGATTACTTAGCATTTTCAAAGCTGCTTTCAATAAACCTAACTTATCATCACTTGCCATAGAACCAGACACATCAACCAGAAATACTAAGTTAGCTGGTGGTAACTTTTCTTTTGGAATTTCAAATCCTTTAATGCCAATATGGAGTAAATGAGTTTTCTTATTCCAAGGAGTTCTAGCAATTTCTGTTATAACATTAAATGGTGGTTCAAGCGTTTCCGGTGGCTGATAATTGTATGTAAAATAATTAATCATTTCCTCAATACGAACTGCATCGTGTCGAGGTAGTTGGCCTTGATTAAGTATTCGTCTCACGTTGGCATAACTCCCTGTATCAACATCAATACTTAAGGTTGAAACTGGGTATTCACCAACTTGCTTTATTGGATTTTCTTCAATATGGGCATATTTTTCACGATCAACTAGCTCACTTGGAATTTGTATTCCTGCTAGATGTGATGATTTTATTGAGTTATCTGCTTCATAATATGCAGGACTTGCCGGCATTCTTTGGTTTTGAAATAAACTTGGTCCTGTACAGGAACCAAAAATTGCAAGAATCAATAAAAGCCCGATGATATAACTAATTTTTTTTAGCATAATAAACTCCTTTTGGCTTAAAGCCCTGTCAGGTTTTCAAAACATGGTAGGTCGTTAAATTAAACTTTTTTAATAGGTTTGATTGTTTAATATATAGACTGTTTAAAATCATATATAATTCAGTTTACCATGATATGTTAAAAAATAAAAAGCCATAAAAATTATTTACACATGTTTCATTCTGATTAATAAGATTGGAAATTTTAATTATAACTTGAAGTTAAACATAGATTCAATCCATTATCCCAATTTGGTAACACAATTCCAAAAGTTTTAGCTAATTTATCATTTGATAATACAGAATACATTGGACGTTGAGCTGGTGCTGGATAATCATCTGTTGTTATTGGTAATATATTTGGTTGCTGCTCATATTGAGCTATTATACTTTTAGCAAATTCATACCAATTGGTTTGACCATTACAAGTTAAGTGATATATACCTGATAATCCTTCAATATCAAGTGGATATAATGGTGAATTAAGTTGAGCTAAAATATGAGCTGTGGCTGTTGCAATTATCCTACTCCAAGTTGGAGAGCCTATTTGATCAGAAACTACCTTGAGTTCTTTTCGTTCTTTAGCAAGTCGCTGCATAGTTAATAAAAAATTATTACCTCGTAAACCATATATCCAAGCAGTACGTAAAATTAAATATTTGCCGCCAACAGAAATAATTGCCTGTTCACCGGCAAGTTTACTAGCCCCATAAATTCCCATTGGATTAACTGGATCATCTTCAGTATATGGCTTATCGCTGCTGCCATCAAAAACATAATCTGTTGAATAATGTACTAATAATGACTGTAAACGTAGGCATTCTTCAGCAAGAATACTAGGAGCAGTACCATTAACAATATATGCTAGTTCTGATTCTTTTTCGGCTTTATCCACAGCCGTATATGCTGCTGCATTAATAACAATATCTGGCTTAACTTCACGCATCACACTACGAATTGAATCTGGATTAGATAAGTCAATGAAAGCTTGCGATTTATGACTTCTTCCGACAGCCAATATTTGCCCAAGCGGTTGTACACAGCGATGTAGTTCCCAACCAACTTGTCCGGTAGGAGCGATAAGTAAAATTTTCTTGCTATACATTTTATTTTCCTATGCTTACGTGAAGATTTATATTAATTTAATTAACTATGATATAGTATACGGTGTTCTATGTAAATTAATTGGCTCTATGCTTGCTTAATATTTAAGACATTTTACATTATACATAACGGAAATTTATGAAAATTTTGATAACTTTGTTAGGTTTGTTGGGATTATTAACTGTTCAAGCAACAGAAATAGATTTTTCCAAAGCTTATTTTTTAGATTCTGTAGAGACTGAAGAAACTGATACACCTTTAGTGTTGAATATTGCTGGTGTGCAAACGACACAGCAGACCAATAAGGAAGAAATAACACTTGATTGGATATTATCTTTAGGATTTAATCCGGATGATGCAACTTTCCATTTGTTAGATTCCATACCTCAAAAACATTTTGATGTTCAATTAGAACAACAGCGTTTACGTGGCACAAATTGGGAAGGAGAGTATAAAACTTCTAGTAATTTATATGAAACTGAGTTATATATAAAAGCTGTCCAAGCTGGTTTTGTTGGAGCCGAAGTTGTTCATTATACTCTTGATGACCCAGAACCTTCTAATTTTTTACGTGCTAAATTGATTGGTGATATTAATAGTCAATATCTTATTGATAAAGATCAGGAAGGTGAGTTAGATTGGGTTGATGTTGATGAATATGAAGATATAGTTGAAGATATTAATGAAAAAGAAGAATCGGAAGCTAACCCGATCCCAGAAATTTTGTCAATTCGGCATTTAATGCGTTTGAAACGTGGCCAAAGGATTGGTGATTCTGAACATGCGACTAGTTCTTGGGGAACTTTTAATGAATATCGACTAACATTAGAAGATGGTAAGATTACTGGTAATGTTGGTAAACCGCCAGAGAAATATGGTAGTAAAGATGCTCTAACTGGTAATGGAAAAATTGAATTGATACAACCAGAAACACAACAAGTACTTGAATGATTTGTTGGCATCCTTCATATTAACGCAAAAGTAGTGAACAGTTGTTTCGGGAATGAAGTGAAACGGATTTCCCGAAATCCATATCTAGCAATCGTTTCGGGAAATCCACTTCGTTCCATTCCCGAAACAACTACCAACTGCTTTTGAAGGATGCCGATTTGTTATTGGTTTAAAAACCTGTCAGGTTTTGAAAACCTGACAGGTCTGATAATACACCCTATGTTTTAATTAAATATAATTAAGTTTAAAGTAAATTTAAAGGATAAGTTATGCCGTTAATTGTGCAAAAATACGGTGGCACATCAGTTGGTTCAGTTGAACGAATCATGGCCGTTGCTAAAAAAGTTATATTGGCCAAATCGCAAGGTAATGATATCGTAGTGGTAGTTTCTGCCATGAGTGGGGAAACCAATAGGTTAGTTAGTCTTGCCAAAGAAATTTCTGACCCTCCAAATGCTCGTGAATTTGATGTTTTATTATCAACTGGCGAACAAGTAACCATCAGTTTATTGAGCATGGCTATTGCAGCTCAAGGCTGTCCAGCATGTTCTTATACTGGAGGCCAAGTACGCATTTTAACTGATAATGTTCATAATAAAGCTCGTATTGTTGATATTGATGATCAGAAAATCCATGGTGATTTGTCTCAGGGTAAAGTGGTTGTGGTTGCTGGTTTTCAAGGTGTTGATGATAATGGTAATATCACAACATTAGGGCGTGGTGGTTCGGATACCACTGCGGTTGCATTGGCGGCAGCTTTGAAGGCTGATGAATGTCAGATTTATACTGATGTGGATGGTGTTTATACAACTGATCCAAGAGTGGTTTCTGATGCTCGGCGGCTTGAGCAGATTTGTTTTGAAGAGATGTTGGAGATGGCAAGTTTGGGGTCAAAGGTATTACAGATTCGTGCGGTTGAGTTTGCTAGTAAATATAATGTGCCATTACGGGTGTTGTCTTCTTTTGAGGATGGGCCGGGTACGTTGATTACGATAGAGAATAAGAAAATGGAAAAGGCTTTAATTTCAGGTATAGCGTTTAGTCGTGATGAGGCAAAATTGACTTTGTTGGGAGTGGAGGATAGGCCGGGTATTGCTGCTCATATTTTGGCTCCTATTTCAGAGGCGAATGTTGAGGTTGATATGATTATCCAGAATAAGGGTGTGGATAATACGACTGATTTTACTTTCACGGTGCATCGTAATGATTATCTTAAGGCTTTGGATGTGTTGAATGAGTTGACTAAAGATTTGGGGGTACGTGAGGTAATAGGTGATGAGCGGATTGTTAAGATTTCGTTGGTTGGGGTTGGGATGCGTTCTCATGCTGGTATTGCTAGTACGATGTTTAAGGCTTTGGCTGATGAGGGGATTAATATTCAGATGATATCTACTTCTGAAATAAAGATTTCGGTGGTTGTGAATGAGAAGTATTTGGAGTTGGGAGTTCGGACTTTACATAGTGTTTTTGGTTTGGAAGAGGCTTGATTAAGAATTTTTAGTTGTCTGAATCAGGATTTTCAGAATAAAGACACAAGCAGATTTTTAGGTTTTATTCTGTTAATTCTTAAATTCTGTTAATTCTGATTCAGACAAAAAAATCCTGTCCATACTTCTTTAAACTTTCTGGTTTTTCGATTCCTTCTAGGATAGCGGTAATAATCGGTGCATTAAGGTTGTTTAACTTCACAATGTCCCATATCTTTACTTCTTTTAATGAACTTTTGGTCAAATGTTAAAAATACAGATTCTGTTTGACTCTTGGCTAGGTGTAAAGCGTCTGGAAAATCTAAACCTTGTTCTGCCCAATCAAGTGCATTATTAATAATTTGGGAATTTTCAGTAAATACGTTTGGTAAGTTTAATAATTTTCTAAAAGATTGAATAACTTTATCTTTTTTAAATTTATATGAATATCTTAGTACTAATTCTGTTTCTAACAATACGGTTTCAATTAATAAGATGTCTTGACGTTGAAATAATGTATAAACTTTTTGATATTGTTCTAAATCATCTTTAGTTAATAAACGAATTAAGATATTGGTATCAATAACTTTTTTCATTTGATAATCCTTTTGCCAGTTCTGTATCCATATCTTCTATGGTTTTTGGTTCACCTTGATAGTTAAGACATCCAGCAACTTCATCAAGTGTAGTGACATTATCTTGAATTGGCAGTTCTAAAAAGGTAATCAGTATTTTTTGAGATTTTTCAATTTGAACTGGTTCTGACCAATTAATTTGTCCGGATTTATCTATGGTTGCTTCTACTGTTTTTAACATTAATTTTTTCCTTAAGATATAAATTATTTATTATCTGAATCAGAATTCACAAAATTTAAGAATTAACAGGATTAAAAGTCAAAATACCTGAAACTTTATGATGTTATTCTGAAAATTCTGATTATGACAATCATAATGATGCAAACTATTGGTTGTTCATTTTGGAAAGTAAGCGGTTGTAGTTTTCTGTACCCATACGAACATGAGGATGGTCAGCATCAAAGAACTTGTTAAGAATTTTTAATGAGCGTTCATACAAAGGTTTGGCCTTATTGTATTCGCTTTGGACTTCGTATAAGTGGGCCAAGTTGTTAAGGTCTCCTGCAATATTAGGGTGTTCTTTGCCATAAACCTTTTCATCAATTGCTAAAACACGTTCAAACAACTGTTTGGCTTGATTATAGTTGCCCTGATTACCATGCAATACTGCTAAATTGTTAAGGTTGGTTGCAACATTAGGATGTTCTTTACCATGTACTTCTTCAAAAATAGCTAAAGAACGTTCAAACAATGGCTTGGCTTGGTTATAGTTGCCTTGGGCATAATGAAATCCTGCCAAATTGTTAAGACTGGTTGCAACAAGTGGATGTTCTTTACCATGTATTTTTTCATAAATAGCCAAAGAACGTTCATACAACGGTTTAGCTTGGTTATAGTTGCCTTGGGACTTATGCAATTCCGCTAAATTGTTAAGGCTGGTTGCAACGTCAGGGTGTTCTTTACCATGTACTTTTTCCAAAATAGCAAAAGAACGTTCATACAACGGTTTAGCTTGGTCATAGTTGCCTTGGGACTTATGCAATGCTGCTAAGTTGTTAAGGCTGGTTGCAACATTAGGATGTTCTTTACCATGTACTTTTTCACGAATAGCCAAAGAACGTTCAAACAATGATTTGGCTTGGGCATAGTTACCTTGGTTATTATGCAATAATGCTAAGTTGTTAAGATTGGTTGCTACGAGTTGATGTTCTTTACCATGTACTTTTTCCAAAATAGTCAAAGAACGTTCAAACAAAGGCTTGGCTTGAGTATAGTTGCCTTGGTCATCATGCAATGCCGCTAAATTGTTGAGGCTGTTTGCAACGTTTGGGTGGTCTTTTCCATAAATTTTTTCACGAATAGCTAAAGAACGTTCAAACAAAGGCTTGGCTTGAGTATAGTTGCCTTGGTCATCATGCAATGCTGCTAAGTTGTTAAGACTTTGTGCAACGTTCTGATGTTCTTTACCAAAAATTTTCTCACGAATAGCCAAAGAACGTTCATACAAAGGTTTGGCTTGGTCATAGTTACCTTGAGTTTTGTATAACATGGCCAAGTTGTTAAGGCCAGTTGCAACTAAAAGATGGACTTTGCCATGTACCTTTTCCCAAATGGTCAAAACACGTTTGTACAACAGCTTGGCTTGGTTATAGTTTCCTTGAGTTTTATTCAATAATGCTAAGTTATTTAAACTTTGTGCAACGTCAGGATGCTCTTTTCCAAGTACTTCTTCACGAATAGCTAAAGAACGTTCATACAACGGTTTGGCTTGGTCATAGTTGCCTTGAACTCTATGCAATTCTGCTAAGTTGTTAAGACTAGCTGCAACGTCAGGGTGTTCTTTATCAAATATTTTTTCACGAATAGCCAAAGCACGTTCAAACAACGGTTTAGTTTTATCATATAAACCAGCATCTTCAAAAGCACTCCCCGCCTCATTCAAATAAAGAGCCAAAGTCTCACTATTTCCCATCGGCAACAATTTAGCCGCTCTTTCGTAATATTCCCCAGCCTCACGATAAGCCAACTGTGCTAATTTCAAATCACCATTAGCCGCCAAAGATTCTGCTGCTGACACAAAGCGTTTATTAGCTAATTTCTGTATCTTTTCAGCCGCCTCAATATCCAAAACACTTGCTTGATTAAATAACTTTTCCGCTTGGTCAAACTCACCACTATCTAAAGCTTGCCTTGCCTGTTCTATCAACTTAGTCACTTCCGGGTCATCAGAATTAAGCGTAGCAACCTTAAGCATCAAATCCTTATAATGCTTGGCAATCTCTCGTAAAGTATTGTCTAAATCATACGAAGGAACCTGTTTCTTTTCAGTGATTTTAAAGAAATTCCTCAAAGCAACTTTAGTAACACTCAACTCTTCTGATAATTGCCCAAATCGCTCAGGTGAAATACCATAAGAATTGGTAACATTAATATCGCCTTCTCCAGTATGAACCAGCATATTTTGACCATTATTGACAACAACACTATTACCTTGTCTTGGGTATACTGGTATAAATAAAATCAATAAAATTAAAGCAAAAACAACAAAAATAACAGCTTTTCGATGTACTGGTGAATTACCTAAGATAATATTTTGAACAGTTTTGTCTCCGGCCACAATGTCTCTACCAGCCTGCAAAGTGACATCATCAGAAACATCGTTTATTTGGATACCAGTTGAGGATTTTTCAGAAGAATTATTTTGTGTCATTAAGTTAATTACCTTGCTTTACGGTAAGTTATTAAATTTATTATGATTAATATTTATATCAAATTCGTAACCTAATTTTAACATTATCCAAACGATAAATACACACCCAATCAAAAATAGGATATAATATTCCAAATGATTATGACAGATTAAGTTGATTAAAGAAAGAAAATGTGAGAGATAAAACTGGATTGAACAAGAGGAGTTAAGCCTGACAGCCTGACAAAAGTATAAAAAAAGAGCATAATAGGTTTAATTAACAACCTAAAACAGACATAAATAAAAAATGAAAATCCTTGATCCATTATTAACAACTTTATCAAATTTTCTATCTTCAAGCAATTGGAAAGATAAACGTCATAAAATAACGTTGTTATGGATGGTATACAGTTTGATTCAAGTGAGAGAAATCAACCTTCCAGAATGGA
>JAUCGL010000183.1 GCA_030378105.1 Candidatus Halobeggiatoa sp. HSG11 | reverse complement strand
CTGAAACAACTGGGCAATAAATGGTCTATGGTCATGTACGTAGAAAAATGGAAAAATCCTTTGGCTGTATATTCAGCATGGCCTTTAAGGTTAGAACGTTATGTAACAATTCACAATGCACATGCGATGATAGTTATTGTAACAGTATATGGCCAACCTTTACGTATATTGGCAATAGACGGAGGGCGTAATATGTCTGAACGATTTGCTATTATGTCGAAAAAGGTATTACCTAGGTGGCGAACTCCAATGTTAAAAAGTATGCTTAAAACAATAAAAAACTATCATGCTAAAGGCAAACCAATTGATATTATTGCTGGTGATTTTAATGCTTTAAGTAGAAGTCTTGGATTTGAAAAATTTGGTTATGTAGGTGGTGGTTATAATTTAGCTGCTAAATTTTCCTTAGGTTGGCGTGGTACATGGAAATCTTATCTGCCCTTATATGATCTGGATCACATTTGGGTACATAAACGTTTTCAAGAACTTAAGACTGAATTATTTACTAATTTAAATACAGATCATAGAGGTCAAGTTGTTCATTTACATGTACCTTTTTCAACAGGGATAACATATTAAAATTAATGGGGTTCGCAGATATAGATATTCTGTGGATATTATAAAATTTTTGCGAAACTCCCTAGAATTTCTTTTTATTTGTATCGTTTAGAACAGATGTCTAATATTAACAACATTGATTTTTATATTAATTATGAATTTAAATATAATTGGACTTATTTTAATCCTTAGTATAAGTAACACAATGGCTCTTGATGGACAAAATTTATATCAGAAATATAATTGCCCATCTTGTCATGGAGTTGACGGTAATAAAACAATAACATTTGATTATCCAAAAATTGCTGGGCAGAATAAAAATTATCTTATTAAGCAATTAAAATCTCTCAAATCAGGTCAACGCAACAACAGCCATAGTCCTACCATGACAGTTATGATGCAAAAAGTAACTGAATTGGAAATAGAGGCTATCGCTACTTGGTTAGCCACATTAGCAATTAAAGCTGATCCAAATATTCCAATCAATCCAAAGGGTAAATTTTTATATCAAAATAAAACTTGCTTTGCATGTCATGGAAAAAATGCTAAAAAACCGTTCCATCCTGACTACCCTATTTTAGCTGGGCAACATAAAAAATACACCATAACTCAAATGCAGGACATAAAGGATGGTAGTAGGAATAATGATTATGCACTAGCTATGAAAGGGATCATGTATTCAGTAACTCAACAAGATATGAAAGATATTGCCGAGTGGTTAGCAACTTTAGGAGAAAAAGTAAGTGCTGAAACAACGGATATTGAACCAATTGATATTTATGCTAATATAATAACGCCTTGGAATAAGAAAAACTATGAATTGCGAAAAGCTTTAAAGATAAAACCTGATTTAGCCAATGGTAAAATTTTATATGAGGTTTGTGCTACTTGCCATTCTGAACATGGTTGGGGTAAAAAAGATGGTACTTTCCCACAGATTGCTGGACAACATTATACTGTATTATTAAAACAGTTAGCAGATATTAGGGCTAAAAACCGTGATAATCCAACTATGTATCCATTTTCCGTGTCAGAAGAGTTTGGTAGCGTTAAAGCTTTGGCAGATGTTTCTGGTTATATATCTAAATTACTTATGAATCCTGAAAATGGTTTAGGAACAGGTGATGATTTGAAATATGGTAAAAAATTGTATTTAAAACAATGTGCTTCTTGTCATGGCGAAAAAGGTCAAGGTGATAAGAAGAATTATTATCCACGATTACAAGGCCAACATTATGAATATATGTTACGCCAAATTAGATGGATAAAAGCTGGTAAACGTCGCAATGCTAATATAAGGATGATGCGTAATATTGAGAAGTTTTCCGAACGAGATTTAAAAGCAGTCATTGATTACATTTCACGTTTGAAACCTTATAAAGGACGTATGGGTGTGAAAACTGTTAAATAAATTCTTATTATAACTGATTTTGTTGATAAAAAATTATCTAAAGGGTAGGAAAGCTTTCGCTTCTTTTTTTCAGCGAAACAGTTATTATTTGCTCCGACAACGTCACTGCCATTAAGTTAAGGGCAACCATAAAGGATTGCCCCTACGTTAAATGATGATTTGTAGGGGTAAATCCCTTGTGGTTACCCTAATCAATTTCCTTAACTTAATGGCAGTGGCTCCAACACGTCCGGTCTCATCGGGCGATTCCACACTGAAGCAGCTCCGTCCCACCAACTCCCCCATTACTTAACGGTGAGCTTGTTCAAAATTTCAAGAAATACACTCCGCTTAACTATTTAGTCAGAACTTTCACGCGGTTGTAATTATTAAGAAAATAAATCTAAAAACAGGTAAAAATAAGCATGTGATTGTAATTCAGTAGCGATATTGAACTTGAGTATGAAAAATTGGTTGAATACTATCAAGTAACGCTTTCAAATTGAGTTTAACTTTTGTGATGCGAAACAGTTTTGGAAAGTTACAAAGATTTTATGAATGTTAATAAGTTGGCTGTTTATAATATAGCTTACTCTTGCTATGTTCATGGTAAATTTATCTTCGGTATTGTTACGGCAAAATATTTTGTTTGGTATCAGTATCAATGATCGTAAAAGCATGGTTTCGAGCAAGAAAATACGTGCTTGATGTTTTTAAATTATCTGACCAAAAGGCTGTCCCAATTTTAATTGAACGTACTATTTATAACGTTTCTTCATGTGGTCGAGTTAATTCTTCTGTTTGTTTGATTTAAATACTTAATTATGATGCTCATCAAGCATGTTGTTCGTATCCTGAATTAATGTGAAGTTTAGCAACTTCAAAGTTCAAAACTAAATACCATACCCACTGCACAACTTGATACTTGAATTGGGCTTTTTCACTACCATTATAGAGGATTACCTGATTTGGGAAATTTTACTTAAACGTTGTTTAAATTTTTTAACAATGTTAATCTCATTCATGGTGATTTTCTGATTTATTCATTTTTAATATTTATTATCTTATCAATAGTTTGACAATTTTTTTATTTATCAGTGAAATAGTAAAATATTTAAACCTTAATAAGTTATTGATTTTAATTAAGTTCAATTTCTAAAAAATGTCCAAACCATTGCTCTTATCAGAATTTCACCTTTATTTTCAACTCTTTATATCTTATCATGAACACCTATGAGGAACGCCTATATGACGATGATGACAAATAACAAAAAACTGTTGGATTGGGTTGAAGAAGTTCGCCAACTGACAACGCCAGACGAAGTAGTTTGGTGCGACGGTTCGGAAGAAGAGTATGACCGCATGGCACAACTCCTGGTAGAAGCCGGAGCGTTTAAAAAACTAAATGAAGAAAAACGCCCAAACAGTTATTGGTGTGTATCTGACCCTAACGACGTTGCTCGTGTTGAAGACAGAACGTTTATTTGTCCAAAAAATGAAATCGACGCAGGACCAAATAACAACTGGAAAGAACCTGAGGAAATGAAAAGGATCTTGACGGATCTTTCCAGAGGGTGCATGAAGGGACGTACCATGTACGTCATCCCATTTAGCATGGGACCACTGGGTTCTAATATTTCTCACATTGGAGTTGAACTTTCCGATTCACCATACGTAGTCGCAAACATGAGAATCATGACTCGCATGGGTAAAGCTGCACTGGATGTTCTGGGTGATAATGGTGATTTTGTTCCTTGTATTCATACAGTTGGAGCACCATTGAAAGAAGGACAGAAAGATGTTCCATGGCCATGTAACACTGAAAAATATATATCTCACTTCCCTGAAGAAAAACTGATCTGGTCTTTCGGAAGTGGATATGGTGGAAATGCTCTTCTTGGCAAGAAATGTTTCGCTCTACGTATCTCTTCAACTATGGCTCGTGACGAAGGCTGGTTAGCTGAACATATGTTGATTCTAGGTATAACTCCTCCAAACGGAGAGAAAAAATACATCGCTGCTGCTTTCCCAAGTGCATGTGGAAAAACAAACCTTGCCATGTTGGAGCCAACCATCCCAGGATGGAAGGTAGAATGTGTTGGTGATGATATTGCGTGGATGAAAATAGGTGACGATGGACGCTTGTATGCAATCAATCCAGAATATGGATTTTTTGGTGTTGCACCAGGTACTTCCATGCAATCCAATCCAAACGCCATGCTCTCCATGACCGAGAACTCCATTTTTACAAATACAGCACTTACAGAAGATGATGATGTATGGTGGGAGGAATTTGATGGTGATGTTCCTGCAAAACTGACCAGTTGGAAAAGAGAAGCATGGACTCCAGAAAGCGGAACGGCTGCAGCTCACCCAAATTCACGCTTTACTGCACCTGCTGGGCAGTGTCCGGTGATGGACCCTGCATGGGAAGACCCAAAAGGTGTTCCGATCTCAGCTTTTCTCTTTGGTGGACGTCGTGCATCTGTTGTTCCTTTAGTTCACGAAGCTTTTAGCTGGGCTCACGGTACTTTCATGGGTGCAATCGCTTCCTCTGAAAAAACTGCGGCTGCGGCTGGTGGACTCGGTTCTTTGCGTCGTGATCCAATGGCGATGCTTCCGTTCTGCGGATACAATATGGGTGATTATTTCAAACACTGGATCAGTTTCCAGGAAAGGATGGATAAAGACAAATTGCCTAGCATTTTCTATGTTAACTGGTTTCGCAAATCGCAGGAAGGAAAATTTCTGTGGCCGGGATTTGGTGAAAACTCTCGTGTTCTCAAATGGATTCTGGAACGTGTTGAAGGCAAAGTGGGTGCAAATGAAACCTCAATTGGTTATGTTCCCAATGCAAAAGACCTTGATCTTGATGGTGCGAATGTTTCTGCAGAAGTTATGGATGAACTTCTCACTGTGAATAACAGCGAATGGGCAAATGAAATCGACAGTATCCGTGAACATCTGGAACAATTCGGTGACAAACTCCCAGGTGAACTAACTGAAGAACTTGAAGCTCTAGCTAAAAGAGTTAATAATTAAGTTTTAATTCCAAAGCTTACCTTTTGAAGAGCGGGCTGTTAAGCCCGTTTTTTTTGCATTAGCTTAAGGTAAGCTCGTAGGGTGCATAAACGATAGTTGTCATGCACCACATGGTGGGTTTGGTGTTACGAGTTTCGCTTCCTCCATTTCCATTTCTACTTCTATACTTTCCATTTTTACTTCAGGTTTTACTTTATCCGCTTCCACTTTTGCACTTTCTGTTTTCATATCCAGTTCATTTGCTTTCAATTCCATTCCCATACTGTCTGTTTTTACATCCGCAAAAACTACTTGTGTACTTAAAATGGTAATTGATATTAAATTTGCTATTTTTAACATAATTACTTAATTTCTGGTTAATTATTAGATAATCACTTATTTTAACTTAATCTCTATAAATACTTTAAAAAAAACAATCTTATATCATAAGTTGAACAATTTTTCAATATATAATTTCAATAGGCATACGTTGTGAGACATGAAGAAGCGAAGCCGAAGTCAAGTAATCCGTGAGTGAGAATTCAAAAATTTGAATAGACAGTTAAGCGGAGCTGCTATAGTGCGGAGTATTTTCCCGATAAGACAGGACGTGTCGGGACAAGTAATAACCAGTTTCGCTGAAAAATTGATTAGTTTACAGATTATGGACGTTCCGGGGACATCATGAAATTTCTGTGAAACTCAACAGAATAATTTTGTAACAAATGTCCAATATTTCAAAAGCCTAATCCAAGTCTAAATTATGTGAAAGACTATTGGATTTAACTTTGTTCTACTCAACCAACGTTTTTAACCTGCCAAGTGCCAAAGACCTGACAGGTTTATCACTATTTTACTTCTTAATTTCAATCATAACTCGCCGATTTTTAGCTCGTCCAACCTCTGTATTATTATCAGCAATTGGTTGACTATCAGCTTGCCCAGTAATAACCAGCTTATCTTTTGTTATAGCTGGACATTTACTAACCAAATAATCAACTACCACAATGGCCCGTTCTAACGACAATTTCTGTTTAAAATCATCAGCCGAACTATTATCTGTATGACCAGTTACAACAATAGATTTAATATTAATCATGTCCTGACAAACTTGTTTAGCAATCGCATTTAAAATATTCTTAACTCTTGCACTTAATTCAGTTTTGCCAGCAGCAAAAGTTATTCCTGTATCTAACTTTTCGTCATCCTCATCATCCGAAAGAATTAAAGTATTACCTATATCTTCAGGCAATTGTGATGATTCAGGTGCATCAGCAGTTTCTACTTTGCTTTCAAGAGCTTCTGAATTTTCTTTAACAGGAGCTTCTGATGCCTCTTCTTCAACTTCAGATAATGGAGGAGGAGCCATAGGTTTCATAAGCATAGGAGCAGAAGACATTATATTTTTGTCAAATTTTTTGTATTTTACAGATGAAGATTGTTTGGCTGGCATAGACCTTGTTCTAAAAGTATCCTGTTCAGCAGCTTGTTCACCAAATATTCCTTCATAAGCAACACCTTCAGGCAGCTCAACTGGTTGCACAACAGTCTGTGGTTTACCTTCCACATTAACGATACGCTCTTCAACTGCAACAAAACTAGTCCATTGAGTCATCAATTTAAAATCAAGACCAACTGTAGTTACTTGTTCAATCAAATCCTGAGTTTGACCAGCACGTACCATTTTATTCATCAATTGGTGAACTTTTTGTCTAGCCCAAACAGTTGCCATAGATTCATTATTTGGTTGATTTTGTGGCAGATTAACTGATAGTTCTTGTACATATCTATGTCCAGCTAATTCGCCTCTCACAGTAACAGTACTTTTGCCACCTTGGTTATAACGACCATGGAGCAAAATTGGTTGTCCAGCCCATAAATCAGGAACTTTAGCTGGATAGATTGTATTAACATCCAAACTACCCCAATCAATCTCAATATGTGCTAAAGCAGGCTTATCAACTCGCTTGAAAAATTTGTTAATTACCTTATCGCTATTCTCATCTTGACGGACATAAAAAGCCTCACCACGTCCAACTTCAGCTGCTCTATCCAATAGATAACGATTAACTGAAGAGCCGACTCCTAAACTAAAAATTCTGGCTCCACGTCTTTCTTTTTCAATAGCTTGGAAAATCCCAAATTCATTGCCAACATAACCATCTGTCATTAAAAAAGCTATTCGTAAATAACCTTCTGCGGCTGGTTGCCCCAAAGCTTCCACTATGCCAGTTCGCATTTCAGTGCCACCCATACCTCTGAAACTATCAACATAGCGTAGAGCCTCATCAGCATTGGTTTGATTATAAGGACGGGATTGTTTCCATAAGGTTCCAGTATCACCAGCAAATCGTACAACATTAAACATATCTAAGGAACGCATTCCTTTGATAAGTTTACGCATAGCTTGTTTAGATTTTTCAATTGGAAAACCACTCATTGAGCCAGAAGTATCAACGATAAAAATAAGTTCTCGTGGAAAAACTTGCTCTTCAGTGACAGTCTGTTGAGGCTGAATCATTAAGGTGAAAAAACCACCTCGTTCATCATGATGAGCTATGGTAGCTAATTCGGGAGCTTTTCCGGCTACTTGATAACGCAAGATAAAATCTTTGTTTGGTAAGGTATCGGCTGGATGGATATTAATAATACTTTCATGCAAATTAACATTTTTAATATCAATAACATGAGATGTGGAATGAACTTTTTTGATAGATACACCAGCATTTAATTTAACCGCCAGAGAAATATCGTGGCCAGTACGTTCACCTGGTTTTAAAACTGGTGGTGTTATCTTGGAAGCATCTGGAACTTTATCGGTATCAGGTGACCAACCTGTACCGCTATGACCAGTTGCAATATTACCGGGAATATATCTTGGCCCAACCACCATTGGAAATACCAGTTCATAATTACCTTCACTATATTCAAGGATATTGACATAACGAATCGTAATAACTATGTTATCGCCCGGCATAATGTTGGCGACTGATTGAGTGAAAATATTAGGACGTTCTTGTTCAAGTAGAGAAGCACGTTGACCTTGCTCACTAGCCTGTTCATAAATCTTTCTGGCCTCTTGTTTACGCTTAATAAGACCTTTAATAACTCGTTTACCGATAGTCATTTGCATATCGTCCACAGCCGCATCATTAGGCAATGGAAAGGTATAAACAGCTTCAATTGGTTGTTCAAACGGATTTTGATATTGTTGGGTAACAACGGCACTTGCAACAAAACCAGATACTTCAATTTTAACATCGGTGTGTTTAAGTGGCATTTCTAGCCTTTCAGCCGGTTTTTTGCCATCAATTTGTGATACTTCCAGAGTCCCCGGATTAATTCCAATAGATAAATCACCGGGACGTGCTTGTACTGATAACATAGACAACATAAATGCTGCCATTAAAATTTTGGTAAACATAAGTTTGTTCCCCCTACAGATATATGTAATTGATGTTACAAATCATGAATTAAAATAAATCTTAAATGGCTGATGGTAACGCAGAGAATATTTTAATTAATTCGTATTCCATAGCTTTCACCTATGGCTATTCTCAATTTTGACCCCGTTGGGGTTGTTCAAATCCTGAAAGGATTGAATGTGAATAGCCACCGATGAAATCGGTGGAATATAAAAGCTTTCTGCGTAACTTCAGTTAAATGATTGTTAAATATTGCAATAAAAAAGCCAAATTGTTTTATGCACATTCCTAACCACAAAGATCATTATACATGAAGTAATTATAGTCGAGTATTATACAATTTTTTTGATTTACCTGTATAGATAATAGGACTTACGCATTGATAAAATAATTATTTTATGAATTTGTTAAAATACAATTAGTTATAAAAAATTACACTACTTATATAATTCATATATAAACTATATTTATATAGCTTTGTCATTCTCGTG
>JAUCGL010000182.1 GCA_030378105.1 Candidatus Halobeggiatoa sp. HSG11 | reverse complement strand
TTTCTGCATACACTTCTTTTGAGTCCCTCCAAAATGAATTATTTAATATTTTAAAAAATATTGGTGATGAATACATTATTGAGTACACCTTATAAATGTTAAAATACTTTTGTGTATCTACATAGTTAATATAATTCCAAATCTATTAATTGTTCCATCAATTTAAAATGTTTATCCAATGAATAAATTTTTGTTTTATGTTGTTTGCTATTTTGAGCAATAAGTAAATCAGGTATACCTATTCCATTTAAACCTGAGCTTATACATTGAGTTTGCAATTCAATAATCTCTTGCCAACATATATCCATATTGGTATTTCTTATTTGTCTTAATAATTTAATTACTTTCTTCTCATTTCGTACAATTAAAAATGGAATAAGTTCAGCAAGAATTACGTCATTTATAACAAGTAAATTTTCATCTATCAAAAAATCTAACTTTTCTGATTTTTTACCTGAACGGAAATAATCTACCCATACTGATGTGTCTACTAAAATCTGCATTTAATTGCGATCTCTTATTATATCTAAGTTAATATCAAGGTCTATTTTTCCTTTGTATTTTTTTAAATCAGAAATTTCAGCTTGTCTAATAAATTCTTGAAGAGCAACGGTAATCATTTTTGATTTTGTTTTGATTTGAGAAATTTCCATTGCTTTTTTTAGCAGTTCTTCTGGTAGTTCTAATTTTTGTAGTTCCATATTTTTTAAATTAGTTAAAAAAAGCAAGACAGACATATATCCATCTTGCATTTTTAAATTTGGATTGGTGTATGACGCTTCGCTTATACACTTTACGAGTTGTAATGATTACTTTACATATTAGTACAGTTTAGCAACTACTGTTCCAGCAATAAAATCATGTAATGCTTGTCTTTTTTCGATAAATCTTATCATAGCCACACTTATAGGAAAAATAGGTATTGATAAAATTTTTAACCAGTAACGTATGTTTGCTCGTAAAAAACTGATACGGTTACCATATGTATCAGTAACAATGAGTCCCATAACATACTTGCCAATTGTTGTTTGCCAGCAGGATGATTCTAAAATAGTAAAGTACAACCAACACAAAAAAAAGACATATAAACTGAAAAAAGTATTGCCATCACTACTAATAATATTAATCAAATATTCATCAATAATATTTTTCAAACCTTCAATATTACCTATAGATACATAAGATACATAAGATATATAAGATATATATATTATTATCATAATACTTATGAATAGAATAAAAACATCAATTGTTAATGCAAATGAACGTAACCAAAAACCACCATATTCTCCCTCTACCAAAGGTTCTTTAGATGGACATTGAGCTAAATTGCTCTGATTTTTTGATATAGAGATATTTGATTTTTCTATATTATACGAAACTTCTTTTGTTAAAGTTTCTATCTTTGCCTCTAATCTTTGGTTTTCTTCCCATAATTGTTGTATCAATTTATTTTTTTCTTCATCAGATAACAAAGCATATATTTGTGTTTGTTTCATTTCTTAAGTTTTATTGTAGAACGTATATAAGATAGTATGGGTGATTTTATTACTAGACATCTTTCCTAAATAACTGATGGTTGACGCAGAGAACATTTTAATTAATTTGATTCCATAGGTTTCACCTATGGCTATTCAAGTGTGAACCCCGTTGAGGTTGTTCAAATCCTGAAAGGATTGAATGTGAATAGCCACCGATGAAATCGGTGGAATATAAAAGCTTTCTGCGGCAAGCTTAGTTAAATAAGTATATATACTTATTTAGGAAAGATGTCTACTCAATAAAAATGGTAAAGTTTTTAAAGATATTCTATCGCTTCTAAAATATCAATAATTAGTAATTGTGCATCTTTTTTAGACATAGTGCAAGTCTTTTTTTATTGCAGCAAAATAATGTGGTTTAAGTGCATCTTGTGACACAATATCTGTTTTAATTGGGAACAAAGCAATCAATATCACGCACTAAAGAAAAACACTTAAAAATGGCAATTATTTTAATTTTTACTTTATTAATAAATAATTTAGTTCTGTTTTGTGATCGCCAAATGGTGAATGAAAATCTCACGATATTTTTCAAAATTTAATAATAAAATCAATACGTTAATTAAAATAACTCATTTTCCAATTGCCACTTTTAGGAAATAATTTAATCCAAGTGGTTTATTTCCTAATTTTACTAGAATGTCACTGTCAGGTTTTTGCTCATCTCTGGCACAAGAACCAAACACTGCTAAATGAAGAATTTCATAATGATTTTGTAATTCTGTTTTATGTTGACGTATAGATGTCAATAATTTCATTCAAAGAAATAATATAGTTAGACTTATTAATTGATTGCATTATTTTTAATAAAGATTTTTTATGAATTACAAACAAAAAAAGCAAGACAGACATATTCCATCTTGCATTTTTAAATAAGTTTTGGTGTATGAGGCTTCGTTATACACCTTACGAGTGTTTGTGTTGATAGGAATAATTTTCTAAAGTTAATTTGATTTCAGAATCAATTATTACCATATACTTTTGTACTGTTTTAATATAATCTAAAATATCAGATAAGGTAATATCGGACGCATTGTCATTATAGTGAATAATATTATTCCTTTTTATTACTATAATATTAATAACTGTTTTCAAATCATTAAATTGTTCATTATTTTCTAAATCAATTCCAATTCGTTTAAATAAATTTACTGTTCTGTATGGACGAGCTGAAATATGTTCATCCAAATCTTTCTTTTTTATACTAAATGTTAACTCCATAAAATCTAACTGTTTATTATCTGTTTTTGATTTTAAATTGAAAGACCATTTTGTTAGATTGGTTGGAATACCTAATCCATTTAATCTGTCATTATATATCTGAATCGTTGAATATGATATATCTTTTATGAAGGACTCTAAATAGGAACATATAGTAACTAAAAAGGATTTTGTTAAGAAATTAAGATTATTAATAAAAAATTCTTCAGAAGAATCAGCTAAAATTTTTCTGTTGACATCTTTAACTATTTCTTCTAATTCTGTAAATTTTTCATTATAATCACTTAAGTATTCCATCTATTTACTAATTTCCTTAAGTTTTTTATCCCATAGCTCTCTTCTTTTTATTATATTTGCTTTTCTTTGTAAACCACCTGAAAAAACTTTTTGGAAATCCTTACTTTGACATAATTCATCAAATTTTTTTCTTATTTCCTTTTTATATTTTTCAATGAACTCCTGATTAACATTTGCAAAGCTCCACATTAATAAATCATAAATAACTAAACTTTGTCTAGGTTTTGATTTTGATGTATCTTTAAAAGCATTTTCACCAAAAACTAGTAAACATTTGTCTAATGTAGAAGAAAATAAGTTTCTTAATTTATTAATTTCACTATTATCAATATTTTGATTATTACTTGCAAATTCATCTAATAATTTATAAAAAATATCATTATAATCAGACAAATCTTGTTGTAATGCAAAAAATCTTAAAACCTGCTCTTCTGATTCTCTACTATTTTTCTTTTTTTCTTTTTCTTCTTTACTTAAAGAAATTCCTACTTTAAAAAATTTAATTTGTTCTAGTTCTGATAATTCACACAATAATCTATCTAGTGATCCGGGATAAATAGCATGTCTTATTTCCTGTGGAGATAATTCAACTGAACCTTGATTTAATCTGGAAAAAATCTCTTGAATTAAATCTTTAGGATTTTCTTTTCTTAAAACAATACATCTAATTGTAGTTGTTTCTAGTTCTGCCTGAAGTTCTTCTTTCAATTGAGAAAAACGCTTTCCATTTAACTCTTCAAATGCAGTTAGACCTTCAAGTTCAAATTCATCATTAAAAAATTTTTGAATAGTAGATAATCTTTGTACACCATCTATTACCAACATTTTTTTCCCAGTTGATTCTGCAAAATAACAAGCAGGTAGTGGAATTCTCATTAAACAAGATTCTATAAATTTTGATGCTCTTTCCCAACCGTCTTTATCCCATTTATATGTTCTCTGGAATTCAGGGTCTAAAATAAGAGTTGGTTGCTCAGAAGTAATTTTTGTTACTAAGGTTTCAAATGGGTAATCAATAGGATATAGATTAAGGGTTTTCATATTCTAGGTTATTAATTGATAATAAGTTTGTATTGACAACATAACCAAACACACTTAAGTTATGTAGATACTCGGTTATACAAAAAAAGCAAGACAGACATATATCTATCTTGCATTTTTAAATTTGGTTTGGTGTATGATGCTTCGCTTATATAGCTTAGTGTGTTTAGTTTACAGGATCAAACAAATTTAATTGTTTTGGTTGGTAATTTAATTCATATTTTTGATTAAAAAACTGACATTTTATTTGTTTTGCAATTTCTTCAACCATTGGAACAACAATAGAATTTCCAACTCTATTATATTGCTTTGCATTAGTCCCTATTTTCTTAAATTTATCGGGAAAACCCATTAATCTATAACATTCTTTAAGAGTTAGTTTCCTTACTCTTTTTTTGTGATATATAAAATATCTTCCTGTTGGTTCTTGTGAAGATAATGTTGGGTGAGTTCCTTCTGAAGAATATATTCTATTTGGTTGTTTATGAACTCTTGATAAATGTTCTGTGTTTTTTCTTACACCATTTTTTCTAATTTTTTTATTTCTATATCCAACAAATGTAAGACCTGAAATTTGTTTTTTAGGAGTTTTAATTATTGTATATTCTAATTCATCAAGATATTCAAAATTATTATTATCATTTTCTAAAATATCAGAGATTTTAATATTTTGTTTTTTTTCTAAGTTTAAGAAATCAAATTTAGTTTTATTATAAAAGCCTATAATAATGGTTCTTTCTCTATTTTGAGGTACTCCAAAATCTTTAGCATTAAGTACTTGCCAACTAGTTGAATAACCTAATTGTTCTAAAGTTTGTAAAACAATTTGTAATGTTTTTCCTTTATCGTGATCCTTAAAATGCTTAACATTTTCCAAAACAACAACTTTAGGTTTATGATATTCTAATATTCTTGCAATATCAAAGAATAAAGTTCCACGAGTATCATTAAAACCTTTTTTTTCACCAGCGATACTAAATGGTTGGCAGGGAAAACCACCTGATAAAATATCAAATTTTGGAATATCTTGTACTTTTATTTTAGTTATATCACCAAACGGCATATCACCAAAATTTTCATAATACATTTCTTGTGCATGTTTATCAATTTCAGAACTGAATACACATTTAAAACCATATTTTTCAAATCCAAGACGAAAACCGCCAATACCAGCAAATAAATCTATGAATTTATACGACATTTTGTAATTTTAAAATTAACTCATTCCATTTTTGTTTATGGATTAATTTCAATTCAGAATCCTGTTGAATTAATAATGAATAATAATTAATAAATGTTTCTAAATCTGAAATCAATCTCATGTAATATTTTAATGTAGGTAATACTCCATTAATAACTATTTGACAACCATGAGTTGTTTTGATTTGTTCAATAATTTCATTGATTTTGTCTAATTCATCAAGCTTTATTTCATGATAAGACAAAATGTAATATCTTTTAGGATTGTACTTTATAATTTTCTCTTCCGCAATCCTCAACATATTTGCATCAATCTTTTTATTTAGCTTTATTTCTATAGCCTCAAATAACATTGAATTTTTAAATATTTCAATATCTCCTGCACTTTTTGAAGTTTTATCTGAAGCTGTATGCTTACCTAAAGATTTCAATTCACAATTACTATATCTTATAACTTCATCTATAATAATTTGGTAAATAGCATAGAATGCTAAAACTGGAAGTTTTGATCCTCCAAAAGTTTCATAATTATAAGAGAACTGAATATTTAAAATATCAGTTATTTTTGAAATAGTTAGTTTTTCTTGATTACTTAAAGGAGTAATAATTATTTGATTTTTATCTTGAATTTCTATTATTTGTTTTAATATTCCTACAAGTATATATTTAGGATTTATTTCGTTAACTTCTATGTCATTAACCAATTCTAAAAAAGCTTTTTTAACTTCTTTGTTACTTATTTTTCCATCATAATCTAAAGTATAAGGATGTGGCTGTTCTAAGGAGCGAGTTAGCCAACCACTTTCTGCCATGGAAGGTAAACCTAATTCTTTTAAAGTTGGGGTTATATATTGGTAATCTATGGTTCTTCCAGAAAAGCCATTGTTTATCTGTGTTTGATGATTTCTTATGTCCTGTTTTGGGTGAATTATTTTATATATTAACAGAGTTATTAGTACTGTATAAACACCTTTTTGTGTAAAGCATTTTTTTGATATTATTTTTATATTTTTTTTCGTATTCTTATTTATTTTTGAAAAATAAGATTTTTTATCTTTTGCTTCATTATATATTTCTATCAATTTTTCTTTGTAATTCATTTGAATTTATGATTTTTATTTATAATAATAATTTCTTTGTTAGATTTTTCTAATAAATATTCATTACTCATTAAAATATTATAGAGGTTATAAAGGTATTCGGTATAATTAAAACATGGTGAGTAACCGATAAAGTGTCACCCACCATACTTCAAACAAACCTAATTAAACATCTCATGCGTTATATTCTTAAACCAACTATGAGCATATAAAATTTCACGTTTGCGATCTTCTTTACTAGCATCCATAGGAGACAAACCACCAGCTCCCTTAATACCAACAATCTGACCCTTATCGTTCAACTTATAAACCATAGCCACAGACATACCAAAATCCTCACCCACGATACTATAACAAGTATTCACATAGGAAGGCTCTTCCATCTTTTTACCTTGTAAAGCAGCCACAACCGCAGCAGCACAAACCTTAGCTTGAGAATTAGCAGCATAAGCAGACTTAGGCATCTTACCAGCAATACAAGCATCACCAATTACATGAATTTCTTTATGTAAATCAGATTCAAAAGTACGTTGATTAACTGGACACCAGCCTTTATCATTAGCTAAACCATTAGCAGTAGCAACTTTACCAGCTTGTTGAGGTGGAATAATGTTAATTACGTCAGCTTTATGCTCATCTTCCATCTCACCAGCAACAACCTTCATGCCTTTAGCATCAAGCCCAATAACCTTACCACCATTATCAGAAGATACCCACTCAATTATGCTGTTATCAGTGCCATAACCATACAACTCAGTCCAGCCCTTAGTGAACAAACCTTGTTTAGAGAATTTTTGGCTAGAATCAAGAATAATAACCTTAGATTTAGGTTTTTCTCGTTTCAAATACATAGCGATCTGACTAGCACGTTCATAAGGCCCAGGAGGACAACGGAAAGGCTTAGGAGGAGCTGCAATAATAACTTTACCACCATCTGGCATAGCTTCAATTTGCTTACGTAAAGTAGCAGTTTGAGGACCAGCCTTCCAAGCATGAGTTATGGTTTCAGCAGTCTTTTCATCATAACCATCAATAGAATCATATTTGAAAGCAACACCTGGAGATACGATCAAACGGTCATAACTAATGGTATCACCACCACCAACTTTAACAGTTTTCTTAACTGGATCAATTTCAGTAGCAACATCATGCACCATTTTGATGCCATATTTACCTAAACCATCATAACCAAACTTAATGGAATCAAGAGTACGATCACCACTCAAAACTTCATTGCTTAAAAAGCAAGTAAAATAATGCTTATCTTGTTCAATCAAAGTGACTTCAATAGTTGGATCGGCCATAGCTACATATTTAGCAGCAATTGCACCACCTGAACCACCACCGATAACTACAACTTTCTGTTTAGCATCTCCGGCGATGGAAATATAAGGAAAGCCTAATGCACTGACGGTTGTTGCACCGGCAGTCATGGACAAAAATTTTCTACGAGTTAAATCTGACATTGGGCATATCCTCCTTATTTGGATTTAGTTTGGCTACCATAAAAGTGGACAAGATTTTCTAAACCTTCTTTACCTTCCTTGTCCAACATCTTCTTCATTTTCTTTTCCATCTTGCCATCACCAGCTTTTTTTCGTTCTTTTCCGGTTTTACGCAAGCCATCATGAAAATCAGCTAAGGTATATTCAAGATATGGCATCCATTGCCCAGCTAAAACACCCTTCTTGTTGTTATAGCCATCATCTTCATGGCATTTTTTCTCACAATACTTATTGTGAATCTTCTTGCCTTTTTTAGCTTTTTTCTTATCAAACGTTTGAGTAGGTCTCTCAAATTTCTGACTACCATAATATTCAGCCATAGCTTTGAAGTCATCATCACTATAACCCCTCGCAATCCTTCCCATAATAGTAGAAGGAACTTTGTCATCTCTATAGTCTTGCATAGATGTAACAAAATCGTCATTTTCCATAATACCCCCAATACTCGGGGTGGCTGGGCCGGTACTTGCGGAAGTACCATGACAACTTATGCAAGTACCAACTAATAAAGATGGAGCGTCACCAGCTGCTAAAGCCAGTGGACTGACCATCAATCCTGCTGTCAGAGCTACATATTTGAACGTTTTAGAATGCATCCTTAACTCCTTTAATAATGGAAGAACACGATAATTTAAACATACTCAAGATTATTGAACTTAAAGCAATTTATCTATATTTGAGCATATATAAATTATAATAAGTTTGTACAAAAAATATTTATACCATGTGAAATTCTAACCTTATTTAAAAAAAAGTGCAAATATATCTAACATATTAATATATCTATATATTATAATATAATAATATTCTTATATTGAATGAATTGCTATATGATTACATAAATTATCAGCTATAAAAGCAAAAATATTTTTATTAATCAATATGTTATTAAATAAATATATAAAAAATCACCAACGAGACCAGCTAGATTTTCAAAATTTATAATTTTTCAGATAAATATTGTAACCAAAGAAACCTGACAGGTTTTGAAAACTTGTCAGGTCGGAAATCTAATTCAATATTTTGGTAAA
>JAUCGL010000181.1 GCA_030378105.1 Candidatus Halobeggiatoa sp. HSG11 | reverse complement strand
AAGATAGAAAATTTGATAAAGTTGTTAATAATGGATCAAGGATTTTCATTTTTTATTTATGTCTGTTTTAGGTTGTTAATTAAACCTATTATGCTCTTTTTTTATACTTTTGTCAGGCTGTCAGGGATTCAATGTGAATAGCCACCGATGAAATCGGTGGAATATAAAAACTTTCTGCGGCAAGCTCAGTTAATAAGTATATATACTTATTTAGGAAAGATGCCTATTTTTTCTAGTTGATAGCCACTACTATTAAACGGAAAATACTATAATAAATGAATTCATTAAGGTGTTCGGAATTTTTTCAATTTCCATCTTAAAAATGGTGGGTTTAAGCTACCGTTCTATCCTCTCTACATTCGATATTTTTGATTTGTGTATAACGATGAGTGGTTGACGCAGAGTTTTTTAATTAATTTGTTCCATAGGTTTCACCTCGCTGTCATTAAGTTAAGCAGGGCGAACACATAGGTTTGCCCCTACCATATTGAAATATATTGTATTTTGTAGGGGCAGACCTGCGTGTCTGCCCTTAATTTAATGGCAGTGAGGTTTTTCACCTATGGCTATTCAAGTGTGAACCCAGTTGGGATTGTTTTAATTATCCTGAAAGGATTGAATGTGAATAGCCACCGAATCGGTGAAATATAAAAGCTTTCTGCATTAGCTCAGTTAAATAAGTATATATACTTATTTTAGGAAAGATGTCTATTTAAAAAGTTGGTAGCCATATAGAAAGTAGTGATACATTCAAAAAAACTATATAGGTTTAACACTACATATTACAGGACTACCAAAAAGTTTAGATTATGCCAATGCTGAGTATAACTTTTAAAAAAGAAGATTAAGGGACAACACAATGAAAATACAAACTAAAATATCAATTATCATTTTTTTTCTTATCTTAATAACTGGTGTCGTAACTACAACAAGCAGTTATATCATTTCTGAACAGATGCTTGAAACCGAGATTCATCATCATTTAGAAAGTATTGCTACATCAAAAGCACAACATGTCGAAACTGTATTAAATAACAACATAAAACGAGTAGTTAAAACATTAGCTACTAGTAAATTTTTTCAAGACATTTTCACAAAGCGAAATATTAAACAAGCTAAACAAAAAATTAAAAATCTTATTGATATTTATGATGAAATTTCACGAATAAGAATTTTAGATAAATATGGTAGAGTGGTGGTATCCAGTCACTCCAAAATTGACTATATTGGAAATATTGAAATATTTGCTAACGGTAAAAAAGAGAGTTATATTCGTGATGTACATATTTCCAATATAACCGGAACTAAGGTTATCAGTATCTCAGCTCCAATTTTAATTAAAGGTAAATTTGCAGGTATTGTTATTGTCAATGTTGAAATCGAAACAGAATTATATGAAGTAACTTTACACAGACATGGAGAAAGTGGTGAAGTGTATATTATAAATAAAGATGGTTACATGATAACACCATCACGGTTTATAGATAATACTTTTCTTAAATTGAAAGTTAATTCATCAGAAGCAAAAAAATGCTTGGCAATAACTACGACAGAACATAATGTTAAATATAATGAAATAAATCGTTACCAAGATTATCGTGGTAAACCAGTACTTGGAACCTATCGTTATATTCAAAGTTTAAATTGGTGTTTATTGGCGGAAATAGACGTTGAAGAGGCTTATGCACCAGTTAACAAATTAGTACAATTAATAGCTATATTGCTTATTGTATTATTAATCATAAGTGGTATTCTCACTTTTTTTAGTGCTAAAAATATAACCCGTCCCATTTTAAAACTACATCGTAGAGCCGAAGAAATAGAACAAGGTAACTGGAATTATCAGGTAACAGTTGACAGTCAAGATGAAATTGGTCAATTTTCCAGAGCTTTTGATAGCATGACAACACGATTTAAAAATGCTCAAGATGAATTGCAAAATTATCAACAACACCTAGAAAAATTAGTAGAAGAACGCACTGCGGAACTAACTATTACCAATGAACAACTAAAACAAGAAATCGAAGAGCGGACTCAAATCAGCAATACTTTATGTGATACCAAAGAACAAGTTAGTCTATTGCTTAATTCTACTTCAGAAGCTATTTTTGGAATGGACATAACTGGTTGCTGTACTTTCTGTAATCCAGCTTGTGTCAATATATTAGGTTATAACAGTGTTGACAAATTACTTGGTCAAGACATACATTCTATGATTCATCACTCTAAATCAGATGGTTCGCCAATTAATAAAAAAAATTGTCTATTTTATCAAAGTATTAAACAAAAAAAGGAAGTTCATAGTGATAGTGAAATTCTTTGGCGAGCTGACAACACTCCTTTCCCAACTGAATGCTGGTCACATCCTATATTACGAGAAGGTGAAATTATTGGTGCTGTGGTGACATTTATTGACATAACAGAACGTAAGCAAGCTGAACAAGCTCTAGCAAAATCAAATGCTTTGCTCACCGCAGTTATTGAACAAGCTCCTTTTGCGATTCAAATTTGTGAGGGTACTACAGATAATTGGGAAATAATTACTACCAATAAAGAAGCTCAACGTATAACTGGAGCCACTGAAGAACAACAAAGAGGATTGGGTATCTCTCATGGAGAAGTTGTCTATCCAGAAAAATTGACTTGGCAAATGTTATACCCAGATGGTTCGTCATGGTTACCACAAGATGTGCCTTTATCAATAGCAATGTCTCAAGGTAAGGTAACTAAAAATGTAGAAATGATAATAAGGCGTGCTGATGGAATAAAACATACAATCCTTTGTAATGCAACTCCGATTCTTAATGACAAGAAAGAAATTATAGCTGGTATTATTATTTATCCTGACATAACAGAACGTAAACAAATTGAGCTTGCGTTACAGGAAAGTGAAAAACAGTTTAGAGAATATTTTGAATCGGCTTTGGTTGGTTTTACTGTTACTTCATTAGAAAAAGACTGGATTTATGCCAATAATTGTATATGTAATTTGTTAGGTTACTCACTGCAAGAATTGCAAAAATTAACTTGGCCTGAGTTGACCCATCCGGATGATTTAGCTGCTGATGTTGTTAAATTTGAACAGTTATTGGTTGGAGAAATTGATAGTTACACGATGGATAAACGTTTCATTCACAAAAATAGTTCGGTTGTTTACACTTTTGTATCTGTCACTGCACATTGTCAAAAAAATGGAGAAATTGATTATATTGTTGCTACACTTCAAGACATAACAGAACGTAAGCAAGCTGAATTTGCATTACAAAAGAGTGAAGAAAAACATCGGAGACTCATAGAAAATATGTCAGATGAGTTCTTTTTTTATAGTCATGATACCAATGGTGTATTTACATTTCTTAGCAATTCTATCCAAAATACATTGGGTTACACACCAACAGAGTTTATGACTCATTATACAGAGTATTTAACTGATAGCCCAATTAATGAGAGAGTTCAATATCATTCTGAGCAAAGTGTACAAGGAATCGTTCAACCTTTGTATGAATTAGAAATTTATTGTAAAGATAGAACAATTAAATCTCTTGAGGTTTCTGAAACACCAGTATTTAATGAACAAGGTAATGTTATTGCAGTCGAAGGTATCGCTCATGATGTAACCGAACGTAAACAAGCTGAAGCAACCCTTCAAAAAGAGCGAAATAAATTACTCACGATTCTCAATGCTATACCTTATGGTGTTTATATTATTAGTAAGCAATTTGATATTGAATATGCTAATCCGGTTCTTCTTGAAGAATTTGGTTCACTGGATGGACGCAAATGTTATTCATATTTTCATGGTAGAAATGAAATTTGCCCTTGGTGTAAAAATAAACAGGTATTTGCTGGAGAATCAGTTGAATGGGAGTTTTATGTTTCTCAACATGGTAAATATTTCAAACTATTTGATACCCCAATTCAAAATGCAGATGGTACTATTTCTAAATTTGAAATTTTTCATGATATTACCAAACGTAAACTAGCTGAGAAAGCATTACAAGAAAGTGAACAAAAATACAGAGAAATACTTGAAAGGTTGAATGATGCTGCCTATCGGATGTCATTGCCCGATGGTAAATATGACTATTTTGCCCCTTCCACATTAAATGTTTTTGGTTATAAAGCAGAGGAGTGGATTAATAATCCTTTGTTTATAAAAAATATAATTCATCCTGATTTTGTTGATTATTTTAATGAAAAATGGACAGAATTGATACAAGGAAAACTATCTAAAGCTTATGAATATAAAATAATTGATCCTGAAGGAAATGACCGGTGGATATGTCAATCAAATACCGGAACATATGATGAACATAATAACCTTATTGCAATTGAAGGTCTTTGTCGGAATATCACCGAACAAAAACTAGCTGAAATTGCCTTATTAGAACATGCAAAACGTCAAAAAGCTTTATTGGATTCCATTCCAGCCTATGTTTATTTTAAAGACCGTCAATCAAACTATTTGGCAGTAAATAAAGCATTCGCCAAAATATTAAACATTGATGTAGAAGATTTTGTTGGTAAAACCGATTATGATTTTTTTCCAACTAAAGATGCAGAAAACTATCGTAACTATGACTTACAAGTCATGAAATCTGGTAAACCAGTCTATAATCTTGAAGAATCATTTGTTGACTCTAATGGACAACAAAGTTATGTGCTGACCACAAAAGTTCCTTATCGAAATGCTCAAGGCACTGTTATAGGCTTGGTAGGAACAACGTTAGATATAACTGAACGTAAGCTTATGGAAGAAAAATTAATCCAAAGTGAACAACGTTATAGACGGCTTTTTACTGAAAATAAAGCTATCGAATTACTTATCGATCCAACAAATGGAAAAATTGTTGATTTCAATAAAGCTGCGATTAAATATTATGGTTACTCGGCAACAAAATTAAAATCAATGCGTATTTCTGATATTAATACGTTGAGTAAGGAAGAAATTGTTGCTGAAATGAATAATGCTGATATAGAACAACGTGACTGTTTTACTTTTAAACATCGATTGGCTTCAGGAGAAATAAGAGATGTTGAAGTTTATAGTGGGCCGATTGAATTAGATGGTCAACATTTACTTTATTCTGTTGTCCACGACACAACCGCTTGGAAAATTGCCGAAGCAAAATTAGAACAAGCTAAAGAGGAAGCAGATTCAGCCAACCGTGCTAAAAGTGAATTTCTTGCTAACATGAGTCATGAAATCCGTACTCCTATGAATGCAGTTATTGGTTTTAGTGACATACTTACCGCAGAGATAACTGATAAAAAACAGAAAAACCATCTTAATTCTATTCAAACAGCCGGTAAAAGTTTGTTGACTTTAATTAACGATATACTGGACTTGTCTAAAATTGAAGCTGGACGATTAAATATTCAGTATGAGCAAATTAATCCACATCTTATTTTCAGTGAATTACAACAAATTTTCAATCTCAAGATAGCTGAAAAAAATCTTGAATTTATTATGGAAATTGATGAAAATTTACCAACAGCATTATATTTAGATGAAACTAGATTGCGGCAAATATTGATGAATTTAGTTGGTAATGCAATTAAATTTACTGATAATGGTTACATTAAACTATGTGTCAAGAAAATATGTACTGAAGGCAATTACATTGATTTACTGTTTGCTGTGGAAGATAGCGGTATTGGTGTTCCAAACACTCAACAAACGCTTATTTTTGAATCATTTAGGCAACAAGATGGACAGAGCAATCGACAATATGGTGGAACTGGGTTAGGACTGGCTATAAGTAAGCATTTGGTTGAAATGATGAATGGGCAAATTTGTGTTAAAAACAATCATAACCGAGGCAGTCGTTTTGAAATTATTTTATGGGGAGTGGAAATAACCAAAATTACACAAGAAATAAAACAAACCAATGTTTTTGATATAAAAAATATCATGTTTGAAAAAGTACAAATATTGGTGGTAGATGACATTGAATCCAATCGTAATTTAATCGTAGAATATTTATCACCAATCAATTTAGAGGTTATTTGTGCCGAAAACGGACAACAAGCATTGTTGTTTGCAAAAGAATATCTTCCAGCCTTAATTTTAATGGATATCAGAATGCCAGAAATGGATGGTTACGAAGCAACTAAACAATTAAAAGGTAATCCTAAAACTGCTGATATTCCGATTATTGCCTTAACTGCTTCGGTCGTTTTAGATGATAGAGATAAGATTAAAGAACATAACTTTGATGGTTATTTATCTAAACCGGTCAATATTTCTATTCTACTTAACCAGCTAACCAAATATCTTAAATATACTACAGAAAATATCACTAATGATATTGAAGTTGATGAAAAATTTAGTTTAGATAATGTAGTTAATTGTCCAGTTTTACAGGATAAAATTACCCAAGAAATTGTACCTCTTTGGGAAGAAGCAAATATGGGGATAGAACAGGAAATTGTTGTTAAATTAGCAAATAAATTGATTGAGTTAGGTAACGAACATGATGTACCAATTTTTATCAGTCATGGTGAATTGTTGCAAGAATATATTCAAGCTTTTGATATAACCAATACTTTGGAATTGCTTAAAGAGTTGTCTGAAATATTGAAATTGTAGTTTTTATACCTTAATGCAATAAGGATAGTTTTATGTAAGGAATGCGTATGAAATAACTTCGTCAACTGTAATAGGAGTTGCAAGGTCTTCTTGCAAGTCGAAACAAGGAAACCTTGTACTCCGAAAATTATAAAAAAACATATATTATTTTATGTTTGCATCTCCAGCTCAATAATCGTCTAATACTTATGCCAAATATAATCCCAAAATACAACAAGATAATATTAATCCATGAATAAAAACTGGCTTTCTTTCGATAAAACCCATATTTGGCATCCATATTCAACTATGCAAAACCCTTTGCCAGTATATCCAATCGTATCTGCCGAAGGAGTATATTTACAATTAGAAAACGGTAATAAATTAATAGATGGTATGGCATCTTGGTGGTCTGCCATTCATGGTTATAATCACCCTGTTCTCAATGCAGCCATGCGAAATCAACTGGATAAAATGGCTCATGTTATGTTTGGAGGCTTAACACACCGTCCAGCAGTTGAACTAGCTGAATTATTAGTTAAAATAACTCCAAACTCACTAGAACAAGTATTTTTTTGTGATTCAGGTTCGGTAGCAGTTGAAGTTGCTATTAAAATGGCTATTCAATACTGGTATGCTTCAGGAAAACCAGAAAAACAAAAATTATTAACAATTCGTTGTGGCTATCATGGAGATACCTTCGGAGCTATGGCAGTTTGTGACCCAGTTAACGGTATGCACAATATTTTCTCCCATATATTGCCATCTCATTATTTTGCCGATGCTCCTACTTGTAAAAATGATGATGAGTGGCAACCGGAAGCCATAACTATCTTTAAAAACTTACTAGAACAAAATCATACCGAGATTGCAGCAGTTATTTTAGAACCACTATTACAAGGTGCTGGTGGAATGCGAATTTACTGCCCAGAATATTTACGACAAGTTAGTTTATTGTGTAAAGAATATAATGTGTTATTGATTTTAGATGAAATTGCTACTGGATTTGGACGTACTGGAACTATGTTTGCATGTGAGCAAGCTGATGTTATTCCTGATATTTTATGTTTAGGTAAAGCATTAACTGGTGGTTATATGAGTTTAGCCGCTACCTTGACAACAACCAAAATAAGCAATGTTATTTCTGCTCAACCACCGGGAGTTTTCATGCACGGCCCAACTTTTATGGCTAATCCATTAGCTTGTTCCGTGGCTATTGCTAGTGTTAATCAACTGTTAAATAGCCCTTGGCAGCAACGAATTAATCAAATTGAACAACAATTATTTGCTGAGTTATCACCTTGTGCTTCATTACCGCAAGTTACAGACGTGCGAATAAAAGGTGCGGTTGGAATTGTTGAATTAAAAAATCAGATAAATATGGAGCAAGTACAACAAAAATTTGTTAAACTAGGGGTTTGGGTACGACCATTTAGAAATCTCATCTATATAATGCCACCATATATTATCACTTCAGAAGAGCTAACAAAAGTAACTGATGCTATAGTTGAAGTGGTAACAGATAACTTTTAACTATTGATATTTTATAAATTATGGCTGATTCTTATTATAATTACCACATATTTTTTTGTACCAATCAACGCTCAGAAGGAGAGCATTGCTGTCAAAATTTTCAGGCACAGGAAATGCGTAACTATTTGAAAAAACGCACTAAAGAATTAAATATTATTGGGAAAGGGAAAGTACGTTCTAATACTGCCGGTTGTATGGATCGTTGTCAGCATGGGCCAGTTTTGGTGATTTATCCTGAAGAAACTTGGTATACTTTCAAAGACAAAGCTGATATTGACGAAATAATAACTGAGCATCTACAAAATGGTCGATTAGTAGAGCGATTGTTAATTTTAGAAAATTAGCTTAAATTAATAATTAAGTGAAAAGTTAATAATGAATAGTGAAAAATGTAAATTTATTATTTTTACAAAAATTTTTCACTTTTAGTTTTTAACTTTTCACTATATAAAATTATCCAAATTCTCAAATAACCTCAATAATCGTAATCTATCGGCTCATCTTTTTTAAATTTTTCTTGCTGGATACGATGATAAATTTCTTCACGGTGAACTGCAATATCTTTTGGTGCATTGACTCCTATCCGTACTTGATTACCTTTAACACCTAATACCGTTACCACTATGTCATCTCCTACCATAAGTGATTCGCCAACACGCCTTGTCAAAATCAACATAGATTTTCTCCTTTAATTTTAAACTTACTGAGGTATTAACTACATTTTAACATGGTTTAATAAAAAACAATATCTATTTTATAGTAATTTTTCTTGGTACTGGACAAGAAATTTGTAGCCTGAGTTTAACAACAAAAAATCCAGTATTTCAAAAAGGTTTGTTGAGTTATAGAGAAAAGCATGAGAATTGCAAGCAAGATATTTGATATACACTATAATACAGTTAAAGATT
>JAUCGL010000180.1 GCA_030378105.1 Candidatus Halobeggiatoa sp. HSG11 | reverse complement strand
AAATTTTATGTCTAGTATTAAATATCTTGATTCTCAAATACACAGAAAAATCCCTCTATGATTTATTTTAAATAATTGAATTTATTATAGATAATGTTTTTTAGGGTTTGTCAATGCGTAAGTCCTATCTACAAAAATATCAGATTCTTGCTTAATATAACTGTGGTCTATCCAATCGAAAAATGCTATACTTGGAGCTTTGGTATTATATTTACTAAATTTCCAAAATCAGAATAATTTTCATATCTTTAATATAGTGATAAATATGGAGTCTCAATTACATCAAGAAATGCTCAATATGTTTTATATTGCTGGAAAGGAAACTGGATACTGGGGTCACTATTTTCTTAGGTCAGTCAAGAACAATGGTGGATTACAGACAGCTAAAAAAATGTTATCAAAAAAACTTGAAAAACCATCTGAACAAAAAGGTTTTCAAGCTCTTATTGAAGCAGGTCGTCCAGATTTATCTTTAGAAAGTTTAGTCATTCAACCAAGATTTAGAGAACTATTTACTACTTATGAGCTTGATGAAGCCAAACGCAGGTTAGCATCTATTCCAGAATATGCAAAAAGGATTGATGTACCAGTTGATGAAAATCATGCAGATGATATTGTTGAAGAACAAGAATATTCGGAAGGTTCAAAAAAACGTATTACAGTAAATGCTTATGAACGTGACCCAAAAGCAAGGGCTGCTTGTTTAAAACGACATGGTTTTAGTTGTAAAGTATGTGGAATAAACTTTAAAGATGTTTATGGAAGTATAGGTAAACATTTTATTCATGTTCATCACAGGAAACCACTTGCAGGAAGACGTTCTGATTACAAAGTTAATCCTACTAAAGATATGATTCCTGTTTGTCCAAATTGTCATTCAATGTTACATACCTCTAATCCTCCTTTGGGTATAGAAGAATTAAAAGAGATAATGGTCAACAAATAAATGCAGGGAACACAAAAAAGATACATCCCTGATTTTAAGAGCGTTAGTAAAAATAAATAATGATATTTAGCAAGATAGAAGCAACTCAGGTTGGTGTTGCAGGCGAATATTTAGCCGCAGGTGAACTCAGTTTGAGAGGTTTTGTTTCATCAATTACTTTGAGGAATAACAGAGGCATTGATATAATTGTCAGCAATAAAGATGGAACAAAATCAGTGAGTATTCAAGTAAAAACAAACAGTGATGGAAAAAACAAATGGATTTTAACCAAAAAATCTGAAGAGTTCTATTCAGATAACCATTTCTTTATTTTCGTTGCCTTAAAGGGATTGCTTCAAAGACCTGAATATAGAATTGTTCCAAGTGAAATTGTTGCCAAACAAATCTATGCAAGGCACAGAGCTTGGTTGAAAGGAACAAAAAACAATGGTACACCCAGAAAAAACTCAAATATACGAAACTTTGTTGATGAAGGTGATAAATACCTCGAAGCATGGCACTTACTATAACAATTAATCAGGGTAGAATGTGTAACAAATTTTATCATTACCCACCACCTCGCAGAATATAATAAAACAGTTGTCTATTATAGTCAAAAAAAGTTCATCAATGGGGGAGGGCTGCAATATGTAGTATTAAACCTAATAAATACCTAATACCTAACGATTTTTTTGAAATCATCGCTACTTTATTTAGAGCTACCTAAATCTTTGTTGGTTGTTTGCCCAAAATTAGTTTTGGAGATAACTCTCAGTTTTCCTTGAATCTTTTTATCCAATTTTTAACTGTATTATAATGTATATCAAATACCTTGCTTGCACTTCTCATGCTTTTCTTTAACAACACATTCCCTCAAATTTATACTACAACTCTTTTTAACAAATTGTTGTTTCTTTTTCAATAGTTTGCATTGTGAACTACTTATTTTTATGAAGTAATTATTTGTTTTTTATATTTTTTCTTTATTTGTGGTTAGGTTTGAGTAAATATATTAATTTTATTTATTAACATAATCAGTTATAATTAAGAAATGACTTAAGCAATATTATTCCTTTAAATATATTAAAAATTATAAAATCTAACCAAATTAACAAATTTAAAAGACTATGACAGTTTCCGAATTACGCCAAGCATTTTTAGACTATTTTGCCTCTAAAAACCATACTATTGTTCCTAGTAGCCCATTAGTTCCAGCCGACGATCCAACTTTATTATTTACCAATGCTGGTATGGTGCAATTTAAAGACACATTTTTGGGCCAAGAATCACGCAATTATACCAAAGCAACTAGTTGTCAACGCTGTGTACGAGCTGGTGGCAAACATAATGACTTAGAAAATGTTGGTTATACCGCCCGTCATCATACTTTTTTTGAAATGTTAGGTAATTTTAGCTTTGGTGATTATTTTAAACGAGAAGCAATTCAGTTTGCATGGGAATTTTTAACCGAAGTAATTAAATTACCACCAGAAAAACTTTGGGTAACAGTTTACGAACAAGACAATGAAGCTGCGGATATTTGGTTAAAAGAAATTAAAGTTGATCCAGCTCGTTTTTCTCGCTGTGGTGAAGCCGATAACTTTTGGTCAATGGGTGATACTGGACCTTGTGGACCTTGTTCAGAAATTTTCTATGATCATGGTCCAGAAATAGCTGGTGGACCTCCCGGCACTCCAGAAGCTGAAGGTGATCGCTATATTGAAATTTGGAATTTAGTGTTCATGCAGTTTAACCGTGATGCTCAAGGTGATATGACTCCTTTGCCTAAACCATCAGTCGATACTGGAATGGGTTTGGAACGTTTAGCTGCCGTCTTGCAAAATGAACATAATAATTATGATACTGATTTATTTAAAAATTTAATTAAAGACATAGCAACTTTAAGCAATTGTAACGATTTAACTAATAATTCTTTGCGAGTTATAGCCGACCATATTCGAGCTTGTAGCTTCTTAATTATTGATGGAATTGTGCCATCTAACGAAGGACGAGGTTATGTATTACGTCGTATTATTCGGAGAGCAATTCGACATGGACATAAACTAGGATTACGAGAACCATTTTTTTATAATTTAGTTGGCTTTTTAGAACAACAAATGGGAAAAGCATATCCTGAATTAGCCAAAAATCAAGAAATAGTAGCTCGTATTTTAAAACAAGAGGAAGAACGTTTTGATGATACATTAGATCGAGGGCTAAATCTGTTAGAACAAGAAATAACTGATTTAACAGATAAAATTATTCCCGGTCAGCTTATTTTTAAATTATATGATACTTACGGTTTTCCTACTGATTTAACTGCTGATATTGCTAGAGAACGTGGTTTAAAAGTAGACATGGATGGTTTTGAAGTTGAAATGGCCCAACAACGTTCACGAAGTAGTACAGCGAGTCAATTTGATTTGGATATGAGTCAAGCTACTCAACATATTGATTTAAAAAGTACATTTATTGGTTATGAGCATGTTAGTAATACTGGTTTGGTGACGGCTATTTTTCAAAATGGCGAATCAGTTGAACAGTTGGATGCTGGTCAAACTGGGCATATTATTCTCCAGCAAACTCCATTTTATGCTGAATCTGGTGGACAAGTTGGTGATCAAGGTCAATTACTTGATTGCAATATGTTATTTGTAGTAGAAGATACTAAAAAAATGGGGCAAGCTCATGTCCATATTGGTAAACTTTCATCTGGCACGATTAAAATTGGAGAGCAGTTACAAGCTCAAATTAATGCTCAAATTCGTCTTGCTACAGCTCGCAATCATACCGCAACCCACTTACTTCATGCCGCATTACGTCAAACTTTAGGCGAACATGTTAAACAAAAAGGTTCTTTGGTCGCAGCAGAAAGATTACGTTTTGATTTCGCTCATTTTGAACCAGTAACTACTGAACAGTTGACTGAAATTGAACAAATAGTTAATCAACAAATTTTGTTAAATACTCCTGTGAAAACTGATGTTATGAATTTGGAAGATGCAATGCAAAGTGGAGCGATGGCATTGTTTGGGGAAAAATATTCGGATAAAGTTCGAGTACTTTCTATTGGCAATTTTTCAACCGAATTATGTGGTGGAACTCATGTCAAACAAATTGGTGATATTGGTCTGTTTAAAATTGTGGCAGAAACTGGAATTGCTGCTGGAGTTAGGCGGATCGAGGCTATAACTGGTAATTATGCTTTGAGTTGGGTTACTGATGCTGAAACAATTTTGCGTAATATCAGTAGTTCTTTAAAAACTAATCAAGATTCAGTAGAGGAACGAGTTGAACAGTTGTTGGAACAAAATCGTAGTTTAGAAAAACAACTTGATCGTTTACAAGCTAAATTAGCCAGTAATAAAGGTAGTGATTTAGCTAGCCAAGCTATTGAAGTTAAAAAAGTTAAATTGTTAGCAACTTCTATAGATAATATAGATATGAAACAGCTCCGCAATACTGCCGATCAACTAAAAAATAAATTGACTACTGGAGTTATTTTATTGGCTGGAACAAAGGATAATAAAATTTCATTGGTTGCAGCAGTAACACCTGATTTAACTGGTAAAATAAAGGCTGGGGAATTAATGAAATTTGTGGCTACTCAAGTTGGTGGTAAAGGTGGCGGTCGCCCGGATATGGCTCAAGGTGGTGGTAGTGAATTAGATAAGTTACCAGCCGCTTTGCAGAGTGTTATTAATTGGTTAGAAGAACGTTTATAGAAGCCGATTATGCAGTTAGTTTGAAATCCAATATTTTGGTAGTAGTCCCCGAAAATCAATATCTTATAGGTATATAAATAGTCATAGGACTTAACGCATTGACGAGACAAACATTTAATGAAACTGTTTAAATACCGAAATATCGTTCCCAAACTCTAGTTTTGGAACGCAGCACTGCCAAGAAGCTCCGCTTCATCGTTAACAATGATATATCTTACCTCAATTCAAAGCAGAGCTATAAAAAGCATTGTGTTCCCAAACAGAGGAGTTTGGGAACAATAATAAACATAGCAGGTCTGAGAACTTTTATTTTTCTGAAAATCTTATATACCCAACCATAACAAATTAATTCAAATCAATATCAGCACGGTTAGATAAAATAGTGTGCCTAATCACAATATTTGACCTTAAAACTACATGTCCATCAGTCATTGGATTTTTACCTTCTTCAACATAAGCTGCATAGATAGTATAATCACCACCTGAACCAGGAGTTAGTTGAAAATCAAATATTCGATGGGTGAGTTTTGATGTTTGCAATGAGGTCAAGAAAGCTTTTTGTTCAAAACTAAATGGATTTAAATCATTTACTCGATAGATAAAATTACCATCTGACATTTGAATAACTACCCATAAATCAACTCGTTCAGACCGACTATTTTTTTCAATATTTTCTATAAGATCAACTACAATATGCTCGTCAACATGGTAAACATCTTTCATACCAGAGATAACTAATTTATTATCAAAATGAATCGTTTTGGTAACTTCATCTTTGGTATCGTTTTCACCTGTTACTGTCAGGGTCAAATTGTATGTTTCTGGTTTAGCAAAAGTTATTTCAACTTGCTTTCCAGACATATCTTGTTTGTCAGAACTTTTCCAAACATAATCAATTATCTTGCCATTTCTTGAGCAATCTGCATTGGAACTTGAACAAACACCATTCCAACCTCCGAATTCATAACCATCTTTTGGTTCAACAAGTAAATTAATCGTTGTATTTTCAGGATATTGTTCCTCACAGTTATTGCTATTACAATTAATATTTGAACCTGTAATTGGACAGTTTGCAAATGTATTAATTTTCAAAGTATATGAAGGTATTCCAACAACAATATTTTTAGTTACTTCAATACTTTCTGCGTCAAAGTTATCAGTTACAATTAAACTTATTTTATGGGTTCCGGCTTCATTGAAAGTAATACTATCCTGATTCGGACATTTAATTATAAATCGAACATATATGGTTTACGAGTTGTTATACAACAATGTAGGGTCGGTGAAGCAAAACGTTAAGTGACCATTACGGTATAAATAAACCCATAAATTGTTGATTGGATTTATATTTGGTTGGTTTTATTTCATTACACCGACCCTACCCACTTTAGCCTGAACAAGATAGATATAATCATCATCAAATTTGTACACTAAACAGTTTTTTCGGTCTATTCAGTGTAAATTTATCCAAATGTGCGTCCATATCTTCTAGTTTAATTTCATCAATTTTACCTATTTTTAGTTGTTGAATAGATTCCCCAAGTGTCATCCTGAAAATCCTTAAAGTTAAGATTATAGACTACATTCTAAATCTTCATAACCATGTTCTTTTTTCCAAGTCTCAACTGTTTTGTAGGTATCTTCTTTGTAATTGAACTTGATATTAATAGGACTTCTACCGTCTAAATACAAGGTTTTTCTACGCACAGCATTGTCTTCTTGATCAAGAGCAGTTAAGACATAAAATCCGGGATGAGAAATAGCAAGCACTTTACTATCACTAAAAATACCATCTTTGGACTTAATATCAAATTCATAATGAAACGGTTGTCTTTGAGGGCTTTCTGAAGTACGAACTTCTTTATCATAAGATTCAAGATTATCAACAGAACAATATTTACACATCTTATATTTATAGAGAACAAGTGCATCTAAATTAACTTTTAAACAGCGAGGTTCCTCATCAAACCATTCTTCATGATCAAATTTAAATATAACATCAAAAGCTGTCCCTGTTGATATTACATTGCTATTTGAACTCATTTGATATTGGTTAATATCAACAATAGCTCCTTTTACTCGGTCTGTTAAATACTCAGAAGAATTGTCAACTTGAGCCATTTCAAAAAGTATAGTCAATACACGGGTGGCAAACAATAAATCTCGTTGATCTTCTTTAATTTTACCAAGTGCAACATCACGAGCAAGTTTTTCATAGTAACCCCCTGCATCTGGAATCTTATTGAGTAAATTAAAAGCATCATAAGAATTGACTGCAATATTTAAAGCATTATTATCAATAATTTCAGCCGCTTGTTTGAGCATTTCTTCAGCAACTGGTTGAAGTTCTCCAATATTGGAGTCATTTGGGTCATCAGGTTGTTGGTGTATGTTTTCAGATTCATTGCTTGTGAAATGACTATCTGGATTGTAAATTAATGTTTTATTATCTTCGGCAACAACTTCGCCACTTTCTTTATCTAAAACAGCAGCGTGTATAAAATATTCGCCAAATGGTAAATCGTCTGGAAAAACATAATCAAAGAGCTTTCTCCATGTACTTTGGGCTCTTAGATATACATTTGTAAGGTAAGGCAATAATTGCTCTGTAAAAGCACCTGTACTATTTTGGAAAAGAATAGTATCTCCTGTGCCAATGGCAACATATATATCATAATCCTTTTCAGTTATATTTGCACCTTCAACATCAGTTTTTAAATTAACAGAAATTTTATTATTTTCCTTATTAAAATACAGTTCATTAACGGATATAAAAATTTCAGGATTCACAACAACTGGATTTGCCGTAAAATTAAGATTGATGTCTGAATCGGATAGTAATATTTCTTCAGAACCTGGATCAAAATTGAGTTTTCCTTCAGGTGAATGAGGAATAATTATATAAGTTCCTTCAATTAATGAATCTAAATTAAAGAAACCATCCAAATCTATAGTTGCTTGGTTACATTCTTGTCCTTCGTCAATATTATAAGCACAAATTTCAACTTTTTCAACGCCTTGTCCTTCAGAAGTGCGTACAAAACCAGAAATGGTGGCGTTTGAATTTTGTACTGGTGGAACTATTACTTCAGGAATTGTTACTTCTGCAACAGTTGCAACCAAACTTGGGTCATTAATACCTCTTTGTTCTGACCATGTGTTGCCATCTGCACTGATTTGCCAATGGTGTTGGGTGGTGAGGTAGTCGGTGATTTCATAGGAGCTGGTGTTTTTTGGTTCTTCCCAAGTTGGGGTGTTGGTCATGCGGAATTTGCTGCTGGGGAAGGTTAAGGTAGTTTTGGAATTGTTCCATGTGCCGTTGTTTAGGATGTTGCCTGAAATATTTAAATTAAGATAGCCAATTTCATTATTTGAGATAGCTCCATTATTAGTCAAATTACCATTAATGGTTAAAGTTGGGCCTGAACTGTTATTGTTCAGTAATTTTACTCTCTCATTAATAATAACTGAGCCATTTATAGTAGTTGTACTAACAGTCTTTGTGCTATCATCACTAAAAATAACATTATTTGCTGTAAATGTTCCAGATATTCTTTGGTTTTTACCACTGAAAATAATCTTGTTTGCTGTAAATGTTCCATGAATATTTTGTTCGCTTCCTGCAAAAGTAATTTGATTAATATTACCAGTTGCTGTAATAGAAGAAATAGAAGAACCAGTAAAAATAATATTTCCCATACCTTCAATAGTACCAGAACCAGACATACTTCCAAAACTAACTGTGTTGACTTGACTAAAAGTTAGTTGAACATTACTGTTAATAGACATTTTTTCAGTGAACGTAGCATTACCAATCAATTCAGCATCAGCTTCTAAGGAAATAGATAAAGTTTCTATTGATTTTGTCGTAGTTATTTGTCTTGTTGAAGAACCACTGATAAAAGTAATTCTTTCATTATTTAAAGTTCCTTTGTTAGTGAGATTTCCAGAAATATTTAAATTAAGATAGCCAATCTCATTATTTGAGATAGCTCCATTATTAGTCAAATTACCATTAATGGTTAAAGTTGGGCCTGAACTGTTATTGTTCAGTAATTTTACTCTCTCATTAATAATAACTGAGCCATTTATAGTAGTTGTACTAACAGTCTTTGTGCTATCATCACTAAAAATAACATTATTTGCTGTAAATGTTCCAGATATTCTTTGGTTTTTACCACTGAAAATAATCTTGTTTGCTGTAAATGTTCCATGAATATTTTGTTCGCTTCCTGCAAAAGGGTACTGGGCTCCAAGTAAAATTAATACTAGCAAAATATTAATTAATAGTTTAAAATAGTATAATGAAAAAACTTAACCAATCAGAAAACTGTCCCTGTTGTAGAAGTTCAGAAATAAAGATAATAA
>JAUCGL010000179.1 GCA_030378105.1 Candidatus Halobeggiatoa sp. HSG11 | reverse complement strand
TTGATATTTTTGTAGAATTTAATTAATAATTAACCATTCATAATTAATAATTGCTATATTAACATTGCCACGAAGTTCTGAACTATCAATATTCTTTTAAGTCTATATATTTTTATATTTTGCATAACAGTAGTTAATTAAATTTTTTAAAATTATTGTGATATTTGTTTTTGACATTATATTTAATTAGTTCTTAATTTTACCACATTGAAACTAACCAATTATCACATAATGAATACTCCTAAGTTAAGTATTGTTTTTCTTAATTATAACCGGATAACAGAAACTCGTTATACAATTAATCAATTATTTCGCTTGGTAGAAAACCGACATGATATTGAAGTTATCGCAATTGATAATGGTTCTGGCGATGGTACTAGCGACTTTCTACAAACTCAAGCAGATTGGGTGCAAGTGATTAATATGCCAACTAATCTTGGTATAGCTGGCTATAACGAAGGTTTTAAACAAGCCAAAGGTGACTATTTACTTGTATTAGACGATGATTCACATCCAATTGATAGTATTACATTAGACCGCATAATTCAATGCCTTGATACCCGACCTGAAGTTGGGATAGTTGCTTGTCAAATTGAATCTGTTAAAGGTAAACCATTCTACACTTGGCATCTACCTGAAAATAATGCTCCGGGCCAATCTATGGCATTTGTTGGCTGTGGCTTTGCTATCCGTCGCTCATTATTTGAGAAAATTGGTTGGTATCCAGCAGATTTTTTCTTATACCAAAATGAAATGGAAGTTGCCATTCAAGTTATGCGACATGGATATAAAATCTATTATGATCCATGTTGTCGAATAGTGCATCGTCAATCCTCTCAAGGGCGTACTAATTGGCGACAAGTTTATTATCCAACTCGTAATACAATTTGGCTAATACGACGTTATTTTCCATTTCCGGTGGCTGCCTATTTAATCATGTCACGTTTATTTTTTGGACTAGTAAGGGCTTTGCAATCATTAGAATTCACTTGTTATTATAAAGCAGTTACTGATGCTTTTTCCACCCCTATAAAACCACAAATATTACCTCCGGCTCAACGCAAACAATTATCCACATTTTGGCGACAGAATAGCATCTTTCATCACCTAATTAAACGTTTATGAATATTTTAATTATTATTGTAACTTGGAACAAAAAAAAATATGTTTTAGATTTATTAAATTCTATCACAACGTTGGAACGTTCCAATTATTCCATAGACATTTTAGTAGTAGATAATGCTAGTGAAGATGGAACTACTGATGCAATAAAAACAATTTATCCACAAGTTAATTTAATTTGTAATCCAGAAAATATTGGCGGTACTGGTGGATTTAACACTGGTTTAAAATGGGCTTTTACTAAAGATAATTATCAATATTTATGGTTATTAGATAATGATGTATTAGTTCATCAGCAAGCTTTAATTGAATTAGTAACCGTATTAGAAGAAAATCCTGATATTGCTATAGCTGGTTCTACCATGTTGCAATTAGATTATCCTTGGCGAGTCAATGAAATGGGAGCATTTATTGAACGGGTGACTGGTAAATTAATCTTAAATCGACATTTAGAAACAATTCCTAATTGGCAGGGTTATTCAGCCCAAGAACTATTAAAAAAGGATGGTGATTTAACTAAGCATTTAATTCATTGTCAACCGTATATGGATGTTGAATATGTTGCTGCGGCTTCATTATTAATTAAAGCTGATGTTGCAAAACAAGCTGGAATTTGGCGAGATTATTTTATTCATTTTGATGATGTTGAATGGTGTTTACGTATCGCTGATATGGGTTATAGAGTGGTGGTATCAGCTAAGTCGTTAATTTGGCATTTGTCGGCAATAGCTAAAATTCCAACTTGGATTTTATATTATGATAATCGTAATGTGCTAGATTTATTGACAAATCATGGTGCTTCTCAAACTGATTTAAAAAACTTGCAACGGTATATTTTAAAAAAAGCTGTTTATTACCACATAATTGGCAAACCTGATTTAGCTCAACTACACTATGATGCAGTAAATGATTTCAATAATAAACGGTATGGCAAAAAAGATATAAAATTAAACCATACTTATAAAAATAATAGCGAAATTGGACAAGTTTTAATGGAGCCAACAATTAAACAAGTTTTGGTATCATGGCCCATTAATGTATACGCAATGGGAATTCAGGAAGCCATAGTTAAAGCTCAAATACAACGACCAGAATTACAAATAGATTGGATACCATTACCTAATGGAGAAATATTACCACAAGTGCCTCGAACCAGATTTGTTAAACCTATGCCAAAATCAAGATTTAAACGATTGGTAAATTATTGGCGATTACGGCGAGGTAATTACGATTTAGTGGTTCAATCTGACTATCAACCATCAATTTTTTTATCATGGATAAAAGCAGACTTACTATTTGTGAACGATGAAACTTTTTGTCGAAGAACTAAACCTTTGCTAAATGACATATTAAAAGCTGTTTGGAAATATTTAGTTACATACATGAAATAGCTATGGTTTTTCAGAAAAACAAAAGTTCTCAGACCAGACTTGCTAGGTTTGCGAAACCTAGCAGGTCTTTTGTAGCCTGTCGAAAAACAGCTTTTATTCTGTCTTAAAATTTCCCGTTTTTTGATTTTTAAAGTACCATAGGTTTCACCTATGGCTATTCATGTTTTACCCCTTCGGGGTTAACAATTGATTCATAAACCCTGAAAGGGTTGAATGTGAATAGCCACCGATGAAATCGGTGGAATATATTAAGTCCCACCATAACTTTCAACTTTCAATTGTTTGCTATCCATAAATTGGGATACAAAAATTAGTCAAAATAGCCGTTTTTCGACAGGCTAGGTTTTTTGGCCAAAATATTTATCTGAAAACTTATAGCTAAAATTTTGACTACTTGAAACAGAACTTCAATGGCAGAAAGTTTGGTGGGTTTCCACTACGAGTCACTGCCATTAAGTTAAGGAAATTAATTGGGGTAACCACAAGAAATAACCCCTACAAATCATCATTTAACGTAGGGGCAATCCTTTATGGTTGCCCTTAACTTAATGGCAGTGACCCTACGAGTTAGAAAATTCTTAGAAAAATGCTATATTCATTGTCAAAATTCCACACCTAAATTAAGCCACAAAGAGCGTCCCGGTTGAGGTAAAATAGAGTTCATATAGCCCTTTGACCTTTGACTAAAATCATTACCACTATTCGCAGCTTCCACGCCAGGATGAAAATAGTCTTTATCTAACATATTAAGTACCTTGAAAGATATATCAAAAGGTTTATAGTGATATGTTACTACTCCATTTAAAATAAAATAAGAATCTAATTTTTCATCTTGACTTCGCAATGGATTACGAGTATAAAGCTCTCTTTCACCAACAAAATTGCCTCTCAAATTAAGGTTCCATTGTTTACCAAGTGGTACATTAAAACCAATGTTGAATTTGTGAGCAGCAATATCGCCCAAATAAGTATCACCATTTAACCATTCGCCCAGTTCGTGATCGTAATACATACTGCTGGTTACTTGAGTATATGTATAATTAAAATAACTACTTATGTTTGATGAATAAGGGATAAAATTTGGAAAAGAATATTTAGCTCTATATTCAAATCCATGAATATCACGTTCCCCAGCATTTTCCGCTTCTTCTTTAACTACATCTTTATAATAAGCCTGATACAAAGAAAACTCCTGAATGAAGCGTTGCATCTGATGAATAGTAACAAATTCAAAAGTTTGTCCCTGTTCTGGTTTTAAATCAGGATTAGCTTTGCGACCACTCCAACCACCCCATAACTGCAATGGTGCTGGTTCTTGAAAAGCTTCTCCATAAAATATTTTAAATGTCAATGAGTTAGAAAGCTTATAAATTATCGAAGTTCGAGGATTAACAACATCACCATAGATAGAATTTTTATCATAACGTACCCCAAAATTAAAACGATACGGCTCAACATCAAAAATTGCTTGCAAATAACCTCCAATATCTCTGGTGTGAGCCAAATTATTTTCTGGCATTTCTGCAAGTGGTGGTGGAGGAGGAATGTAAGTCGCATCTGTACTGTGGCCTATTCCAGAACCACCCTCTGTTGATGAACTTATGGCTGGTTCCCAATAACCGGGTACATCATAAGCTTTGGTCAATTCTTTGCGTTCAAATTTAACACCGCCCGAAATTAACAAATTTTTATGCAGAGCAAATTCAAGATTTTGCTTAAATAACCAACTGTTACTATCAGAATTCCAATGAGTGAAACTGATATATGAATGGTCTTCCATGCCGGGATTCCAGTCCTGTTCAGCTTCAGACCAATAGCCATATCTTCGGCTTTCACGGTAAAGAAGCAATGAATGGCTTTTAAGAGATTCAGTTATTTTGTTGCGATATTCAAGTGAAAACTGGTCGCTGGATTTATTCCAAAAATTATTATTTTGAGCTCTATCTGCTGCATAATAAGGCCCATAAGCTTCTTTTATTTTCCAATGAATAAGACCTAATTTAAATCCTTTATATTGCAAATCTGCCAAAATACCATAATCATCAGTTGGATCGTAATAAGAACCTAATTGGCGATTTTCATGTTCAATTTCTAATAACGGTCCCCAAGTTTTTGGATTGTTAAATTTACTTGTTTCCAAAAAACCAAACTGATTACTCAAATCCGCTTCATCACTTTTAAAAACTTTGCCAGTTAATGAGAAAGATAAGTCTTGGGTTGGTTTTCCTTTTATACTTGCATCAACACCTTTGGAGTTATAGCTACCAACTTGAACATTTATTTGGGTGGCAGTTTTTCCCACTTCAACATCGTTGGCATCATGGGTTATAACGTTGATAATTCCTAAAAATGCGTTTGGCCCGTAAACAGCACTTGCTGGCCCATATAAAACTTCAACTCGTTTGATATTGGATAACGGATATTGGCGAGTTATTGCAGCTTCTTGAGACCATAACAGATTGTCAACTATACCGTTAAACATAATTAAGGTTCTGGCGGTATAGGGAGTTCGATAACCACGTTGATAAGCCAGCATATAAGAAGTACCATTGGCAATTACTGCATCGAAACCGGGTAGGTCTGTTATGACTTCAGATAAATCAGTATAACCACGTTGTTTAATTTCTTCGGCGGTGACAATAACTATTGTTGCTGGTGCATCAAGTAAGCTTTCCTCAGTACCAGAAGCAGTTTCAACTGTTATTAATTCCGCTCGTAAAAATCGTAATTCATCTTGTAATTCAGTCTCTTCCCATTTGGAAGTGGTATCAGCATAGCTTAATTTTATAAAAAATATTATCAAAATTGTAATAAGTTGTATTGTTCTTGTTGACATAGATTGGTTCCTTATTTAAGTTATAATGTAGACAAGTTAAAAATTAATATTATCCATAACATCTTATTTTAAATGTGAATTAATAGTTGAAATTTATGTATTAACACGCAGAAAGCAATCTATAGTTTTTCAGATAAATAATTTAACTAAAAACCTACGAGGTTTCCAAAACTTCGCAGGTTTCACACGAAAACTGGGAATGGTTCTAATCGACAGTGGAGAGATACATTGAAATCTTAATAATGTGTTTAACAATTTTCCAATTAAGGACACTGAAAATTTAATAATACCATTTTTTTTTCAACTTTAAGGTTAGTTTATTATGCCTTTTGAACCATTATCAGTCAACGACCTCAGTTCCAAATCAACTAAATTAATAAAAAATATCAGGTATAAAAATATCTGATTTTAATGTAAATAAACCAAATTTGAAGCTTTGATTCCAAGGCTTAACTTAATTGAATAATATTATTATAATGAGAATTGCTTTAGGAATAGAATACGTAGGTGATAATTTTTTTGGATGGCAAGTTCAGCCACAACTCCGTACTGTGCAGGGCTGTGTTGAATTAGCTCTGTCTAAAGTTGCAGATCATCCAGTTCGAGTTTTTTGTGCTGGTCGTACTGATACTGGGGTACATGCGTTAGGACAAGTAGTACATGCTGATGTACAGGTACAACGTTCTATGGATTCTTGGTTACTAGGAACTAATAGCTGTTTACCAAGGGATATCAGTATATTATGGGTTAAATTAGTTGATGAGAATTTTCATGCTCGTTTCTCAGCTCAAGCTCGTTATTATCGTTATATTATTTTCAATCGCCCAGTTCGTCCAGCTATATTACATAAAAAAGTAACTTGGGAATATAGGGCTTTGAATGTTCAATCTATGCAGATGGCTAGTAAGTATTTGATAGGCACTCATGATTTTTCATCTTATCGGGCAGTTGCTTGTCAAGCTAAAAGTCCAATTCGAACTATTTTATCCTTAAATATTGAGCGTGTTGATGAAAAAGTTATTATAGATATTGCTGCTAATGGTTTTTTACATCATATGGTGCGTAATATTGCAGGAGTGTTAATCGCTATAGGACATGGAAAACGGGAAATAAAATGGGCAAATACTGTTTTGCAAGCACGAGATAGAAGAGTTGGTGGAATAACAGCACCAGCAGATGGATTATATTTTGTAAAAGTTGATTATCCACAACAGTACATGCTTCCTACACAACAAGATATGGAAGAGTTAAGCTGAAGTTTTGATTTATAGCAATTATTAATTATGAATTATGAATGCTCAATTATTAATTAAAATCTTAGGACTTACGCATTGATAAAAGCTAAAAAATATTAATTAATGATAAATCATATAGTTATAACTCATTATTGTTTCCAAAGTTTCAATGCCATTAACCTAAGGATATTATAGTTTTCGGAGTCCAAAGCATAGCTTTGTTAGTTCCGTAAGTTTCACTATGGCTATTCATGTTTCACCTCGTTGGAGTCAATCCTGAAAGGATTGAATGTGAATAGCCACCGATGAAATCGGTGGGATATAAAAGCTTTCTTATTTAGGAAAGATGTCTAATTTTGGTATTGATAGGGTGAATCTGTTATCATTGTGCATCTTTTCACGATTTTTAAGTTTAAGTTAAATCCCACTTCTATCGCAATATTCAAAACTATGACCTCAATCCAAGACCAACATATTAAACTTGCACATGGCAATGGTGGCCGTTTTATGCGAGAGTTGATTGATAATTTATTTGCACATCATCTGCATAATCCTTTGTTAGACACAAATACCGATGCTGCTATATTACCGTTAAATCAAGATATTATGGTTACTACGGATGGTTTTACGGTTAAACCTTTAGAATTTCCGGGAGGGAATATTGGTAGTTTGGCAGTTCATGGAACGGTTAATGATTTATGTGTGAGCGGTGCAATTCCTAAATATTTAACTTTAAACGCTTTCATTGAAGAAGGTTTAGAAATAAGCAAATTAGACCGAATAATAGCAAGTCTAGCAACTGCCGCCAAAGAAGCTAATGTTGTTGTGGTGGCTGGTGATACTAAAATTTTAGAACGTGGTGAAGGTGGCGGATTATATTTAGCGACAACCGGAATAGGGATACGTGAAAAAAAATTAGGAATGGAACAAATTTCTGCCTCTGATGTTATCTTAGTCAGTGGCCCAATTGGTGATCATGGCACAGCAGTCATGTTGGCGAGAGAACAATTTGGAATGCGTGGTGATTTACAATCCGACAGTGCTAACGTATTGCCATTAGCTCAAGCTTTGTGGCAAATTCCCGGGCTTAAATTTATGCGTGATCCAACCAGAGGTGGTTTAGCATCTGTACTTCATGAAATTTGCCATGTTACTGGTTTGACTGCTAAATTATTTGAAACTCAAGTTCCAATCAATGATCCAGTACGTTCGGTATGCGAAATGCTAGGTTATGACCCATATTATTTAGCTTGCGAAGGTCGCATCGTTGCTATAGTTGCAGCAGAACAAGCTGATATGGCATTAACAACATTACAAAAATTTCCAGCCGGTCAAAAGGCAGCTAAAATTGGTGTTTTATCAACTGGAAAGCCGCATTTAATACTGGAAACAGAATTGGGTGGAGAACGCTTTTTGGAACAATTGGAAGACGAACCATTACCAAGAATTTGTTAAAATTAATTTAAATACAGTATAATAAGAATATATTTTAAACTTGACTTAATAATGAAAATTTTAGTTAGTAACGATGATGGTTATCAAGCACCCGGCATTATTTGTTTAGTGGAAACATTACAAAAATTTGCGGATGTAACTGTTATAGCTCCTGATCGTAACCGTAGTGGGGCTAGTAATTCTCTTACTTTAGAACATACTTTGCGAGTTACTCAAGCCAGTAATGGGTTTTTCCATGTTAATGGTACACCTACGGATTGCGTACATTTAGCTATAACTGGTTTATTAGAAGAATTACCTGATATTGTTGTTTCAGGAATAAATTCTGGAGCCAATTTAGGTGATGATGTCATATATTCAGGCACGGTTGCAGCAGCTATGGAAGGAAGGTTTTTAGGATTACCAGCATTAGCTATATCAACAACTAATTTTAAACCGCAATATTATGAAACAGCAGCTAAAGTTGCTGAACATTTGTTAAATCGTTTACAAACTGAAGAACTATCTTTGCCAGATAATACCATTTTAAATGTTAATGTTCCAGATCGACCTTGGGATGAATTAAAAGGTATGCAAATCACTCGTTTAGGTAGCCGTCACCGAGCAGCTCCAGCTATTAAAACTGAAGATCAATATGGTTCTCCGGTTTATTGGGTTGGACCAGCCGGAAGTGAAAGAGATTCAGGTCAAGGTACAGATTTTTATGCTGTTAATCAAGGATTTGTATCTATAACACCTTTATCTGTAGATTTAACTAATCATTCGGTTTTAGATAGTTTGAAAAATTGGTTAGACTAACTAGCAAAATATTTGGGTCAAAATTAAATTTTCATTAGACATCTTTTCTAAATAGAATAGGACTTACGCATTGACAAACGTAATAAAGTATTAATTTTATTAAAATCATATACTTATTTCAATATAAACTAATTAATTGTCATTCCCACGAAAGCATGTCCTCATGAAAATGGGGATGGGAATCTAGCGATCTCAAAGATTCCTAGATTCCCGTTTTCACGAGAATGACAGAGCTATATAAATATA
>JAUCGL010000178.1 GCA_030378105.1 Candidatus Halobeggiatoa sp. HSG11 | reverse complement strand
GGGCATTATCACAGGAGCATTGGGTTTGGAAGATATTTTAACCCAACGTTTCGCATAAAAATTTATCCAAATAACTTTGGATAGCTCCGGCCTTTTATCTTGGGACTAACAGTTCGAGCCCACTGCCAAGCGAATCGTCATACACTAAAACCCAAGAATAATAAAATTATAGCAATGAGTAAAAATGGTAAATGGGGTGTGTGGTGGATGACGCTATCGCTTATGCACCCTACGAGCTATGATTTTATGTGGCTTACGAGTTGAAATAAAAGCCTTAATTGAGAAACAATCAGGTAAAAAATAGTTGAATAGCCAACGAGATATGGACGTTCCCCATTCACACCATGGAAATCTCTGCGAAACTTATTTTATATTCAACGCAATCACTCCATCCCAATTATCTGGTACGCCAGCCTCTTGTAAATGCTGGCAACGTTGTAAATAAATTTGGGCTGCTCTATCTTCAGGATGAACATTTAACATAGCTTTAAAACAATGAATTGCATCATTAAATTTTTTATTGCGATAGTTGATTAAACCATTTTCAAAATCATTGCGAGTTTTCATTTTTAACTCAATGACTGCTTGAGTGTTGCCATCAAACACTTCATATACTGTCACTGGCTCTGATTTACCTTTCACTCTCACTCTATCAATAGTACGAATAGAATATTTAGATATATTTTGTAAACAAAGATAAGTATATTCTGAAATAAGTAATGCAGTCCCATACAATTTAGTTATCCCTTCAATACGTGAAGCTAAATTAACAGTATTAGAAATAACCGTACCATCCATACGATTTTTACCACCAACAGTACCAAGCATTAATTGCCCGGTATTTAAACCAATTCCAATAGTTATTGGTTCAAAATTATCCTTAATTAACAATTGATTGTAATTAGTCAAAGCTTTTAACATAGCAATTGCGGCATCCAATGCTTCTTCCGCATCAGTTGGAAACAAAGCCATAATTGCATCACCAATATATTTGTCAATAAATCCTTGGTGTTGAGCAATAATAGGTGCCATTTTGCCTAAATAAGCATTGATAAAACTAAAATTTTCTTGCGGAGTCATTTTTTCTGATATGGAAGTAAAACCACGAATATCAGAGAATAAAACTGTCATTTCCTTTTCAATTTGATCACCTAACTGTACATCAACAATATTTTCTTTATTTAATAAACTTAAAAATTCTCTTGGCACAAAACGACTAAAAGCATTCTTGGTTATTTCTAAATTATGTAAAATACTTTCCTGTTCCGTTGTCCGCTCATCAATTGAAACTAATAATTTGTTAGTAGAAGCAACTAGTTGTCCTAACTCATCTTCAACATGACCATCTGGACATGGCAAACGAGTTTTTTCTGGATTATTTGGATCAATCGTACTTAATGTGGATGCAATTTGAAATAACGGCCTAGTAACAACAATATGAAATATATATAATAAAAACAATGCTAACAATGTATTACGTATTATTCCAGATAATAAAACAACTAATGCTCGATCTAAAAAACCGGCTGCTAGTAAATTAGTATCTACAGAAACTTGTAAAATTCCATATTTCTGTTCCTGAACAAGTAGTTCGATATTATAATGCTTGCTACTTCCAAATAAAAAATCTGATAACCATCGCCAAGGAGAAACTGATAAATGTCTTTCAAGCACTGCTAATTTTTCATTTTGGCTAGTTTCTAACAATATTATTTTATAAATAGGCTGATATTTAAACAATCCTTTAACAACTTCTTCGGCTAAAATGCTGTCAAATGTATAAGCAGCTTGGGCAGCTGGTTGTTTGGTACTATTAAAAATTTGTTGCAGGATTACTTCATTTTTATTTTGAACATTAAAATAATCCAAGGAAATTTGTAGGAAACTAAATAGAAAGCCGATAACCAAAGCCATTATCATGACGAGCTTGGCTTGTCTATACGATAAACGCTTAAATAGAGGTAGGTTTTTAGAAGAATTTTTAGGCATTATACAACTGTTAAAATAATAAGTTGGTGTAATTTAAGTGATTTTATATGTTATTAGCTTTGTACAGGACAATTAAAAATATCAGGTACAAAAATTTTCTCCTTCCTAATGTTTATCTCGTTCCCAACGTCTCGTTGGGAATGCTTACCATACCGCTCTGCGGTATTCATTTTGGTTTAAATCGTGGCAAGAGCCATTAAAATTAAGTATATCAGGTACAAGAATTTACTACTTTGGCAATCCTTCCTCAACTTTATATTTGTTTTTTAAGCTATTGACCAATTCTGTATTATCACGCATAAATTGATTAAACTCTTGAATAACCTGTGGATAATTAATAGATGACAGAAAATAATAGTTATCACTATGAGGTAAGGTTGAATCAAAGACGAGTTCCCCGGCTTTATCTATTTGCTCAAGTTGGTAACTTCCAACAACAATATTGGCATAAATTCCATCAATTCGTTTTGACAATGCCATACTAATCAAATTGCTATATTTGGGTGTTTCTATCTTTCTGACTTTATTGGTTTTGAGTATATCCAACCATGCCCAAGGAGTAAATCCCAAAATAGTGCCTAATTTTTTGAATTTATCAATATTTTTACCTTTATTTTCCGGTAATACCATAACTCCATCAATAAAACGTAAAACCGGATCACTATAGGTTATTTGCTTTTTATTCTTAAGCTTTTGTTTTTTTAGGGTTCCATCCCAGTGAACATTGTCTGGAAATTTAAAGTCTACTCTATCGGTGAGAAAGTCACGAAATAAACGCTTGACTGGCAAGGCTTGGTATTTAAACGTATAATCCTTTGTTTCTGCAAATTTATCTAATAGTTCACGAGCAATGCCTTGATATTCAAAGTTTTTGTAAGTGTAATAAGGCCAATAATCATGGTCTTCTACACCAATAGTTAAAGTTTGAGCATGTAGAGGTAAGGTCATCATACTCAAAACAATTAATAATATACGCATTTTTATCCTCCAATATTCCTTTTAGAATGGAAATGTCAAAAAAATTGTTGGATTAATTTCCCAACCATAATCTTTCCCAAAAAAATCTTTCGATATTTCGATTTCAGTACCAATAACAGCTTTTGCTAATATATTATCTTGACTGACAAAATTAGCTAATGGCAAACGCAATTGTGGCTCGGTTAAAAATACTGTTTTATCGTCATCTTCCCAATAATCAACAAAACCGTTAAATACAAATTGCCAACCACCGACACGAAATGGCTGTCCCCAAGAAAAAGTTATCTGATAACTTGTATCCTGTGTATCCTCTTCACGAACTAAAAAATGTAAATTTGAAAAACCATAATTAGGTTGTCCAGCAAAATCTATGCTAACTCCATACAACCACACTTGATTAATAAAGTTGCGATCACTGTCATTATATTGTATTGTCGCATAAAGTTCTCCCAAATACTGATTAGAAAATATTTTGTTTCCAAACAGATTATCTAAACTTAAACGAGGAGCATATTCAAAATATAACGTATCTGCTTCAGTCGCAAAATCTGATTTACCTTCAATATCTAAGAAGAAAAAATTATCCCCATATTTCCATTCAGAAAAATGATCTACAGTAACAGTTAAAATATCACTTTCTGCCGGTTTTCGATTAAAATCAGCATGAATTTGTAACTCGGTATTTGAGAAATATTCTGCTGCCACAACAGTTTGTATACCTGTTAAAACTACAATGAAAATAATTAATCTGTTCATTGAGATTACTCTGATAGTTAAATTTTATTAAAGTTTTGAGAATAACATATTTTTATAGCTAAATGCAAGCTATGGATGAAATCAATAATGATAAAATATCTGATATAATTAGATTTATTAATGAAATTGCTTTTGCTGTGAGAAATGGGAAGGCGGTGGGACCACTGCCATTAAGTTAAGGATTTATGACAAATTGTCATGCCCACGAAAGTGGGTATCCAGAGATTCTAGATTCCCGTTTTCACGAGAATGACAAGAAATTTCATTCCTTAATGGCAGTGAGGCGGTGGGATGGAGTTATTGTAGTGCGGAGTCACCTGTGGAAGTAAATCAAGCAATTCCGGGAATGGGCATGTTCCCGAAACTAAATAACCTACTTAACTTGGTTAATTTGCTCAACAATTTGCTCTGCTGTATAAGGTTTTTGAACTAATCCCTTACCACCAGTCATTTCAGCCCATACCCGATCAGCTTTTTGGCCCTTACTAGTGACAAAAATAATTGGAATGTTTTTAGTCACGTCATTGTGAGTCAACTCTCTACAAGCTTGATAACCATCCATATGTTGCATGACTACATCCATAAAAATTAAATCTGGTTTCTCAGCCGCAGCTTTTTCTATAGCTTCAGCCCCAGAAGATGCTGTAACAACTTCATAACCTGCGTTAGAAATGATATTCTGGATGTTTATCAAGTCAACTTTTGAATCATCGACAGCAAGAATTTTGTTTATTGCCATTTAAACCTCTTGAACTTATTTATATTTTTATAATTTACAATTTAATACTTAACAAGGACTATAATTAAAAAATGAAAACGGTTATTAATTAAATAAATTTGATATATTAAAATTAATTTAGCTGAAATACAAGGTCTGTATTAACTTGTTAAATTTGACATATTTATTCTGTTAAAATTTTTAGACTAGATTTTAAAGTTTAAACCAGTCCATGTTAAACTTAAGTACATGCAAAAAGGAATCCTTATGAATATGCAAAAATCAATTACTATTCTATTAAACGATAATAATCATAAAGATATAACGCTTCAAGAATATTTAATTGGATATTTAAGAAAACAATTGGCATGTTATACAAATGACTCCATTTGAAGCAGGAACCGGAAGTGATAATTAAACAAACAGGCGAGTTTTGAATAAGAGATAACATAATTATATGCGTTTTTTAATTTTAAGTCAATATTTTCCTCCTGAAACTGGAGCCCCACAAACAAGACTTGCTGCTATGATTCGTGAGTTATTGCGTCTTGGACATACTGTTGAAGTGATAACAGCTATGCCAAATTACCCCACTGGTAAGATTTTTCCAAGTTATCAACGCCAGTTTTATCAACTTGACGATTGGGAAGGGATAAAAGTACATAGAATTTGGATGTATGCTGCAAGTGGGGCTGGGATTAAACGTTTATTTAATTACCTTTCTTTCACTTTCACATCTATTTGGGGATTACGCAAAGCTCAAAAACCAGATTATTTATTTGTAGAATCTCCACCATTATTTTTGGGAATAACTGGTTATATAGCTGCTTCATGGTGGCGGATACCTTTTATTTTTAATGTTGCTGATTTATGGCCAGATACGATAAGTGCATTGGGATTAATATCTAAAGGCATGTTGTTGAAATTAGCGACAAAATTGGAATTATGGTTGTATCGTAAAGCTGATTATATAACGGTCGTTACAGAAGGTGTGCGGCAAATTATGCTTGAAAATAAACAAGTTCCAGCCAATAAATTATTGTTATTGCCGAATGGAGTTGATACTAAATTATTTGGAAAGTCGGAATTTAAACAAGAAATAGACATACCTAAAGACAAGTTATTGATTTTGTACGCTGGAACTCATGGTTATGCTCATGGTATGGAAGTTATATTGCAGGCTGCTCAGTTATTAGCTGATACTAAAGTGTTATTTTTATGTATTGGCGGAGGTTCGGACAAACAACGTATAATGCAACTGGCCGAAGAGATGAAATTAAAAAATATTCTGTTTTGGGATTCGCAACCACCAGAATTTATTGCTAATTTATACAATTTATCTTTTGCTGGAATTGCTACGTTTCGTGATTCACCATTATTGGAATGTACTCGCCCGGCCAAAACTTTACCCATTTTAGCTTCTGGTAAACCAGTATTATTTAATGGTGCTGGAGAGGGAGCAAAGTTAGTAACTGAAGCTCAAGCAGGTATTGTAACAGCTCCGGGTGATTATAATAATTTAGCTCAATCAATACGTAAGCTGATTAATGAACCTGATTATGCTATTCAATTAGGCATAAATGGCAGAAAATATGCGGAGCAGCATTTGGATTGGTCGATTATTGTTGCTGATTGGTTGAGGCAATTGGAACGAGAAAAACTTGTCTGAATCAGAATTTTCAGAATTATAAAATTTTCAGGATAGAGGCACAAGCAGCTTTTTAGGTTTTTCTCGTTCCCATGCACCAGCGTGGGAATGCTGGAACACCGCACCAGCGGTACGTATATATAAAATAATACACGGTCAAATTGATGAATAATATTGTGTTCTGAATCAGAAAGTTAGTATGTTTTCTTTGCACCGCTGGTGCGGTGCTTCTGCATTCCCACGCTGGTGCATGGGAACGAGAAAAATGGCAGTGTACCTGTGCGTGGGAACAAGAAAATTAATTGTTTTTAATCTTGCAAATCCTTAGTAAAATCAGTTAACATATTAAAACTAGTTTTGAGTGCATTGACAAAGTCTTCTTTATTATCGGCATTGACTTCCAATAATGCTGTTTTATCACTACCAGTAACTCTAGCTAAAGTAGCAAATTGTTGTCTAGCTACAGGTAAATCTCCAATAACTTCAGGATGAGTATCCTGATTTTGCAAAAAGATTGCCAAAATATGAACTTGTAAATCATCTGCGGCCTGTCGTAATACAAATCCATCTTTGCCAGTAACATTTTGTGGATGACCAGGTTCATGAGAACTAGCATCACCAATTAAAATAATAATACGTATTGAGTTACTATTCCAATTGACTTCTAATCCACTCTCTATTCCAGCAAAAACTTCCTCTTGATAATCTAGACTACCTACAGAAGCGACTTTAATTTTATTGCTGAGTTTAACAAATTTTTCTATAGAAACTAAGCCGTCTTCAGTAAAATTTTTACTAGCAAATTCCATTCCTACAACAATGTCAGGATTATCTCTATATCCTATAAAACCAAACTTAATGTTTTTACTATTATTTTTAGTAAAATATTGAATTGATTCAAAAAACATTTTAAGATATGGTTCCATACCAGAAGTTAAATCCATAACGAATACAACATCCATTTCAAAATTAACATGTGCTTGTTTACCCAAATTCAAACCACCATCTTTTAATTTATCTTGGAATTCTTGGCCGGGTTTTAATTCGTTAGTAGTAACTTCCTCTTTAATTGGTTCACTGACAGGTACAACTGGAATAGGCTCTTTAATTGGTTGTATCTGTCCACTATATTTAACTGGTGGTTTAGTTTGAATGGGTTCATTATGATTATCAATCCCTATAAAATAATACCCAATCCCAATCACTATAAAAAACACAATTATCAATGGCAACTTATGTTTCTCGTTCCCAACCTCTTGGTTGGGAATGCCTTCAGCAACGCTCTGCGTTGCGGGACGCAGAGCGTCCCCGACTGCATTCCCAACGGGCCGTTGGGAACGAGAGGATACCCTTGGTTTATTATCTGCTTGCTTACCACCAAATCTTGTTTTTAACTTATGTAACCGTTCATCCCAAACTTCCATCAACTCATCATTAATATACCTCAGCTCAGACCATCTTTGAAACAACAAATCCAACCGAATCGCCAAACCAGTATCCGAAATCTTATCAGGATCATAACCAGCCTGAGCAATCCCAACTATCCGCCGACTCTTATAATGATAAATTGGCCCACCACTCTGCCCCCTACCCTTTATCGCATTCGGAATCTCAATTTTATACTTACCACTTAAACGAGAAATATGACTTGGATAATGCCCAACCATCTCATTTATATTGCCACCCGGATAACCAACCGCCACCACCGAATCACCAACATTAATAACCTCCGACAACAACCCCAACGGAATACAACTCCCAACCGAATGGTCAGTTTTTAACACCGCATATCCTGTTTTGGCAAAGACAAAGCATTATCCAACTCCGCAACCAATCTCTCCCCAAATTGCGTCTCAAGCTTAATTTCAGGCGGATAAGCACCAATACAATGATACGCAGTCAATACCAAGCCATCCAGCGTAACAAAAAAACCAGTGCCTTTAAACTCACCATCCACCAAAACTTTCACCGTTACATTAACGATTTCCGTATGGCAAAAATTTTTAAAATCATCTTCATTCATATTGTTTAACACAAAGCTTATCTAAATATCTTTCGGTAACTAAAATTGTAGCAGTTGCATAACCTCCAGTACCCAAAGCATCGCTAACCGCCGCAATAATAATACCCACATTAGTTGATTCTTCTCTTATCTGCAAATATTTCCTACAAACTTTACGCTGAATAACCTTCTGATTAACCTCAAAATACCGCTTAAACCGCTTTGTACCTTCCTCATCCGGCGACTTATCAGTCCGAGAACTATACAAAACAACCTCAGAATCAGCCTCCACTTTATCAATCTCAGCCAACCAATCCTGATATAACTTACTCCTATCCGCCAAATATAATTTTATTAATTCCTCACGTTCCATAAATCACCTATTCATTTTGTTATGCACAAATAATATACTGATTGAAACTGAAAGTAAATGGAAATCATGTAGATTTGATAAGCAAAGTGTTATTGGACAAAACTTAATAATCTGGAAAAGCTATAACACTCGACTATCAAGTTTTTTAGCTTGGTTATATCTCTATGAATGTAAGTAATTTAGAACGAACTTTGTATCATTATCGTGAGGCTATTTGCTATAAAGAAATGGCAGGTAATGTTTATGGTGCTGGTCAAACTCGTTTCAATGTTGCCCTTGCTCTACAAGCTGCCAACCGCCTCCCCGATGCACTGGAATATGCCCGGGCTGCCCTGCGTAATTTCCAAAGTTATCCACAAGGGGCGGAGGAGAATATACAGGAGACGGAGCTGACAGCCTGACAAAAGAAAGGTAACCATAAGTATAACGTAACATAAAAAATTCAGTATGAGTTTTGAGCTGTCCGATTATTAAAAGATTGGTTATTTTTCCATATTTATAAGAAATAGGTTCAGGATCAGGCATACTGGAAAGTGTTACTTTTTTAATAAATTTATAACCTTTGGCAGGTGCAGCAGCCACATAACGCAATCCAATTTTTAAATAACTAATAGCTCGATTCCAATGTGGA
>JAUCGL010000177.1 GCA_030378105.1 Candidatus Halobeggiatoa sp. HSG11 | reverse complement strand
ACCGTCAAACTGGTTAAAGATAAAAATCTGCTTGGTTTTTTCGATAAATCATCAAAATTTGTCATAAAATGTATCACATTGAATTATGGTGATTTTGTATTGTATATTTAAATCGGTATAATGTCTAATACAAATTCTCTCTTTTTATGAGTTTTGCAAGAGGTTTATTAGCTAGTCTATATCCAGAAGATACTGAAATTCAAAAGTTGCAAACTACTTGTTTAAGTAATCTCAAATACTTACCTTTGTTTGGCATTAGTTTTTTGCTGGATAAATTGCATAGTTTCATAATCAACTCTTAATAAAATTGCTAACATAATAAAAGTTACAATTATGCTAGAACCTCCATAACTCATTAGTGGCAAAGTTAGTCCTTTAGTTGGTAATAATCCCATGTTTACTCCCAAATTAATGCTTGTTTGCAATCCAATTGTTAAACCAATTCCATAAGTTAAATAAGCAGCATAATGCAAATTACAACGCTCAGTACGAAAAGCTATTGCAAAAATACGTAATATCAGAAAAGTAAACAAACCTATCACTACAATAACTCCCACTAATCCCAGCTCTTCAGCTATTATTGCAAATAAAAAATCAGTATGAGCTTCTGGCAAGTAAGTTACCGATTGAATACTATTGCCTAAACCAAGTCCAAATAATTCTCCTTGACCAATCGCAATCAAAGCTTGAGTCAACTGAAAACCACTATTAAAAGGGTCTTGCCAAGGATCAATAAAAGTAGTTAACCGTTCTAGTCGATAAGGCACTAATATAATTAAAAAACTTAACACCAACATAACAATAAATACCCATAGAAAAAATTGTCGCATTGGCACTCCAGCTAAAAATAACATGCCTAATACAGCCGAAAATAATACTACAATCGTACCGTAATCAGGCTCTAACAATAATAAACTAGTGATTATACATACAAGTGCTATAGGCTTTAAAAAACCACTCAATGCTTCACGAACTTCTGCACTACGGCGGACTAAGTAACCAGCTAAATATAACACCATAAATAGCTTCATTAACTCTGAAGGTTGAAAGCGGATAAATCTCAAGTTTATCCATCTCATACTGCCATTTACCTCATGACCAATTCCCGGAATAAGAGTTAAAATCAACAATAAAGTTCCTAACAGTAACAATGGTACACTTAGATATTGCCAAGTTTTTATTGGTATGAAAACAACAATAGCAGCAAGCAATACTCCAAATCCAACATAAGATAATTGTCGCCAAAAAAAATACAAAGGTTCGTCGAACTTGGTTTGAGAGGTATTAATAGAAGCAGAAACTAGCATAATTAAACCCAATAATACCAAAGTAATAATGACTAGTAACAAATAAGTATCTTGCTTAATGTTAAACATTGTTTAAATTTGGGTTATTTTTAAATATGAATGATAGACAATACCTTCGCCAATCTCAAAATTTGTTGTTTTGGGAATGAGGTACAATTTCCATAAATCCAAGTAATATAAGAGTTTCGGGAAATCCGCTTTGCTCCATTCTCGAAATAACTATCTATTTGGCGAAGGTGTTGATAGAATATTATATCAGTTAATTTTTAATTAGATACCAGATCAACTTATTTCTGAAAAACGATGATTATCACCATGACATTTCAATATTTACCGGAGAACAGAATCTGATTTTGAGTAGTCCTAGACAAAGTAGTGATAACTTCAAAAAAACTACTTAGGTCTCAAATACCTAGTAGGTTTAACACTACATATTGTAGGACTATCAACTTTTTTGCACATATTTTTATTAAGTATTTATATCAATATAGAATATTATGATAATATACCTGCATTGGTTTGTGAAGACTACACTGTCTTTCTGATAATTTTTTAACCAATTGTTTTTAAAAGATATATAACTTTAATTCTCAATTTACATTAAAAATGTCTCATCTACTTATGTTTTTGTATAATTATCAACCAGTTAATTAAATATAATATATTTACTTGATATTTCAAACTTTAACCATATTTCTATTGATTCACTTAATTTCAATGGAATATTGTATAATTATCATTTAATGATGGTTTGAAATGTTCTAATTAATATTTTAAGGAGAAGCATAATGATTAGAAAAATTTTATATTTAATATTAGCTACATTGTTAAGTTCCACAGCTTATGCCTCTGATGATAAGCAAATTGAAACTGATGATGGTTATATTATTCATTACAACGCATTTATTACCGATTTTTTAACTGCTGAAGTTGCACGTTCTTATAACATTCAACGTAGTAAAAAAAGAGCAATGCTAAATGTTTCAGTGCGTAAAATTGGTAAAGATAAAGTGGCACAGACTGAAGCTGCGACTGCTACTGTTATAGTAAAAGCTTCCAATCTTATTGGGCAAGAGAAAAACATTGAAATTCGACAAATTGACGAAAAAGATGCAATTTATTATATAGCTGATTTTACTATCGCCAATCAAGAAAAAATCAAGTTTGAACTTCAGGTAACTCCAGGCGATAAAACTCAAGAGATCAAATTTGAGCAACAATTTTTTATAGACTAACTTAAACTATTCTACACAGATCACCGAACAGCAGTCCTTTGGGACTGCTTTTTTATTTTGGGGATATTTATGTCAACAATGCCTAATTATACTCGTTTACCAGTAACTTTCGTCAAAGGTGAAGGAGCTTGGTTGTGGGATACGCAAGGCAAACGTTATTTAGATGCTTTATCTGGAATAGCTGTTTGTGGACTTGGACATGCCCATCCAACTGTAACAACTGCAATATGTGAACAAGCTGGCGAGTTGCTACACACATCTAATCTTTATAATATACCCAATCAACAAGAATTAGCGGAAACTTTAGTCCAAATAACCAAAATGGAACGAGCTTTTTTCTGTAATTCAGGAGCTGAAGCCAATGAAGCAGCTTTGAAAATTGCTCGTTTATACGGACATCAACAAGGATATGATAAACCTACGGTTATTGTAACTGAAGGCTCATTTCACGGTCGAACTTTAGCAACTTTAACCGCAACTGGAAATCCTAAAGTCCAACAAGGATTTGAGCCTTTAGTGGAAGGTTTTGTGCGAGTTCCATATAACGACATTGAAGCAATAGCTAAACTATCCGACAATTCTAAAATAGTGGCTGTATTAGTTGAACCAGTAATTGGAGAAGGTGGTATTTCTATTCCAGCCGATGATTATTTAGTTGAATTACGCAATCTATGTGACCAAAATAATTGGTTATTAATGCTAGATGAAATTCAGACTGGCATGGGACGAACTGGCAAATGGTTTGCATTCCAACATACTAATATACTCCCTGACGTTATAACTTTAGCTAAGGGACTAGGTAATGGGGTTCCTATCGGCTCTTGTTTAACCAGAGGTAAAATTGCCGATATTTTACAACCCGGCACTCATGGCTCAACTTTTGGCGGTAATCCATTAGCATGTAAAGCTGCTTTGGCAGTGATAAATACAATACAACAAGATAATTTATTATCACGAGTTCAAGAACTTAGCAAGAGATTTAAACAAGGATTCGAGAATAATTTAACTGATATTGGCGGAGTGAAAGAAATTCGGATTAAAGGTTTAATGATTGGGATTGAATTGGAACAAGCTTGTAGTCAGTTAGTAGTTAAAGCTCTTGAACATAATTTATTGATCAACGTGACTGCGGAAAGAGTTATTCGGCTTTTACCGCCGTTGATTTTAACCAACGAACAGGCCGATGAAATCATTTCGACTGTTAGCAATTTAGTTAAAGAAGAATTAGGGTAACAAGGAAATACTTATGGCTGTACGTCATTTTTTATCTTTATCAGACTTATCTAAGCAAGAATTAAATACATTGATTCAACGTGCTATTGAACTTAAAAAATTACAGGAACAGGATCAATGTCCACTTTTATTTAAAAACAAAGTTCTGGCTATGGTATTTGAAAAATCATCTACTAGAACAAGAGTTTCTTTTGAAACTGCAATGGCACAATGTGGTGGGAGTGCAATATTTTTATCTCAAAATGATACTCAACTAGGTCGTGGAGAACCAGTTGGTGATATGGCCAGAGTATTATCAAGGATGGTAGATTGTATTATGGTGCGTACTTATGCCCATGAAACAATAGAAATTTTTAGTGAATACTCAAAGGTACCAGTAATAAATGCTTTAACTGATTTTTGTCATCCTTGCCAGCTACTTGCAGATGTACAAACCTATGTTGAACAACGAGGTTCAATTCAAGGTAAAAGAGTTGTATGGATCGGAGATGGCAACAATATGTGCCATTCATACATTAAGGCAGCACATCTGTTTGATTTTGAGCTAGTTATAAGTACACCAGTTGATTATAAACCACAAGCAGAATTGATGAAAAAATTTGCCGCCAATATAACTTTTATCAGCGATCCAGAACAGGCTGTTGTTAATGCTGATTTAATTTCCACCGATGTGTGGGCCAGTATGGGTCAAGAAGCAGAACAAAAAGAACGGATGCAAGTATTTAAACCTTATCAAGTAACTAATGATTTGTTATCTTTAGCAAAACCTGACGCTATATTTATGCACTGTTTACCAGCCCATCGTGGTGAAGAAGTTACCAATGAAGTTATTGAAGGCAACCAAAGTGTTGTATGGCAACAAGCAGGAAATCGCTTGCATTCTCAAAAAGCTTTATTGGAATTTTTAATGCTTAATAAGAAATAATAAGGAATTATGATATTCCTGAATAAAGATTTGTTTGTATTATGGTTCACAAATTTTATTTTGGACTATCTTAATTTCATCTGCTGATAAATAGTTTAACAATACCTTCGCCAAAAATCCATAAAAAATAATGAGTTTCGTAGAAATTTCATGATGTTCACGGAACGTCCATATTTCTTGAATTAATCATTTTTTCAGTGAAACGGTTAATTACTCCGACACGTCCGGTCTCATCGGGCGACTCCGTACTTAAAGCAGCTCCGTCTCACTTCTTCAAATTTTTGAACTTTCACACAAATCGCTGATTACTTAATTTCAACTTCGCCTCCCCATGTATTACAATGATTGAAATATAATCAGGTGTTTGATACGTAGTAAGTCAAATTTATTATAAACTTTAATTTACATTGTCACAATTTATATAGTATAATAAATCCATGTATTTTGAAATCTTAACTTAAACAGGAAAAATCGAATAAATTTAACAATAAAAGAAAAAAGTGAACAGGAAGAAATCGTTCGCAAACAAAGTAGTCCCGAAAATATAGTTAAACGTACCAAAATAATTATCAAAGCAAATGTTGAAATAAAAGATAATTGAAAAATAGCAAGAGAGATGAATATTAGCCCATGTGATTAACTATTTGGACAAAACGTTTAAAAGATGCGACTCGTTAAAAAAGAAAGATTTGCAACCATATCGGGTAGTCCTGTAATATGTAGTGTTAAACCTACTAGGTTTTTGAAACCTAGTAGTTTTTTTGAAGCTATTACTACTTTCTTATAGGACTACCAAAACCTGTTAGTTGTATTTACTGGTTGCTGTACTAGGATGATATTCTTTATTCACATCAATCTAAACTATTTATATCAACTGTAATATGTTAATAGAGTTGTTATCTAGGAATTATATATGAAACTTATTGTAAAAAAAGAGCAACACCAATCAGATAAAAAAAGTTTGTTTAGTGGGCAAAAAAGCATACTATTCAGTCTTTTTGCTAAAATTGAAATAACTCAAGAAGAACAGGAACTGATTGACAAATACCGAGTAGGTGATCGAGGACTTATCTGGGCTACAGACTCAGATGGAGACAGATTTCCAATACTCACCGTTAAAAAACTTGTTCAGGGATACACAAAAGACTCTGGTGATATCAATATCTTGATAACGTTTGAAGAAGAACTGAAAAGTGAATGCAAAAAATTTAAAGCATTTTTGGAAATAATGGAATCTTTTGGTGGCGATGAAATAATAGAAATTTAAATTTTTGGCAGTGAGCTTGCGGCCAATAATTTGAGTAGTTTTTGATTAGCTCTTAAAAGTAGTTCTAAATTATTGCAGGTGAAATTACTGTTAGCTTAATAGAGGGATCATGAAAGATTTAAGGTTCAATCGAATAATAAGAAAAGGACAATCGGTATATCTTAATGATTTCGCAGGTATTCGTAAATTCGATGATTTCAAACACGAAGGTTTCATTAAGTGTAAGCTTGTACATCATGATAGATATTCTATTGTAGTACCTGATCAAATTTATTTCAAAGCTGGCAGTGAATTATTTTGGATACAACCTCTTTTCTTCTCAGGCATTCTAATTACCTGCTATGGACTTGAGTTTTATGTAGATATTTCTCATGGGGTATGTCTTAGAATACGTTTTAAAAAAGAGGATGCGATTTCATGGTTAGAAGACGGAAGTATTCTTTATAAATGCCAAATAAAAGGCTCCAAAATCTTATATCCTTATAGAACTGGAAAAGCAAAGATTGAGGATGGAGTACCATTTATTAAGCTTTTTCACCATACAACACAAGATGCGAAGAAAAATATTGATGACTGTTCTGAATTCTGGTCTTCCAGTTGGAACATACAAGGCAATAAGAAATCAACTAACATAAGTTATTTATATCTAACTTCACTTTCCAAGATATCTAATATTGGTGATTTAGAGCAAATTGCTATGTCTTCGCAAGGCAAGCTTGGATTCAGAATTGATAGTAACTTTACATCTATACCCGATTTGATTCTCACTGTGTATCGCGAATCAACTAACAATAGAACACATACATTATCATACTGGGTTAATACAGTTCATTTAGCAATACAGCCATGTCATAGACATATGCCTCCTGATAATTTTGGATACCATGCAATCGTGTCGCCATTCGTTCATCGTATAGGTGTGGATTTTGGTACAACAGTGTCTATTGTGAAAGACTCACTTTTACCTAAAAAGCCAAAATTGCTAGGATATGCAGTTGTAGGAGGTGCCACAACAATAGATGGTTTATCTGCTCCATATGACGAAGAAAATACAGATGAGAAATTAAAAATTGAGTATATGAAGCAGCCAGTAGAAATTATTCGATTCTGGGTGGAAAATGCGAACTCAAATCAAGTGGATAATAAAATTATTGAAGAAGTAGAGTTCTAACTCGTAAGCCGTATAGCGAAGCCGTCATACACCAAATTAATTCATGTGGTGCCATGAAGCTTTTATTCACAATTCAATTTATTAATATGCTCAACGATTTGTTTAACAGTATAACCTTTAGGAGTTACTGATGGTTTGGTTGGTATAATAAGCCATAATATTATACTTGCTATTATAAGAATAATAACAGCAACTTGAATGATAGTATTAGCTATTTTATCGGTAAATTTTGTTACCAATTCTAAAACTTCGCTCTCCTGTATTGTTGTGAATACCGCCCATTTTAACCCAAATATATTCAAAGGCGTAAAAGCAGCAAATACAAATTCATCGTTATAATCAATATATAAATCTAGTCCGGTAATATCCATAAAAACAGCCTCGGTTCCAGAGGTATTGACTGTTTGCAAACCAATACTAGTATTTTTTAAATTGATTTTAGTAACAATATCATTGGGCAATCCAACCTGTTCAACTGCTAATAAATAATCTTCTTTATATTCAATTAATTTGCGGCTATCACTACGCATAGTATCGTCAATGGCTACAATATAACTTTCACCAGTATTTCCCGATTTTTCAAACTCCCATTTTTTATTATAAGTCATTATATTATTTATATAATCATGATTTATCTGTAAAACAAGAACACCTATTTTTTGCTTATTTAATAAGATTGGAGTTCCAATAAATGCTACATGAGTATTATGGAGTGGAAGATATGGGCTAAAATCTATTATTTTAGTTTGATTGCTAGAATTAACTTGTTGAAAAATATTGTTTAATGGGTCTTTTAGAGATGTTTTTTTAAGTGAAGTGGCAAAATCTAGGTTTTTATTGGCAGAATAAATAACCATACCAGTTTCTGCATCAACTAATAAAATATCTTCTATATCATGTTGTAATTTTTTAATATAATTATGATGAATTTCGTGTAATTGGTGATATTTATCTGTCAATATTTGATTATAAGCAACATAGCGGTATTGCATAATAATAGTTTGTTCGTCTAATTTGGAAGGAGTAAGAAGGTAATCATCAGCGAAATTATCATAGTATTTTAACATGACATCTCGTTGTTTATTGGTAGGTTTTTCTACTTGAAAAAAAGCTTGTTTCAAATCATACATAGCAGCAATTATATTTTTATCATAAGCATATGATTGAATTTGTTTATGTAAGCTGGTTAAATAAGCTGTTATTTGCTGTTTTTTACTATCTCTTATAGTTATTAATTGGTTTTGAGTTTTTTCTATAATTAATTGTTTAGTTTGAATTTCTACTGCTTGAATTGTTAAGTATGTTAAGGTAAAAATTGATAATGCTGTTATGGTAATGAATGCTTTGGTAACTAGATTATTCATTTATACTCAACTTGTTTGATTAATTGTTATTAAATCAATTAAATGCTGTGTTTATGAATATACGGAAGGATATTTGATGGTGCCCAGAAGTGGAATTGAACCACTGACACAAGGATTTTCAGTCCTTTGCTCTACCAACTGAGCTATCTGGGCCAATTGATTCAGGTATTTTAAGACATAATTTAAATAATGTCAAGCATTGTGGACTAAAAAGTTTGGTAATGTTATAAATAAAATACATTTTATATTGAAATGCTCATAGGTGTTTGGGATAATTTTAAATATTTTGTTTAACATACATTTAATGGTGTATAAGTGATAGTGTTATGCACCAACATTATGAAGGTAGGTGACGCTCCGCTCATACACTTTTCGAGTTTAGCATGTAGTTATATTAAAAAATAATGTTGGTTCAATGTTAAATCTTTTAAAAAGTTTGCTTATATGTTCCTTAGTCAAGTTCCTTTGTTCACTAAGAATCATAAAAACCAAAGACTTTGAACCAATTTCTGTAACATCTCATTATCCGCAGGTAAATCCTAAAAAAGTGTATAATAGTAATTATGAAAACGCCAAAACCATCACAACCAAAAATAAGCGATAAAGAAAGCAATCCAGTAATACTTAAAGGTTTCCCCAAATTTTTAATTTAGCTTCTATTGTACCAGAAAATAAGAGGCTGTGAAATTTTCCATCTATAAGTACCCATTTTATTTAGCTTATTTATAATTGCAAATGCTGAGACTTGATATAAATTTTAAGTAAAAGATTGTTTCT
>JAUCGL010000176.1 GCA_030378105.1 Candidatus Halobeggiatoa sp. HSG11 | reverse complement strand
CAAACCGGCAGAAAAGTTGCAGATGACTTCAAAAAAAATATGCAGATTATGTTTGATGACTTTCTGCCTCAATGGAATTATCGGGCTATTCCACAATCTTTTTCAAATGGGAAAGTTATTTAAGTTTCATTCCTAAGTTATTTCATGCAAAGGTTTAAGACTCGCTAACACATAACTCCAATTATACTTTGCGTCATAACCTAAAATTCGCATACTAGCAAAAAAATCTGAATCAAAATACTTATTTTCCAACATCTTATCAAACTCATCAACAAAAAATACAAACCGATAATTCATTGCCTGTTGCTCAATAAAACTACTAAATTCATCATAAGAATTAACCGCCGTATCAGAACCAGTCGGTATAACCTCACAAATAGCTTGATGCAAACTAACAAAAAAATCCGCTTGACTATTAAATTTCCATTCCTGTAAAGTAGTCGAAATAGTTATCACATTAGCATCCACCGCCAACGCTTGACAAACCTGATTCAACAGCGAAGACTTACCTATTCGCCGTTCCCCAACCACACTGACATTTCCCGACTGAGTTGGATGACGCAAAAATCCCAAAATACTATGCAACTCATCCACCCGACCATAAAACATCGGAGAATTGCCCGGCAATGCCGACCCACAAACATAAGGATTTTTCTCAGCTTCAATTGGACGTTGTTCTTTCGTTAAAAAACCAAGATTATTTTTATTCCCAATATTAACTGTAAAGCTTTTTGTGACTTTCGGTGGTTTTGTTTCAACTGATTCTGAAGGTTTAAAATATTTAAGCAAGAAAATAGTTAAAAAAATAATAGAAACAGCAAATACGCTGCCCCAAATAAATCCTAATGTAGGTATTGTTACTATTAAACTCGAAATACCTATAGCTATCCCAACAACTCCAACAATTGTATTAATATTAGTTGGGTCTTTTAAATTCATAATAAATCTCCTATACACTTTTTTCATCACTACCTTAACGGTACGACTTGCACAAAGACGAGTTAGGGATTTTCTCAACTTCCTTGATAATCTATTATAACTTATGGAATGAGAATAATGTTGATACGTTGCTATTGCTTCCACACTGCTTGCTGATCTGCATGGTAAGAAGAACGCACCAAAGGACCACTAGCAATATTTTTAAATCCCATTTTATAACCAAACTTAGCTAATTTATCAAATTCATCTGGTGAAACATAACGTTGTACCGGCAAATGTTGGCGAGTTGGTTGAAGATACTGCCCTAAAGTCAACATTTCACAATTATGAACACTTAAATCCTGCATAACGTCTAACACCTCATCAAGCTCCTCGCCCAAACCTAACATTAATCCTGACTTAGTAGTTATGTGTGGATAAATACTTTTAAAGCGTTTCAATAGCTGTAATGACCAGTTATAATCAGCTCCGGGACGAACTGATTTATATAAACGTGGCACAGTTTCCATATTATGATTAAACACATCGGGCAAGCTTTGCTGAAAAGTACTTAACGCTACATCCATTCGACCTCGAAAATCCGGTACAAGTATTTCAATTTGAGTATGTGGTGATAATTTTCGTACTGCATCAATACATTCTACAAAATGCTTGGCTCCTCCATCTCGTAGATCATCACGGTCTACTGAAGTAATTACGGCATATTTTAACTGCATAGCAGCAACTGTTTTCGCTAAATTATTTGGTTCATCAGCATCAAGTGGTTTTGGACGACCATGACCTACATCACAAAATGGACATCTACGAGTACATATATTGCCCATAATAATAAAAGTTGCTGTTCCACTTGCAAAACATTCATTTAAATTAGGACAGGAAGCTTCTTCACAGACGGTATGTAAATTATGTTGGCGTAATTTACTTCTTATTTTACTTACTGCAAGGTTATTGGAAACTTTAATACGTATCCATTTAGGTTTACGAATATTCATTTTTTAAATTAACTTGAAGCTTGATTATTATAGCAATTGTTATAGCAATTCTTAATTATGAATGCTTAATTCTTAATTAAAATCTATAGAAATATCAGATTCTTGCTTAATATAACTGTGGTCTATCCAATCGGGAAATGCTATATGTAAATGGGAAATATTATATTTCTCTAATTCAATTCTTTTTTATAGATTATTTGACTGATTCATATTATAATACTTTTGTCAATGCGTTAAGTTTTTATGAGACAATGTTTTCCATGCTTTTAGCAAAAGGATAAGTTACTATTAATTCAATATTTCACATAAATATGTAGGTAGCAATGTATAAATACAAATGTAAATTAATTAAGGTAGTTGATGGTGATACTATTGATGCAGAAATAGATTTAGGATTCAAAATTTTCATTAAGGAACGTATAAGGTTGATGGGAATAGATACCCCAGAAAGTAGAACAAGAAATAAGGCAGAAAAAAGCTGGGGAATGGCAAGTAAGGAATTTTTAAAGAAAACCTTAAAAGATAATGGTAATAAATTTGAGTTAACTACCAAAATTCAAACTAAAAGTAAATTTGGTCGTATTTTGGGTACGATAATAATTGATGACATTGATGTTAACGAATTGTTAGTTAAGAATAAATTAGCAATTCCGTATACTGGTGAAAACAAAGATGAGGCTAGAAAAAAATATAATGTTGATGAATTGTGGAATACATTTTATGTAGAATAATTAACCCTAAAACATCGTTGATTTTGATGTAGTGATTCCTTCAAAAAAAACTGTCAGGTCTTGGAGACCTGACAGGTTTATCACTACTTTGTGCAGGACTACCCATATTTTTAATTATTTGCGTTATATCAGTTAAGGTAAATTATCTGGTAATTTTTCTACATAAATCTGTTGACTTGGAAGTGCAAAAGCAGCCCCTTCGTTTTCTATGATTTCCATGAACTTAAGTAAATTTTGCTCTTTAATTTCCATCCATTCTTGCCAACCAGTTGTTTTAGTAAAATAATACAATAAAATATCAATTGAGCTATCATTAAATTCAACTAAATGTATCAACATAATAGCTTTTGAAGGATCAGTTTCAATGTCTGGATTGTTTTGTAGATAGTCTTTAATATGTTGAATTATATTGGTAACTTGTTTAGGAGTTGTTCTATATTCTAAACCAATCCGCATTTTTATTCGGCGATTAGTCATACGACTCCAATTAACAACTGCCGAATTAATTAAAATAGCATTTGGGATTGTTATAACAGCTTTAGAAAAAGTACGGATTTTAGTTGTCCGTGAACCAATTTCTTCCACAGTTCCTTCAACATCAGGAGTCATAATCCAATCACCTTGCCTGAACATATTGTCAAAAATAATCGTCAAAGAAGCAAAAATATTCGCCAATGAATCTTTAGCTGCGAATGCTATAGCAGCTCCTACAATACCTAAACTAGCTAACAACGCAAATATATTAATTCCCCATTCGTTTAACAGAGCAGTCAGTCCTATTAATAAAATAAAACTTTTTAATCCATTAATAAATAATTTTTTAAGACCATGAGTTAATTCGGTACCAAATGCGGCAGTTATGCTATCAATAACAAAACTAAATGGTTCTATACAACGGTAAATAGCCCAAAATATAATAAATATAATTAAGCTATGCAGTAACTGTATAAAAAATTTATTAATATCTGAGGGTAGTTTTAATACGATAGTTATTAAATAGAAAGATAAGACGATAAAAATAAATTTGAGTGGAGTTTGTAAGGCATTAAAAATTTCATCATCTACTACAGTTTGTGTTTGTTTAACAAGCTTTTTTAATTGCTTTAATACCACTTGTGCAAATAATTTATGCAGAACAATAGCAAGAATAAAAATTATTCCAGCTAATATTATTTCATAGTTTAAAAGTATAGAATCTAACATGATTTATCCATTTGATATTTGATACAAAAATATTTTAGAAATTTACTTTGGCTGAATCGAATTATGTCTTTTACTCGACTATCAAGTTTTTTAGACCAAGCATTGTGTCTCTACAATATCAAACAATATGCTCGGTAAATATCTTGCTGTTAAGGTCAACCATAAAGGATTGCCCCTACATTATGTTATGAATGGTAGAGACGCAATGTCCGCATCTATCACATTTGTTTAAGTTAAATTTGGATTTCATTATCACAATAAAAACTTGATAGTCGGGTTTTATTTCCATCTGAATCCATGTTCATGTATTAAATTGTATCATGTATATCTATTTCTGCTTCAAAACCAACAAAGTTATATCATCAAACACCTCTTGCTGTCCAATAAACTCTTTAACATCACTTATCACCGCTTCTTGAATTTCCTGAGCAGTTCGTTGCCAGTTTTGCTTCACGATTTCACAAAGCCGATCTAACCCATAATACTCTTTGTCAATATTTTCAGCTTCGGTTATTCCGTCAGTATAAAGTACTAGCACATCCCCCGTATTCAAAGAAATTTTAGCTTCAGATATGAAGTTAGATATATTGTTATCTAAGCCAATTGGAAAACCTAAATCAATGGTGTCTATCAATTCCAATTCACCTTGTCGCACCACAATCACTTCTTCATGTTGTCCAGTTAAACGAATTTGGCCATTTTGATAGTCAAGTAAGGCAAAAGTCAAGCTTTTATCACAATTCATTCGCTGGACATTATCATAAATTGTCTCATTGAGAGCGGTTAAAAACTTAACATAATCAGTTTCATTATTAGCTAATAAAGTTTTCACCGCAGTTTGTGTCATTATTGCCAATACGCCACTCTCCAAACCATGTCCCGTCACATCGCCGATACCACAAAAAATGCGATTTCCCACTTGTTGAACATCATAATAATCGCCTCCAACTTCGGCTGCTGGTTCCATAAAACCAGCTATATCTAAATTTTCGATTTTTGAGAGTTCATTCGAAGAAGGTAACAACATTTGTTGCAAACGGCGAGAAACATCTAATTCTGTACTCATACGGATATTTTCTGCTTTAAGATGTTTGATATTCAAATGAGTTTTTAGACGGGCCAATAATTCGTCTTTTGAAACTGGCTTAGTCAAATAATCACTTGCACCAGCTTGTAATCCGATAACCAAATCAGTTACTTGATTTTTGGCAGTTAGCAATAAAATGGGTAATTCATCAATGGACCACTTCTCACGGAGTTTCTGAGTTACTTCATATCCAGTCATTTTAGGCATCATCACATCTAATAAAATGGCATCAGGTAAAAATCCATCTTCCATAATAGCTAAGGCTTCTGAACCAGAACTGGCTTGAACAATACGATAATTTTGTAAAGATAAATAATTATTAAGCACCTGTAAATTAACAAGTTCATCGTCAACAGTTAAAATACATAGTTGATTGGATGTCTGTTTAACTTCTGTTGCAACATTTTCTTCAACTTGAATATTTTCAATTTTTGATAAATGTTCTGCTTCCATAGACAGTTTATTGGCTTGCCCTTCTGCAATAGATAAAGTCAAGTTAAATTGTGAGCCTTCTTCTTGTTTGGAAGTTGCCCAAATTTTACCACCATGTAATTGTACAAGGTGTTTGGTGATAGCTAAACCAAGTCCAGTTCCACCATATTCTCTTGCAGTTGAGCCTTCAGCTTGCTCAAAAGATTTAAAAATACGTTCTAGTTTATCTGCTGGAATTCCAATGCCAGTATCTGCTACTGTTATTCTTAAATTATCACCGCTAACTTGTGCCAAAACTTCTACTTTACCAGTTTCAGTAAACTTGATACCATTGCCGATTAAATTATGTAAAATTTGTTGTAAGCGGTTTTCATCTGCCAGCACTGGAGGTAAATCTGCATCAATAGAATTAATTAATTCAACTTGTTTGCCCAACAATAATGGCTGATTTAACATTAAAATAACATCAACTATTTCGTGTAAACTAATGGGTTTCAATTGTAACTCTAATTCTTTATGTTTCAAACGAGAGAAATCTAAAATATCATTTACCAAATTAGATAAACGCCGCCCACTACTAACTATCATAGCAAGATTTTTATGAGTATTTTCAGTCAGTTTTCCAGTAGCACCATCTAACATAGATTCGGCAATTCCAATAATGCCATTGAGCGGAGTTCGCAGTTCATGAGAGGTATTGGCTAAAAATTCATCTTTAAGTTTATCAGCTTGTTGCAGTTGCTCATTAATAGCACTAGAAATGGCTAACTTTCTTTGCTGCATGATAAATATACCGATAATACCACCTAAAATGATAACAGCATAAAGCACATAAGCCCACCAAGTTTGCCAAGGCGGTGTGGCTACATAAATGGCCAAAGACATTTCTTGTTCTGGACGACTCCAAACACCGTCATTATTAGAGCCTCGAATCCGCAAAACATAATTTCCTCCCGGCAAACTGGTATAACGGCCAAGACGCTGTATTCCTGCATGATACCAATGTTTATCATAGCCTTCGAGAAAATATTGATAGCTATTTTTACTTGAATTAGTGTAGTTAAGTGCAACATATTCAAATTCAAAGAAATTTTGCCGCCAATCCAGTGTTAGTTTCTTAAGTTTTTCAAAAGCAACATCTAACTTGAGTTCTTTCCCGTTCTGTTTAATAGCGGTTAAAAACACTTGTGGTTCAGTTTTATTTTCTGTTAGTTGTTCAGGGAAAAAGCTATTGAGGCCATTAAAACCACCAAACCACAATTTCCCATCTCTTGTTTGACCGCGTGCTGTTGGAAAAAAATCATGGCTATGTAATCCATCTTCCACCGTATATACTTTAAGTACCTGCTCCTTATCTGGGTCAAACAGAATTAAACCAATATTTGTGCCAAACCAAAGCTTGCCATTTTTATCCTCTAAAACATTATGGACAATTTTTGCTTCAAATCCATGCGTTTTATTGAATCGCTTGAATATTTTTTTATGTTTGTCAAACTTATTAAGCCCCCTATCAGTGCAAACCCAAAATTTTCCTTTGGAATCTTCATAAACATCAAAAACGGTATCGGAACTTATGCTTGTTTGGTTGTTTTTATCATAGCGGTGGTGAGAGAATTTTTCGGTTCTTTTATCAAATTTTTCCAAGCCGCCTCCCCATGTGGCAATCCACATAATATCCGGTTCATCCCGATCTTTGATAAAACGCACTGATGTCACCGCAGAGAAACTATCTGGATTAGTTGGATCGTGTTTATATATTTTTCTATCACCAGTTTTGCGGTTATAGCGGTTAAAACTTTGTTCCCAGCCAACTGTCCATAAAATATCAGGTTCATCAGAATCCTGAATAATAGTGTAAAACCAAGTATCTTGGCTAATACGTTGCTTAACCTCTCCACGCTCCTGATCAAATAAAACCATTCCATTTGCAGTGGAGACAATAAAATCGCCCTTTTCGTCTTCAAAAAATCCGGCCGGATAACCATGAGGCAATGTTTTCGGATTGTTTGAATCTGGTTTAAAGTGAGTAAAGTCATCTGTTTCTGGGTTATAACGGTCTAAACCAGCTCCAAAATGCCCAATCCAAATATTGCCCTTACTGTCTTCAAAAACTGGTACTGGGGCATTACTAGCAAGGCTTTTGGGATTTAATGGATTGTGTTTGTAAAGATTAAAACGATGAGCTTTGGGGTCGTGTTTATCAACTTTGCCGTTATTATGTACCACCCATAATGTACCATCACGGTCTTCAAAGACATCTTGAACGGTGTCGGTAGTGAGGCTGAAGGGATTTCCTGGTTTTTTGTGTTGTTGTTGATAAGTTCCATTTTTAGGATCAAAAAGAATCAATCCAACCGCAGATGTTGAAGGAATGACTGCAATCTTTCCATCCTGTTTTAAATACAAATCGGAGATACTCATTTGCGGTAAACTAGTTGAATAAGAAGGGTTATGTTTAAAATGGGTAAAATGATTGGTCTTTTTATCGTAACGAATCAATCCATTGCTACGTGAACCAAACCAGATAAATCCTTGCTGATCTTCTATAATAGCCTGAATGTCATTATTGGGTAGAGAGTTCGGATCGTCTGAAGAGTGTTGAAAACGGGTAAATTTTCCAGTTTTTTTATCATATTTATTCGCTCCACTGTGTTTAGTACCAATCCAAATAAAACCTTCGCTATCAAGAAAAACGCTATAAATATCATTACCGGACAGACTATTGGGATCGTTTGGATCGTGCCAAAAGTTGGTAAATTTTTCAGTATGTTTATCAAAATAACTAAGTCCGCTTTGGGTTCCAAACCATAATAAACCTTCTTGGTCTTCTACAATGGTATTTGATGAAAGGTTGAAGGTATTGTTGGCAAGGGTTTGGTTTGGTTTTTGGGAATCTTTGGTATAAATTGTAAAGGTATTGGTGTTTTTGTCATATTTGTTTAATCCTGCATTGGTTCCAGCCCATATATAGCCGTTACTGTCTTCAAATAGTTGAGTGACAAAATCGCTTGATATGGAGCCGGAGCCTTCTCGGTATTTTTTTAAGCTAGAGCCGTCATACCTTAGCAAGCCATTGAAAAATGAGCTAAACCACATAAAACCATCACGGTCTTGAATAATGGCAAAACATGGTTCGCCGCCTATGTCAAAGGCATATTCAAATTTAATATCATTACTTTCTTGAGCGAATAATGGTGGTATTAATATGATTAAACTTTGAGTTACTATTAAAATTTTAAGTAAAGTTTTCATTATGTTATCTGTATTTTTTAAGTGATTAGGTATTAACAAAAAGATTGCTTTTTTATTAGTGTAAAATTTTTTATACTAATATAATAGTTATTAGTATGTAATTTAAAAGTCTTATTTAGATGTGGACGGTAATATTTTTTTAGTTAATGCTTCTTTTAAAAAAAAGATAATTTAGTAAAATGAATGTAGAATTAGTTACTTGGAATGTGGTTTAGAGGAAGTTTCTATTTATGAGGCTAAGACTAGTACTCCATCAACCTTGTATTGATGGATAAAGTAACTTAAGTTTTATCCGAGCATCTTCAGTGGAAAAACGCCAGTTAACACAAACAGTATCTTGGTTCCGTTTCTTTTCCCATAACTCTATTTCTGATCGCAAAGTTTCTTGCTCTGGAATTCGTCGATTCAAACATTGGCGATTCAAAACACCTATTTCGATTTCTGCCATATTAAGCCAACCGCCATGTTTTGGCGTGTGATGAATTTCCAAACGTTCTGCAATTCGTCTAGCTTGGTTCAAATGTGCTATAATGTGAATTAAGAGCTAAAATTATGTATCTTTATAAAAACAATGAGTTAAAAAATTGCCTGTTAAAAACCTCTGAAATTATAATTTTTAACTATATGATTTTTAAAATAATTTTTTAGCT
>JAUCGL010000175.1 GCA_030378105.1 Candidatus Halobeggiatoa sp. HSG11 | reverse complement strand
ACATTATACCCCTGCTATGAAAATGGGTTTAACTCATAAACAACTTAATTGGAGATTTTTGTTGACTGTCCCTATACCTGTAAAATATTGATTTAATTAGAACTGCATTGGTCTGTAGGGACTATCACAACTTCTACGCCACCTAATTTACTTAATACTCCTAATACACTATTTCGGACTGACAGGTTTGGATCGTTAAGTAATTCAATTAATGGTTTAACTGCTGTAATATCTTCTAATTGCTTCAACGCTATTACTGTATTTTTACGGATGGAAGAATTTGAGTCTGTGAGTAGTTTGATTAATGGTTTGACTGCATCAGTGTTTCCTAGATTACCTAATGCTTCTATAGAACTTTGACGAATCTCTAAATTGGGACTGTTAAGGAATTCAATTGATAGTTTAAATATTTCGTCACTATCTAATTGAGTTAATGCTGCCATAATGTTTTGATGAACAGGAAAAGATAAGCTGGGTTCTTTAATCAATTCAAGTAACAGTTTGATGGTTTTAACATTATCCAACTTTTCTAATGCTTCTAATATTTCCCAACGAATTGGTAATTCAGGAATTTTAAGCAATTCAACTAACGGTTTAATAGCCTCATCACGACCTAATTTACCTAGTGCTTCTATAACATTTTGACGAATATCCCATTCAGGTTCTTGCAGTAATTCAAGTAATGATTTTATAACTTCAGAATTATCTATTTCACTCAACGCAGATACTACACTGATACGGATAGATGATTCTGAGTCTTTTAGTAATGGAATTAATTGTTTTATGATTTCATAATTGCCTAACTGACCTAACATTTCAATTGTTATTTGGCGGATAGAATTATTTTCATCTTCTAAAAAAGGTAACAACAAAGGAGTAATAACTTGGACAGGGGCTTGACTTGTACCTAACGCATAAATTATCCTCATTTTCAAGTCAATATTTTTTTCTGGTAAAAGCTCACCTAATTTTTCAATGCTTTTGACAGACCGAAACTCTGCTAAGTAATTTATTATTTTATAAGATAAGTTGTTATCATAATCAGTAATAATGGCACTGGATAAAGATAATACCTTATCAATATCACCATTTTCCCAATAAGCTTGAATACGTTCAGTTAATGGAAATGTTGCAATTAGTTCATCATTTAAATATTCAACATCTTCAATCTGTTTTTGTTGGAATAATTTATCAACTTCAATATCAGCACGAGAATAATTTGTTTCTGCTAAATATTTAGTTTGTTCAAAAAAGTCAAAACTATCTGTTTTACCTTGATATATTTCAATAGTATCAGTAATACCTGTTTTAAGACTTAAATTTAAATAGTAAGAATTAGCATTATTCCATCCATCATATCCAACAAATAACAAAGTCCCACCAAAAATTGTAGCACCCATCGCTATACCTAATTTTTTAATAGGTTGACGAGTTCTATAAGTTTCATTCCATTCATAAATAGTTTTAAAAAATATTTCATGATATAGTTCATACCATTCTATTTTTTGCCAAAGACGTTTACGCAAAATCTTTGCATGTTCAAGCTTGTATAATATTTTTGCTAATAAAATGTGTTCATTGAGTGGTAACAACTTTAGTAGTCCTTTTACAGATATACCTTCTTGATTACCATGCTTTATGATAATATTTTGAAATACTAAAGAAACTATTTTTTTCTCAACTCTTGAAAACTGAAGTAGTTGAAAATTTTTCACTAATAATAATACTTCATTATATTGACTAACTTTATATTTTTTATTCCAATCGTAAATAATTTTAGAAAAAACATCATGATATAATTCATACCATAGAATTTGTTGTCGAGACTGTTTGCGTAAAATTCGTATCTGTTCAAGTTTATCTAGTGTGTTAGCTAATACTGGTTCATCTATTCGTAATAATTCTGTAAGTTCATTAAGTGGATACGCTATTTTAGTTCCATGTTTATTTACTAGGTAATTAAATATGTTTGAAGCTAATTGTTTTTCAACATGTGATAGTTGTTCTATTTGATTTACAAAATAATTTTTTAAAATACTCGTTGCTTGACCTTGCTCCTGATAAACCGCTATGGTTATTTGCTTATCAGAATGGTCTTGAGCAAGCTGCCACAACTGCATACAAACAATCTGCAAATGCGGTGGCTCAACAAATGGAGGAGCATCCAACAAATCAGCCGTTTTCCCAAACCTATCCTGCTGTTCTCGCCGACTCAAATCATCCAACAAAATATCCAACAAACCAGATTCATAAGTAAACCCAGTTGGTTCCAACGGAGCAGCAATCGCCTTCTTAGCATTCTCCCTACTCAACTTCTCCAACCGATAAAAATTATTAAACAACAACGTTGGCAACTCAGGCTTAAACGCATTCAACTCCAACGCAAAATCCTCACGCATCGAAAACACAAATACAGTCGGTGAATTCCGATCCAAAACAGCCTCAGCCAACTGCTTAATAAAAGGCTTAAAATCCTTATCATGACGTTGATAATTAAAGAATTCCTCAAACTGATCTAAAATAATCACCAACGGTTCATTAGTAAAAATCGTACAAAAATGCAAAAAAGCTGGCAAAGGTAATGACGTATCTAGCTTGTCATTAACTCCCCGAGCTTGAAAATAATCAACCAAAGTTTGTTTTAAATCAGCCTCTGGATTCGCAAACCATTCCTTGTGATAAATAACATCAATATTTTCCCCGGCCGGGTCTTTTAACTGTGGCATCACCGCCGCTTGCAACAACGAACTTTTCCCAACTCCACTCGCCGCAAACAACAGAGTCAACTTATTAGTCAATATCTTATCAATCAAGATTTGCTTTTCAGCCTCCCGACCGAAAAAATTATCTTTATCCTGCTCTTCGTATGGGCGTAAGCCTTTGTATGGTTCCATTTTTTTTAAGTGAAAAGTTAAAAATTAAAAGTGAAAAAAATTCCTAAATATATTAAGACCCCCTCGTTCCCAACCTCCGGTTCAATGCCATTAGGTTAAGCAAATTTTTCAGGAGTCCAAAGCAAAGCTTTGATATTATTAACTTATAAATTAAATATTAACAAAGCTTATGGCTTTGGACTCCGAAAATCTCATTCTCTTAACTTGATAATATTGAACCTCGCATCCTAACTCATTATTTTACATCTTTATTTTGCAACCACATTCTAACTCAATATCAACTGGAGAAACTTGGCGAGTGGTTTTATGCTTTTTAACATGCAATACCATCAAAGTTAATGGGTCAAACACAATAACATCTTTAACACCTTGCGAAATATAAAAAGGTGGGCCGATTTCTAAATCCTTGACTTCATAACCTTTACTTACGACTTCAATAACTGCCTCTGGAATTATCGTTAAGGCATAATCCTGCTCTTCTTCAGTTGGTTCACGACAAAATATTGAAATATCTGGCCGTTTTAAACCATTGGGAAATTTAATATATATATCCATTGCATGTACGCATTCACAATCAGAATTATCATTTGATTTAACAATTCCTTGACAAATACGTTCAACATGTTTTTGATGACGATATAGCGGTTGAGCTTCCCAAATTGGGAGACCATTGACAATTTCTAAGCGAACTCCTAAGTCATCAGCTTGTAGTAAAGTTTGTTGTGGAATCATAATGTTAATATACCCTTCAATATAGCAAAAATATCCATTAAATCTTCTGGAAATCTAAAGGTATGAATATCCTTAATTAAACATTTATTTTGTCTTTCCAATAATGCAAATCGCCAAACTTCTCCTATACTTATTGCACCATAAATAGTATCCATAGAATCATTTTCTTCATATTTATCAACAGCTATCATCTCAGCAGCCAATTGATTAAAACCTTTATCTAAATCACCTTTTTTAGCTTCAATAACTATAATATCTTGCTTAGAACGAAAGAAATAATCAATCATTCCTCCTAATTTTTCATCTATTTCAATAGCATATTCTATATTTAATTTTGCATCTATCGTTCTTATAACGCTCTGTAAGATAGGAGCAATCATTACTTCTCGTTTAGATGCTTCTGAATTAACAGAAATTTTAGGGATAATAGCATAGTAAGCAGAACGCAAATTTTCAATAATTTCCTTGTCTAAATCTTTGCTTCTGGGAAGAGAAATATTTTTAGTTATCAAAGAATATCCTAATTCAGCAACAATTTCTTCTGTTGGATACCGCATTTCAAAATAATCGCTGAATGTGTATTTTTTATCTGCTTTAAATATTTGTTTAAGCATTTTTTTCGTCAATAAATATTAATTAATTCGTGCCTGTAAATTTTCTACAAATTCTTTCAAATCAATCGGATAATTATCAATTTGCTTACTTTTCAAATATAAACGAGCAAATTCGTCAGCTTCTTGAAAAATAGTTAAAGCCGGTTCTTCATGAGAGCGTTTATTTAAAATTATCTTTATAATTAACCGTTTATCCCAACTTTTTGGATAATGCCCCAGCAACCAAAAACCTCGATTCCTCAGTTGTTTAACCACATAACTTGGAATCAATTTATCTTGATACTGAGTAAAAGTAAAGTAGTCCTTTTCAGATATGACCAATTCTTGCGATGAAGTTGACATACGACCTAACATTTTATAAATAACTGAATAACCTTGTTCTAATAAGGACATACCAGACAAAGTTTCACTTGAACATTGCTGAATTTCCGTTTTATCCGAATAGTCAAGAAACAAAATATCAGTATTAGTTTTATCTGGATGATGAGACAATACCACAAATTTTTTATTATTTTCTTCAAATATTTGTTCTAAATGAGTATCATAGGTTACTGAAATTAATAGAAGAGGACTTTCAAGCTGGGCAAATAGTTGATAAAGTGCGGTAGAATGATTAGTTTTTGATTTAACTAAAGTTTGTAATTTATCACACAATGACTGTCGCCCAAACTGATTATTCATGTCAATATATTCACAAATATCTGGGAAATCACCATCAAAATCAGTATAATCCACATAGTCTGCTAAACAAGATATTATTTGCTCATTAGATAAACTTTGTTCACACAGACTGGATAATAAATCAGTACCTAAAAATACAACAATATCCCCACGCTGTAAACGATCAGCTAATGCTTTATAATTTAAAACATAACTATTGGCTGTAGAAGGTTGCTGTTCTAAACTTGCCCAAAAATCAATCAAATCATCAGCAGAAATCTCATTATTTAAAAATTGTTCAACTATATTTAATAATGTTTCAGTGTCATCATCTACTTTTTTTCTCATATTTCTAAGGCGTTTATCTATTTGCAAATAAGTTTTGCCTAAGGTTTTGAAATGTTTTAATAATTGTTTTTGAATGGTAATGATTCGATTTTTTAAATTGATTTTTTCTTCTAAATTTTGAATAGCTTCCGATGCTTGCCCATCATCTAATGTTAATGATTGAATTTCTTGCCATTGTGTCAATGCTTCTGGATAAGCCTGATTACGTTCTAAACGTTGAGCTTCATCTATTTTTAAACTTAACAATTCAGAATCAATTTCATTAATTTCTGTTTCTATCTGTTCAAGTTTATTAAGCAAAGGAATTTTATCAACTTGATTAACTGTACTTTCTATTTGCTCAGAAACAACATCATACTGTTTCATCAAACTTGCTTTTCTATTTTCGAGTAATTGTTTCTTATTAGATGCGAAGTTAGACATTATTATTGACTCAAATTTTTATTAATTTATTTAAGTTGTTGGGTTACGTTATTTTACTATATTCAATAAACTAACTCAACTTGCATTATAACTCTCTGATTAATAATGTTTTTTTAACTTATTATACATAAGTATTTAAGTACTTGAAATGAAAACATATTATGTAGGATTGGTAGGAACGAAGTGGAAACCCACCGAACCTTCAAAATGGTGGATTTCATTTCATTCTATCCTACATTTGTTGCTTGGAACTTATGTATAACGATGAGCCATTAAGTTAAGGACTAAAAAACAATTTTTCTCTTTCATTTCAAGCAATTAAATTGATGGCGTGTAGAACGTTCGCTGCGAGACATGGAGAGGCGAAGCCGAAGTCTAGTAATCCGCAACTAGCAGATAGTTCAAAAATTTGAAGAAATAGTTTATAGTATTTCCCAATTAAATAGACTACAATTATATTAAGCAAGAATTTGATATTTTTATAGATTTTAATTAATAATTAAGCATTCATAATTAAGAATTGCTATACACAGGCTTGAAAAAAAAACATTTCATCCTTACATATTTTAAAAGTTAAATTATTGTACTTAAGTGATTAATTTTTAAAATAATATGATGATTTAAGAAATGGATAGTAAAAAATTAAAAGTTATGGTAGGTCTAATATATTCCACCGATTTCATCGGTGGCTATTCACATTCAATCCTTTCAGGATTTGAACAACCCCAATGAGGTTAAACTTGAATAGCCATAAAACCTATGATACTTTAAAAATCAAAAAACGGGAAATTTTAAGACAGAATAAAAGCTGTTTTTCGATAAGCTATAGGGAATTCAATCCATGATAGAACTGGTTAAACAAACTCATACAGCTTATTTAATTAAAAAATACTGTTAATCATTCATCAGAATATATGTCAAAATGTTATCACTGTGGTTTACCAGTACCAAACAATCTCAACTTACAAGTAACGATTGAAAATAAGCCACAACCAATGTGTTGCATTGGCTGCCAAGCAGTTGCTCAAGCTATTGTTGATGCAGATTTACAAGATTTTTATAAATATCGCACTACTGTCAATGAACCAATTCCAGAAGTTCTCCAGCAACACACTGTATACGACAATCCAGCAATCCAAAAAAAATTTGTCCGAACTGAAAGCAATAATATAAAAGAAGCAGCCTTAATTTTAGAAGGCATAACTTGTGCTGCTTGTATTTGGCTTAATGAACGACATTTGCGGACTTTAAATGGAATCGTTGATGTGCAAATTAATTATTCTACTCATCGTGCCAGAGTTCGATGGGATAATTCTATACTTAAATTAAGTGAAATTTTACAAGCAGTTACTAACATAGGTTATATCGCTCATCCTTATGACCCAGCTCGTCAACAGGAAGTTTTAGAACGAGAACGCAAACAGCAACTTCGACGAATTGGAATTGCTGGAGTATTAGGAATGCAGATAATGATGTTTTCAATTGCGTTGTATGCTGGTGATTGGTATGGCATGACAACCGAATTTAAAGCATTGTTCCAATGGGTAAATTTAATTTTAACCATACCAATAATATTTTACTGTGCCGAACCTTTTTTTAAAACAGCTTGGCGTGATATAAATCACGGTCAAGTTGGTATGGATGTTCCAATTGCACTTGCTCTCAGTTTAGCTTTTATCGGTAGCATCCATGCAATTTTTTATGGTGGTCATGTATATTTTGATTCAATTGTTATGTTTGTATTTTTCCTGCTGACTGGTAGATATTTTGAACTGCGAGCTAGACAGCATGGAGCAAGAGCGGCAGACAATCTTGTTCATTTAGTGCCAACTATGGCTACTCGATTAAGGGAAGATGGAATTGAAGAATTAGTGTTAGTAGCTGATTTGGAAGTAGGGGACAGATTGTTGATTCGGCCCGGGGAAAATATTCCAGCCGATGGGATTGTATTAGAAGGAAAATCTAAAATTAATGAATCTTTGTTGACTGGAGAAAGCTATCCGATAACTAAAAATGTAACTCAAAAATTGGTTGCTGGCACAGTGAATATTGACAGTCCACTCCAAATGCAAGTAGATAAAATTGGTAATGATACTGTTTTATCACATATTTTACGTCTTTTAGAACGAGCTCAAACTGAAAAGCCAACTATAACTCAGTTAGCCGACCGAGTGGCTTCGTGGTTTGTATTGGGAGTGCTGTTATTGGCTGTGGGAGTAGCAATATATTGGTGGCATGTTAATCCAGAAATATGGCTAACGACAACTTTTGCAGTTTTAGTTGTCACCTGTCCTTGTGCATTGTCGCTGGCAACTCCCACCGCTATTACCGCCGCCACAAGCAATTTAACTCAAATCGGTTTGTTAATAAGCAAAGGTCATGCGTTGGAAAGTTTAGCTCACGTCACTCATTTTGTATTTGATAAAACTGGAACTTTAACCAAAGGTAATTTACATTTATTAACCACTCATACCTTAGCTGATTTAAGTGAAACCAAATGCTTACAATATGCAATAACATTGGAACAGCAATCTGAACATCCAATTGCTCAAGCTTTTAAATCTGAAGTAAAACCTGCTAAATTGGAAGCTAAAGAAGTAATTAACCATCCGGGAGCTGGTATACAAGGAAAAATAGATGGAGAGCAATATTTTATTGGAACTCAAGCTTTTATTAAAGAAAAAACTGGTTTAAATATTGATTCACAACTGTTGCGGAACTTACAGCAAGATGGCAATACTTTGGTTTTATTAGCTAAAAAATCCGAATTATCCCAATTATTAGGGGCTTTTATTTTAGGTGATGAAATAAGAAAGGGAGCTAAAGAATTAATTCACTCTCTAAAAAAACAAGGAAAATTAGTCAGTTTATTGAGTGGCGACCATGCTACTGCTGTCAAACGAGTTGCAACTGAAGTTGGAATAGAAACATTAGACGCAAATATGACTCCAGCGAATAAATTACAAAAAATTAAAGCTTTACAAGCTGAAGGTGCAATAGTAGCAATGGTTGGTGATGGAGTGAATGACGCACCAGTATTGGCCCAAGCTCAAGTTTCGATTGCAATGGGAAGTGGAACTCAAGTGGCTCGTACCAGTGCTGATATGATTTTATTAACTGAACAGTTGCCCAATTTATTGCTAGGCATTAATACTGCCCGTAAAACATTGAAAATTGTTCGGCAAAACATAATCTGGGCAATTGGTTATAATTTATTAGCTTTGCCAGCCGCAGCAATGGGCTTGATAGCTCCTTGGATGGCAGCAATTGGCATGTCTTTGAGTTCTTTGTTGGTAGTGGCTAATGCTTTAAGACTGACGGTTGATAAAAGATGAATAATATCGCATTGGTTTCAATAAACTTAATTATTTTTCACATTACCAATTAATCATGAAACTCTATATATATGTAGCCTGTTGGGATATGAAAGATGCCAAAAATTTAATATTCAAAATTTGCAATATTATTTTATAATGCATTGCAAATTGCAAAAACAGTTATGTATGTAGATACACAAAAGTATTTTAACATTTATAAGGTGTACTCAATAATGTATTCATCACCAATATTTTTTAAAATATTAAATAATTCATTTTGGAGGGACTCAAAAGAAGTGTATGCAGAAA
>JAUCGL010000018.1 GCA_030378105.1 Candidatus Halobeggiatoa sp. HSG11 | reverse complement strand
GTTTGTTATGACAGATTCCTTTCAACATTAAAGTCTCATTTAGAAGATATTGTGAATTATTTTGTTGAACGACATACAAGTGGATTTGTTGAAGGATTTAATAACAAAATCAAGGTTATAAAAAGACTTTGCTTTGGTATCATTAATGTTGGACATTTGTTCCAACGCATATTTTTGGATACTTCAGATAGAAAATTATATGCTTTATAATCAATATATTATATTCAACGCAAATTACCAAAGAGCCTTAATAATTTCACTTAAAACCTACGAGGTTTCCAAAACTTCGCAGGTTTCACACGAATGTATTTTTATGAATGTCTATAATCCAAAAAATTCGCTTATTTCGCCAATTCGTTGTACTTAAGAACTTTCTCTGGAAATTGATAATTTTGTTTTGACAATTCTATTATCCCACAAGTTCTCTACAATAAATTCCTACTTACTCAACTGTTCGGCAATTCTAACTACAGTTAGTTTGGCTTTAACACCACTAACACCAAAATCATTATCATTAGTAAAGACCACATACTGGTCATTTAATACTGCTAAACCTTCAATTTTAGGAGATAAATCAGACAGTTCATTACGAGAATCAAACACTAATTTTTTGGTTACTGGAGTTATACCATATGCAGTCAAATTAGGCAAATTCTCCAATGATAAATCAGTTGTAGCTATATCCCAACCACTACCAAGAATATTTGTAGCATTAGTTACAACTTGATACAATTTAGTATGCCGATTAACTCGTTCTATTAACACTAATTTATCATCATCCAAAACCACCATGTCAGTTATTTTAACATCATTTTGACGATTACTATTATCAAAAGTAAAGCTTTCTGGTTTATCAAGAATATAAACATATTCAGCAACCATGCTGCTAAAATCTCCAAACTGTTGCAACAAAACCTTAAATATCCGAACATGACGAGAAGTACTATAAGCCTTAAAATCTGGATTAGCTAATGGATTTTGAACCGCAAAATATAAATAATCCTCATCTGGAGTTATAACCAATGATTTAATACCACGATTTAATTGTCGTTTTGCCAAAATACCCGGTAAACCATCAGTGACTCGATAATTAGCTTCACTTAATTTACTAGCCATTCCTTCTGGTACAATACGTTCTAAAATCCGTCCATCTTTAGCAACATGAACCAAACTAGGAGCATATTCTTCTGCTATCCAAAAATTACCATTAGACAATCTAATAATAGATTCTGGGTCAATACCTTCTGGGTCAAAATCTAATAATTTACCTTGATTATCATAAGCCCTTTCAGTACTTGCTATTGGATTTGGTAAACCAGAAATTGGATCACCATCCCGATCCTTGATTTTAATCGTCTGCATAACTTCATAACCAACTTTAGCTCCAAATACACCACTAGTATCAATATTAAATTTATAGATAGTTGGAGTAAAATCAGCCATAGCAAAAATTCGGCCTTTTGAACCATTTTCACCTACACAAAAGTTTTTTACTTCCAAATAACTTTCACTACTACTACAAGAAAAATTAGGTCCTCTATCGGTGATAGTATAAATTTCATCTGCTGGATCATCTTCAGCATGAAAAGCTCCACTACCAACCCCGGCTTCAAGTTTTAAAGTTTTTCCACCCTTAAACGTCACTGAAGCCATTTTTTCATTAACATCAATTACCTCTTCACTTAGGGTTAAATTAGAAATAAATTCCTCAGTTTCACTATCACTACCACCACAGCCAACCAGAAATAAACCAAGCAACACAGTATTTACTGAGCGTAATTTCATAACATTTTCCTCTTAAAAATTAAGTTACTAAGATTTTATCATATGAATTATACTCATGCACATTTTTTTCATTAAAATTAAAATTATTTAATGTGTATTGATTTTTTTATATAAGCATTTAAAATATGCTGTTATGATTAATTATAGTTAATTTAATAAATTTACCTTGTAACTTCTTAAAAAAACATGGTAAACTTTATCAATGAAGTGGTGCGTTTAATTAATTGATATATACTATTGGAACTCGGGGAGTTTTTAATGATAGAAAACATGCTAAAGACTTTAATAATTTTTATAGGTATCATTGGAATAGTTTATGCTGAAGATTATGACCCTATTGAAATAACTTATGTTGAATGGTCTAGTGAAGTAGCTAGTGCCAATGTTATCAAAGTGGTTTTAGAAGAAATAGGTGAGGAAGTTGATATAATTCCAGTTACTGCGGCAGCTATGTGGCAGGCTGTAGCAAGTGGTGATGTTGATGCTCATGTAGCAGCATGGTTGTATACCACTCATGCCCATTATTTAAACGCAGTTCAAGATAATATAGAATATTTAGGTCCTAACCTTAAAGGTACTAAAATTGGTTTAATCGTTCCCGAATATGTAACCATTAATTCCATTACTGAACTTAATGCTAATATCAAAAAATTTAGAAAACGAATTATTGGTATTGATCCCGGAGCCGGATTAATGAGCAAAACTGAACAAGTTATAGAAGAATATGAACTGAAAAAGTTTAAATTGGTTGAAGGCAGTGGGGCTGCTATGACTGCTAGTTTGGGAGATGCTATTAAAAATGAAGAGTGGATTGTTGTTACTGCTTGGACTCCACATTGGATATTTTCTCGTTGGAAATTAAAATATTTAGACGATCCCAAAAATGTATATAATCCTAAAGACAGTCGTGGAGAAGAACATATTGGTACTATAGTACGTAAGGGTTTAAAAACAGATAACCCTAAAGTATACCAAGTGCTTGATAATTTTATCTGGCAACCATCTGATATGGAGCAAGTTATGATATGGAATGAAGATGAAGACTCTGATCCGTATGATAATGCTGTACGTTGGGTTAAAGAAAATCGTGATAAAGTAAATAAATGGATAGGAAAATGATTATACATCGAGCTAAATCAGGCTTTTTTAAAGGTATGAACCCAACGGTAGCACTGTTTTCCAAAGCGGTGATTGTTATATTTGTAGTTTTTGGAAGTTTTTGGACCGAAACCGCATCTAAAACTTTTAATGCTTTAAAAAGCAATATTATTTTTGGACTTAATTGGTATTACATAGGTGTAGTTGCATTTTTCCTATTTTTTGTCATCTGGTTAATGTTCAGTCGCTATGGAAAGATTCGGCTTGGAGATGATGATGAAAGACCTGAATTTAGCTATTTTTCTTGGTTTGCAATGTTATTTAGTGCTGGTATGGGAATTGGATTAGTATTTTGGAGTATTGCCGAACCAATTTATCATTTTCAAAGTAATCCTTTCATAACCGAAGGTATGACATCAGAAGCTGCTGAAGCAGCGATGCGAATTACTTTCCTACATTGGGGACTACATCCTTGGGCTATTTATGTTATTGTTGGCTTATCTTTAGCTTATTTTGCCTATCGTAAAAAATTACCCTTAACTATTCGTTCCGCTTTATATCCTATAATTGGTGATAAAATTTATGGGCCAATTGGCCATGCGGTTGATATTTTAGCTGTATTTGGAACAGTATTTGGATTAGCAACTTCATTAGGGCTTGGGGTAAATCAAATGGACACTGGTTTAGCTCATTTATTTCAATATGATTCCTATTCAACTGCTGAAAAGATTGCCAAAGAAACTTATACACTTGAAAAATGTAGCGGACTTGTAGAAGCAGAACAAGCAACTTGTGCTAGTGAAGCGGCTACAGAATATTCCAGACCTTTTCCATATAGTTTAATTTTAATTATTGTAGCTGTCACTTTAATTGCAACTTGGTCGGTAGTTTCTGGAGTTGGGAAAGGAGTTAAAATTCTCAGTGAGTTAAATTTAGTTTTAAGTTTGATTTTATTAGTATTTCTACTGTTATTTGGCCCAACTCGTTATTTATTAAATTCATTTTTACAAAATACTGGAGATTATCTAGCGTCCGTTATTCCATTAAGTATGTGGACAGATGCTCATAAAGATACTGGTTGGCAAAGCGGTTGGACAACTTTTTATTGGGCTTGGTGGATAGCTTGGTCACCATTCGTTGGGATGTTCATTGCTCGTATCTCACGAGGCCGCACGATTCGGGAATTTATTGTTGGAGTTTTGTTAGTTCCAACATCTTTAGCTTTTTTATGGCTTACCGTATTTGGAAATACCGCATTGTATATGGAATTGATGCACACTGTTGTTAATGAAGCCGGAGCAACAGTAGCTGCCATCGGTCAAGCTGGTATTATTGAAGCTGTTAATAATGATGTAACGATTGCACTGTATACCACTTTTGAAAAGTTGGATGTTGGTATGATGGGTACTTTTGCTTCTGGAGTTGCTACCATATTGATTGCTTCTTACTTCATAACTTCCTCTGATTCAGCTACTTTGGTAGTTTGTACTATTTTATCAGTAGGAAATGAAAATCCACCAATAAGACATCGAGTATTTTGGGGAATTGGAGAAGGAGCAGTTGCTGGAATATTGCTTATTTTAGGAGGCTTGCAAGCCTTACAAACAGCTTCAATAACTGCCGCTTTACCTTTTTCATTCATCATTTTGGTGATGATTTATGGGTTAGTTAAGGCTTTAAAACAGGAAAAAATATAGTTATATTTGTATAGATTTCATGATGTTCACGGAACGTCCATATTCCGTAGCATCATAAAATATATGTGAGATTCCTTTAATTAACGAAACTTCATCATACAGTTCGTTACTCCACTGCATTCTACGTGAATTTTATCCATATTTAAGTTAACCCAATCTATAATATCTTTGGTTAAATTAACAAATAAACTTTCTATAGAATTCAATGAGTTTAATAAATTTTCAATTGCTTTTTTGATTGCCCCATCATCACATTTACCTTCTTGCTCTATCCAATGAATAGTATTTCCAGTTAATACTATTGAGCCTGAAACAATGGCAGAAACAGTTGCAATAACTACCACACCAGCAAGAATATAAAATATTATTCCAGAATCATCAGAAATATCAAAGCCAGTTAAATCAAGCGAGCTTTCTGGAATAGGTGGGAAAACTTCTAATGTCAGTTTTTTGGTGACTAAATGGCATTGAGTATTTTGTCTATCAGCAACTTTTGGATAAAAAGCACAGCTTGATAAATAAAATAAAATGATTACAAATATAATGGATTTTTTGATAGTATTCATTGTAAAATCTAGCTTGGTGTTGGGTGTTTAGAGGTTATTTTTGTTAATGGAATTTTATGATTTTTGAATTATAGTTATTTTTTACTTAATGTTACGCAAAATACTTAAGAATAGCTAATTGTGTAAGCTAGGTTGATTGGATTAAGTGGCAGAAAGAGTTATAGATTTTCAAATAAATATTTTGGCCAAAAGACTTGTTAAGTTTCGCAAACCTAGCAGATATGATCTGAAAACTTTTATTTTTCTGAAAAACTATAGATGGTAAGATAATTAGTATTGATAGAAATGATGAAAGTTTTGATAGGTTCAATGAGTTAAACCTGAAATCCATAACACATGGTTAGGTGCATGGCTTAAAAATAAAATCTTAGTTCTGTGAGAGCCTTTAGGAGAAGTTCCCAAGGGCTACTCAACTCAAAAAACTTAACTCATCGCATTAAAAATGGAATCTCGAATTTCTTCTACTTTACCAATACCTTCAATACGTACATATTTAGGAGAATTGGCTTCACCACTATTAGCCCATTTTGAATAATACTCAATTAATGGCTCAGTTTGCTCATGGTAAATACTAAGGCGATTTTTAACAGTTTCTTCTTTATCATCATCACGTTGAATCAAAGGTTCACCTGTTACATCATCTTTGCCTTCTTCTTTAGGTGGATTGTAAACAATGTGATAAGTACGTCCAGAGCTTAAATGTGCCCGTCTCCCACTCATACGTTTAACAATTTCCTCATCCTGAACTGCAATCTCAACCACAAAATCAACATCAACTCCAGCTTCTTTCATAGCATCAGCTTGTGGAATAGTACGTGGAAAACCATCAAATAAAAAACCATTAACACAGTCAGATTCTTTAATCCGGTCTTTAACCAATCCAATGATTATGTCATCAGATACTAAACCACCTTCATCCATGATTTTTTTAGCTGCCATTCCTAAAGGAGTACCAGCTTTAACAGCAGCACGTAACATATCACCAGTAGAAATTTGAGGGATGTTATATTTGTCTTTAATAAAGTTGGCTTGAGTACCTTTACCAGCTCCAGGACCACCTAATAAAATTAAACGCATTTAAATCTCCGTTTGTAAATAATTAAAATTTTTAAGGGTTTAGATAGTTCGAAAATAAAGGGTAGACACATAGGTCTACCCCTACTACAAAATTTTTCTCGTTCCCAACCTCTTGGTAGGGAACGCATTCAGGGACGCTCTGAGTCCCGCAACGCAGAGCGTTGCAAAAAAACATTCCCAACGAAGACGTTGGGAACGAGAAATACGTTGTATATGGGAAAACCTAATTTTACTTTCCAACAACTTCTAGCATATATTGTACAGCCAACTTAACTTCTTCGTTAGTTAAATTAACATTTCCGCCCTTAGGAGGCATTATATTAAGGCCATTGATAGCATTTTGTATAAGAGTATTTTCACCTTTAGGAAGTCGAGTTTTCCAATCCTTCTTTTCAGCAATTTTGGGGGCTCCAGCAATACCAACTACATGGCAAGATTTACATGTCATTTCATAAATATCCTTACCTTGCTTAGGAGAATTTGCAATTGGAGTAGTTGACACAGGTTTTTCAACAACTTGTGGCCTACTAACAACCTTTGGAGCTGGTTTAGGTGTATTAAAAACTTTAGCAACCGGTTTAGTAACGACCTGTTTAACTGGACTTGGAGCAGTTTGAATCATTGGCTCAGAAGTTTCAGCTCCAACACTAGCCAACATATACTGTACTGCTAATTTCATGTCCGCATCACTAACAAAATTTCCACCACGAGGAGGCATAGCATTAATACCATTGATAGAATTTTGGAGCAAAGTAGCCTCACCTTTTGTTATCCTAGTTGTCCAATCATCCTTATTAGCCAATTTTGGAGCATTCAATAAACCTGCATTATGACAAGCCATACAAACTTTATCATAAACTGATTTTCCTGCATGTTTTTTAATATCCACTGGTGTAGTTATAACTTGTTTAACCTGACTTGGAGTTGTTTGAATTGTTGGTTCAGAAGTTTTCTCCTCAACACTAGCTAACATATACTGTACTGCTAATTTCATATCTGCATCACTAACAAAGTTTCCACCGCGTGGAGGCATAGCATTAATACCATTGATAGAATTTTGCAGCAAAGTAGCTTCACCTTTTGTTATCCTAGTTGTCCAATCATCCTTATTGGCTAATTTTGGAGCATTCAATAAACCGGCATTATGACAAGCCATACAAACTTTATCATAAACTGATTTTCCAGCATGTTGTTTAGTATCAACATTTGCGACAGGTTTAACTGCCGAAGGTTCAGTTTTAACAACATCCACAACTTTTGGAGTAACTACAGTTTCTGTGGTGACACTAGCCAACATATACGACAAAGCCAATTTTAATTCTTCATCATTTAAAAAAGCACCACCACGTGGCGGCATAGAACTTAAACCATTAATGGCATTTTGTAATAAAACTTTTTCGCCTTTAAGGATACGATGTTCCCAATCAGCTTGATTACCTAATTTTGGAGCATTTAACACTCCAGAACCATGACATGCTATACATGATTTATCATAAATGGCCTTACCTGATTGTTGAGATTCGGATTCTGAAACCTTAATAATATCATCTTTTCCTACCATCAATATAACAATAAGAAACGCTATAACGATTCCAAACCCAAAAACAATACCCATCACGGAACTTTTATGATTTGTTTGACTCACTCTCATTCCCTCTTTGTTATACAAAAGTTCTAATGATATAATTGTGCCATAATAACATCCTTTTGGCAATTACCAGTTAAAGATTTTGGAGCAAATGAGTGTCACATACAGCAAAGAACTATGCTAATTTAGATTTTCCATTAAACGTTTTTGCTTACTGCCTTTGCGTGCAGGAAGGAAAAGTTAACTATTTACACTATGGTTTATTTGCCGAAAATGAATCTATTCAAGATGCCAAAATTGCCCAACAACGCTCCACTAATTTTTTATTGGACAAATTACCAAAACCACCTTGTCGTATTTTAGAAATTGGAGTTGGTTTAGGCACAACAGCCTCACAATTAGCAAAACTTGGTTATGCAGTTACTGGAATAAGTCCTGATGCAAAACAAATTTCTCTAGCTAAACATAATGCTAGTGATAAAGTTAAATTAGAATGTACAACTTTACAAGAATTTATTGCACCACCGGATAGTTTTGAGGTTATTTTATTACAAGAATCCGCCCAATATTTAGAAGTTTTAGCATTATTTAACAAAGCTCACAAATTATTAACTCAGGATGGCCTTGTATTTATTATTGATGAAATTGCACTTAAGCGTACTGAAACCGATACTCCGCATGAATTACCTTTAGTTGATCATACAATTGCTCAAGCTCAACGCTGTGGTTTTAAATTGACCGAACAGATTGATTTATCAAAACAAGCAATGCCAAGCGTTGATTATTTACTATGGGTTATAGATAAATATCGTACCAATATTTTGGCAGATTTAAATTTAACGACTTCAGTATTGGACGAATTACAGACTTCTTTGCAGCAATATCAACAAAAATATCGCAATGGATATTATGGTTATATATTTTTACAATTAACTAAAACAAGAACTCCACGTTGGCAAGTTACTTTAGTTACTGAACAAGACAGTGTTGCGGTTCGTGATTTATTTGATGAGGTATTTAAACCTGAAACTATGAGTCCAGAATTTTGGAACTGGAAATATGGAGATGGTAAAGGATTATGTGTTGCAGCTTGGCGAAATGATAAAATGGTGGGGCATTTTGGAGGGATAAAAAAAGAAATATGTTATTTTGGCCTGCCTAAATTCACTGTTCAATTAGCTGATGTTATGGTGTCAACAACAGAAAGAGCCATATTAACTAAACGAAGTGCATTGTTTTTGATTGAAACCACTTTTTTAGAAAATAATATTGGTTATGGAGCAAATACTTGGATAGGTTATGGTTTTCCCAATGATGCTCATTTAAAATTAGCTAAAAGATTGGGCTTGTTAGGAGTACATGATGCGATAGGACGCAAAATAGTTGAATTAAGTTGGTCAACAACAACTGGTAGACCAAGTTTATGGACCAGAATTCGCCATTTACAACCTTCTCAACCTGAGCAAAATAAACTAATTATAAATAAATTATGGCAACAAATGCAAGCCAATTTAACCCATGCGATAGTTGGAATTCATAATTGGGAACATATTTATTATCGTTATTTATTGCATCCACATCATAAATATGAGCTATTGTTAGTAACAAGGCGTTTAACTGGTCAAGCTATTGGGGTTGCAGTTATTTGTCGGCAGGATGATATTTGTCATATCAGAGATTTTATTGGCAATCCTAAATATGTATTTGAAGTTGTTCAGCAGGTGCAGCGAATTGCTGGAAATTGGGGCATGAAACAGGTTAAAGCTTGGATAACTGATAACTTTATTAATTGTTTTCCAAATTCAGAAGAAGTTAAAGATATGGCTTATATTCCACATAATACTTGGTCAAAATATCTACCTTCTGAAACTGAGGAAGGTCATTGGTGGTTGATGAGCGGTGATACAGATTTTTTGTGATTTGTTAGTAATTTGATACTTAGGCAATTGGATATTCGCCGTTCCATAGACATCTTTCCTAAATAACTGATGGTTGACGCAGAGTTCCATAGGTTTCACCTATGGCTATTCAAGTTCCACCCCGTTGGGGTTGTTTTAACTATCCTGAAATGATTGAATGTGAATAGCCACCAATGAAATTGGTGGAATATAAAGCTTTTCAGCGGCAAGCTCAGTTAAATAAGTATATACTTATTTAGGAAAGATGTCTCATATATGCTACAATTATTAGATAACATAATGTTTCCTTACCTTTCTACCCACGGCTTTCTCATAAAAAATAACGTGATAAATCAATAAATTACAAAATTTGCCGTAGAGATTCTCATAGAATGAATGTACGTAAATAATAACAAAACAATGACTTACGCATTAAATTTTACTTCAGACGGAGTGGATTTTTTGTAACACATTGAAAAATAAATTATATTTTTATGAGAAAGCCGTGCCTTTCTACCCACCCTACGAAAAACTATTTAAAATAAAATATTTAAAAATATGTATAACGATGAGCCGTTAAAAGAAGTAGCAGCCAAGGGTGGGGTGAGAAAGTTATTATAAGTTTCATTAATTTTTAAAACTAATATCATTTAAAGCTATTCAATATCCTGATTATAAACCTTTGCTGCTTGGATAAAACCAGAAAATAAAGGGTGACCATCTCTTGGAGTTGAAGTGAATTCAGGATGAAATTGGCAACCAATAAACCAAGGATGATGACCGTTTTCAATAACTTCAACTAAATTACCATCGGCTGACATTCCCGCAAAAATAAACCCAGCTTGTCGTAACATGCTCATATAATTATTATTAAATTCATAGCGATGCCGATGTCGTTCTCGAATTATCTCCTTACCATATAATTTTTGAGTTTTACTACCACTCATTAAATGACAGACATGGCCACCTAATCGCATAGTCCCACCTTTATCAACATCGGCATCACGCTGTTCTATATTACCACTTTCAGCCATCCATTCGGTTATTAAACCAATAACTGGATTAGGGGTTCCCGGAGCAAATTCAGTACTGTGAGCTTTTTCTAAACCAATTGTTCTAGCAAATTCTATAACAGCTACCTGCATTCCTAAACAAATACCTAAATAAGGTACATTATTTTCTCTAGCAAATCGAGCCGCATTTATTTTACCTTCAATACCACGTTTTCCAAATCCACCCGGAATTAAAATTGCATCAACTTTTTTTAAACAATCAGTACCCTGTTTTTCAATTTCTTCTGAATCTATATAAACAATATTAACTTTAACATGGGTATGAATACCAGCATGGACCAACGCTTCAGTTAAAGATTTATAAGCATCTGTCAAATTAACATATTTTCCTACCATCGCAATATTAACTTGACCATTAGTTGGATTATCCATAGCAGTTATAACATTTTCCCACTCGGATAAATCAGCTATTGGGCTATCTAATTTAAGTTTATTACAAACAATTTTATCTAAACCTTGTTGATGTAATAACAACGGTACACGATAAATAGAATCGGCATCAAGTACTGAAATAACAGCTTGTTCTTCAACACTTGTAAATAAGGAAATTTTTTTGCGTTCACCTTCTGGTAAAGGTTGGCTAGAACGACAAAGTAAAATATCTGGTTGAATGCCTATAGAACGCAATTCTTTAACTGAATGTTGGGTTGGTTTAGTTTTGAGTTCTTGAGCAGAAGGAATGTAAGGTATAAGAGTGAGATGAATAAATAAAGCTCGTTCGTGACCTAAATCTCCACCTAATTGACGGATAGCCTCTAAAAAAGGCAAGGACTCTATATCGCCAACAGTACCACCAATTTCAACCATTGCTACATCAGCATCGCCTGCTCCTTCTAGCAAACAACGTTTTATTTCATCAGTTATATGAGGAATAACTTGAACTGTGGCCCCTAAATAATCGCCTTTTCGTTCCTTGCGAATAACATTTTCGTAGATGCGACCAGTAGTAAAGTTATTTTGTTGCCCCATTGTGGTCCGTACAAAACGTTCATAATGGCCTAAATCTAAGTCGGTTTCAGCTCCATCATCGGTAACAAAAACTTCACCATGTTGAAATGGACTCATTGTACCTGGGTCAACGTTAATATATGGATCTAATTTTAATAAAGTAACTTTTAGTTTGCGTGCTTCAAGGACTGCCGCTAAAGAAGCGGAAGATATGCCTTTACCTAGTGAAGATACTACTCCACCAGTTATAAATATGAATCTTGTCATTTTTGTAATTTTTTGAGGTAGAACTGAAGTTCAATTAATAATTGATTTTACAGAGCAGTGAAAAAAAGTCAAGAAAAGTATAAAAATTCATTAACAATTAATATTTTATTTTAATGTATTTTAATATAATTATCAAATATTTAATTTATGTAAATACAACTTGTTTTGTTAAAAATTGCTATGATTCCATCTTAACAATATCAAACTTGCTAAGTTTTCAATATTTAATTAAGTCTTAAGGTGACAATGATTCGGATAGTTAAGAACAACTAACTGAAATAAAAGTGAGAATTCTAACTTGTGAGATAATAGAATTGGTAATCTGGCGGAAAGTAGTGATGTATAATATATGCCAAAAGTCGTTGTTGATGAATGTCAGCACATAAATAATATTTAAAAAATTATTATCTTGTTATTTGCAAATAAATTTTGTATCATGTTCAGTATCTTCTTTAGGTTTACTCAGAAATTTTATATTTTTCAAAACTAAAATTAACCTTTTGACAAAAGGTATTGTAATGAAAAACCTAATAATATTGTATTATTTTCAGTTATGATAACTAAACCAGAAAATTTAAAAGTTGAATCTGTTTGTCAAGAACGTTTGCAACATTTAGCAGATATTGCATTAGATGTAGTTGAAACTATCTTGACAGATATGGAAGCTCCTATTAACTTACGATTAGATGCAGCATTTAGGATTTTTGAGTTGTGTAGCATGTCTCCTAAAAATAATGATGATGTTGGTCAAGCAATTATAAGGGGGATTGAAAAAAATGCTAATGAACTTGCATATCTTGAATCACTTATGAAAGCGAAAGAAGCTAATCAACTTGATAACAAAACTATCGGAGTTGATCATCATAATAGTAGTGGTGATAGCTGCCCTACTTTCCTATAAATATTTTTACAACATGGGACGGATAGTATCCGTCCTTTATGTAACAATCTGCTACTTAAAAACACAACTATGTATAACTTATGTTAAATAAACCTAAGGATTTAAAAGTAGAATCTGCTTGTGAAGAACGATTGCAACATCTTGCAAATATTGCATTAGATGTAGTAGAGACCATAGTTACTGATATGGAAGCTCCTATAACTCTTAGATTAAATGCGGCTTTTAGGATTTTTGAACTATGCAATAAAACTCCAAAGGGTGCAGATGATATTAGCCAAGCTATTGTTAGAGGCATTGAAAAAAATGCAAATGAACTTGCATATCTTGAATCTCTTATGAAAGCAAAAGAAGCAAATCATATAAACAGTAACAAAACTATTGACGTTGACCCATAAGTATTTTGGATTAAAATCAACTATATCTTCTTATATTGAGTGATAACCCCTTACAAAAATGTATTAATTGTTTGAAAAGTTTTTTTAAAATTAATTTTGATAAATTGTAAAATAAACGAAGTAAACTTTTAATATTTTTTTGGGTAATCCTGAGCTAAAATAGTTATAAACTTAACAAGAGTTTATACCTTGCAAATTTTTAAGAAATTGGTAGGATTTTGTATTACGCTTCGTCGTTTCTTTCGTTATTTCATTTCTTAATTACATTCACCATTTATTATACTATGAACGAGTAAAACTTGGACTTTTTGAAGTTGTTGTTTAGCTAATTGCCATAACGATTTACTTAAAGTAAAAGTCAAAATCTTAAGTCGTTTACAGTATAAACTATAGTTTTCTATCTCCATCATGTATTTTGTTTTTGACTTTAAATTGATGCTAACGCTGCGAAACTCCTTTATCTTTAATATTTAGTTTTATAGTGATATTCCTTATTTATATATTATGATGCATAATGTAGGAATGTTATAACAACTCAATTATATAAGTATTATGTTATATTTCAAATATATTAAATATATTTTCACATAAAATACATAAGATTCGCAAGAGTTTTTATATTGCGTTGCAAATTGCAAAAAATATCTATATAAATATAGTATATTCCAATGAGATCAAGTCAAGGAACAAAAATTGCTATAATATCTATAAATTATATTCATTAATTTATTCAAGATTAGTTTAAGTTTGTTTGAAGTTTTATTTATGATAATAACTCATATCTGATTAAGAAAGAAAACAAGGGAATCATTATCCTTCTCAAATATTAAAGTCCCATTTTTACAATCTTAGTTAAGAAGGACATTTTAGAAAAAAGTTATAATTATTAATAAAATATTCTGTACTAAAAATATTATGAAAAAATTATAATTAAGCATTTTTTATCTGAGTAATATTAACTTTGTTAATAGCTAATTATATAAATATTTCAGAAGTATTTTCTAGTTCAATTCTTTAAATTTATATCTGCTATACTAATCTATACCTGTTTTAAAATATTCTTATTTTTATATAGTAAATTAACCTATTTATTCAAACTTTTAATTGAATTATACTTTTAAATTTTAATTTGGTTTTAATGGAGGAAAAAAATGAAAAATCTCTTTTTCCAACGAGGAAGTGTCTTTTCTTACACACTATCCGTTATGGGAATAGTCATGATGCTCGGCATTTCTACAAATGCTCATGCTCGAGCAGAATTAGCACTTGAACAAAGTGTTGAAGGTGATGTAACGTCCGTTTTATCTGGACAACCATTTACTTTTTTACTTAAGTATCGTTGTGCCAGTACCACAGAAAATTGTGAAAATGTACAATTAACTAGCACCTTACCTGCTGAAATAACTGAGATATTACAAGAAGTTTCCCCAGCTGGTGCAGCACATCAACATATTGAAGCAGTTGATATTACTGAAAATGTTGTAACTTGGCAGTTCATTAGTCCTCTAGAAGCAGGTTCTACTGGTGAACTAACTATGAGCGTTGTACTTAAAAATGGTCAAACACCTAATAACACTATAGTGACTAATTCAGCTACTATTAGTTCTGATAATGCAGATAGTGTAGAAAATGTTATTTCAACAGTAACTGTGACTGCTGAAAGTGTAATTACTTTGACTAAAGCTTTAAACTCTATTAATCCTCGTTTAGATTTTGATACTAAATACCGAGTTACGATGTGTAACCAAGACGGTTATGGTCAACTTGATTTAAATAATGTAACTATGGTTGATCAGTTACCGGCTAATACTAATTACATATCTTCTGGAAGAAATGGAGTTTACGATGCCACTGGTGAAACCATTACTTGGCCTACCAAAGACTTAAAAGTAGGGGAATGTTTTACCTATTATGATTTTACAGTACAGTATCCATCTTCTATTTTTAGTGAAGGTGATATAACTAATGTAGTTACCGCTACTGGTACTGTGGTTGGTGTAGCAGAACCGCAAGTTTATACTGCTCAAGTAACTAATTATTTTGGACCTGGTATGGGTGAAGGTGTTGCTAATTTTTCAGTGGTGAAGCAAGGCCCAAATACAATTATACAAGGTGGGACTTTTGATTATGGATTTACTATCAAAAATACCGGTAGTGTTACTCTTGATGAGATGATTATAACTGATACTATACCCCTGCAAATGGATGTGACGAATATACGTGCTGGCGATAATAATCAAATTGATGGTTCAGTTCCGGTTTCTATTGATTATAAAACCAATACTAATTCTACTTGGACAACAGTAGCTGGTAGTCCATTTAATACGCCTCCAATGCAATTAGTAGATGTGGCATCATTAAACTTATCTGACGGTGAATATATAACTGACCTAAAATGGACTTATCCATCAGTACCAGTTGGTTTCCGTTCTGATGTTAGCAGAAATGTATCTACTGGTTTCTCAGTTACAGTGCTATCAGAAGATAGAAATGGTCAACCAGTAAACGTTGGCGATATACTTGAAAATACTGTTCTTGGTGAAACAAGCTATGAAGGTAGACCTAAAAATGCTATTCATACTAAAAAGACCGAAGTAATTAATGCTATGGCAAAACCTGTGATAATTAAAACTGTTTCTGGAATGTCAACAATTACCCCAGGCGATACTGTAACGTATGAGATAACCTTGATAAACAAATCAGAAACTTTGTTAGTAAATCCTAGTATAGTTGATATATTAGATGATAATTTGGAATATGAGAGCTGGAGTCCTGTATCTGGTGGAACTAAAGGCATACCTTCACCAACTTTTTCTGAAAAAACTAATCAGGAAGGTAAAACAGTATTGTATTGGGAATGGCTTGGTGACAATGCTCATTCATTTAAAAAATGGAATAGATATAAAATAAACATGACAGCTCGGGTTAAATCCACAACTTTGCCTGGTTTATTAGGTAATAGAGCTTATTCCATTGCTGAAAATCCTAATACTGCTATTAATTTAAATAGTTGTATTGATAAAATAGCTGATACCAGTGATATTGATGGTGATGGTGACGTTGAAGAACTGTTATGTTCAAGTGATAACGCTCTTATAACTGCAAGTAAAATAGCTGCTATGGAATCACTTAAATGGGTTCGTGGTCAATTGGACTATGAATATCATCGTTATCCAAATTGGGGTAAAACTGCTAGAGGTGGTACTTTAGATTATCGTTTGATAGTTAAAAACGTTGGAAATGTTTCCATGACTAACGTGGTAGTTGTTGATATTTTACCATTCATATCTGATACTGGAGTTATTGATTTATCTCAACGTGAATCAAACTGGCAACCTCGATTAAGAGATGTTGTAAATGCTGGTAATGGAATTATCGTATCTTACAGTGTTGAAGAAAATCCTTGTCGGAGTGAAGTATTACCAACAAATCCAGTTGATTGCCAAGAACCACAATGGTCAACTAACTTACCAGATGATATTGCTGCTGTTCGTTCTTTAAGATTCGATTTTGGTGAAAAAGTGTTTGATCCAGGTGATGAATTAAAGCTGGAATGGCCTATGTTAGCTCCAATTGATGCTGCTTTAGGAACTGAAGAAGAACCTTCAATTGCATGGAACTCTTTTGGTTATGTTGCTACTCGAGTAGATAATGGTGATACATTGCTTCCTTCTGAACCAATTAAAGTTGGTATTGAAGTAGTTGATTTTGAACCCGCCGTTTTGGGTGATAGAGTTTGGTTAGATTATAACGCTAATGGCTTACAAGATAATGATGAAGTAGGTCTTAATGGTGTTAAAGTTGAAGTTTATAAACCCGGAGCAGATGGTATCCCTAATACTGCTGATGATGAATTCCTTGAATTCACTAGAACAGCTGATGGTCCAGATGGTGAACCAGGTTTCTACATCTTTTCATTCTTAGATGGTGGCGATTACTTTGTTAAATTTTACCCACCAGTTGGTTATGCAGTATCGCCTCAGGATGCTAGTGATGATGATCTTGCAGATTCAGATGTTAATCCTGATACTAATTCAACTATAATTATAACTTTAGAAAGCGAAACACTTGACTATAGTTGGGATATGGGATTAGTAGAAAAAGGAACTGCTGCATTAGGTGACTATGTATGGTTTGATCGTGATCAAAATGGTCAACAAAATGAAAGTAAAGATCTAGGTATAAGTGGTGTTGAAGTAACATTATATCGTGATGATGGTAATGGTATTGCAGACCCAGCCTCAGATCAAGAAGTAGAAATTACTAACACTGCAAGTGATGGTAGCTATCTATTTGAAGACCTTGGTCCAGGTGATTATTTTGTTAAATTCACTTTACCAGAAGATGCTGAATATTTTACTGGCAAAGATGAAGGTTCGTCTGATGCTGAAGATTCTGATGTTGATAGTGATGGCGTAACAGACATCGTTACATTGGGCAAAAATGAGTTTAACAGAACCGTAGATGCTGGTATATTCGTAATTATTGGTGATTTATCTTTGGGTAATCAAGTTTGGTTAGATAAAGATGAAGAACTGAATGGTACTTACAGCGTTGCTGATGGTGATGAAGGCATTAATGGTGTTAAGGTTAACTTGTATCGTGATACTGATGGTAATAATGAATATACACCAAATGTTGATCAGCAAATATCAAGTATGGTTACCTTTACTAAAGGTGGTACACCAGGTTATTACTTATTTGAAGAATTGAAACCGGGTGATTACATTGTGCAGATCGATCCAGATAACTTTGCAGTTGGAGGTCCGTTAAATGATCCAACAACTTCCTTTGCTTTCATAACTTCTGAAGGTTCTGGTCCAAATAGTTCTGGTTCTGATCCAGATGATGGTATTGACAACGATAGTAATGGTAATCCAGTAGTTGGTCATGGAGTTGTATCATCAGCAGTTACTCTAGTTGCTCCAGAAGACCCTGAAGATGAAGCTGCAAAAGTTAATCTAACAGTTGACTTTGGTTTCAATCCTAGACTGGATGATGTTATTCCTGGTTGTTCTGAGCCTAATTTTTATGCTTTGAATGATAAACTTTTGAATGATACTGGAATCTTTGGTATAACTCCAAATACTGGTGTAGCAACTGCATTAGGTGATGTATTGTCTGGATATGACCTCGAAGGTTTAGATACTGATCCTATAACAGATATACTATATGCTTCATCTGGTGATGATGTGAATGGTGACATAGAAAATACAGTCTATCCTACTGGAACTTTATATCAAATTGATAAATCAACCGGTGTTGCAACTCCTGTGAATCCAGAGGTTCAAATCTGGCCAGGTGAAGTATCCGCCATTTCATTCAAAAATAATGGTGAACTATGGGCATGGTCAGATAGAAAAGCCGGTCCATTAGTTGTTGATTTATTGACTGGTATCGGTGAACGTGCTAATACTTCCAGTGAAGCTGATTATTCACAGTTTGCTATTGAAGGTATGACTTGGAATAATGAAGATGATGTATTATATCTGGCAGAAAATAGTAATAGAACTGGTAAAAGTAGTGCAGAATCTAGCACATTATATTCATGGGATAGCTCTACTGGTGAAACTATTATTTGTCCAGTATCAGGTCAAATAGAAGCATTAGATATGGCTAATAATAATGTCTTATTGTTTGCTGTTCATGAAGATGGAGATTTTAATATATATGGTTGGAGAACAACAGAAGGTGGTTGCCCAGTTTTACCTGGGGAAGCAACTTCAGAAAATCCTAGCAATATTGTATTGAAATATAATACAGAAATTTATTCTGATATCGAAGCAATTTCATGGCCTAATAGTTGTGATGTAGAAGCAATTATATCTCAACAAGGTCTTGAAGAGTAATAATTTAAAGTTTATTAATTCTTACTTACAATGTTAAACTTAAAGGGGCAGTTTCTGCCCCTATTTTTTTGGGGAATTTTTATGAATTTAAAAATATTTGGGTGGATAACCCTATTAACTGTAGCAATTCCTATACATGCTGCTCCAGTTAATGACGATTTAGATAGTGCTATTAGTATTCCAACATTACCTTATACCAATACACAGGATACTTCTGATTCAACTACAGAATCTTCCGAAGACTTTCCTATTTGTTCATTCAGTGAAGCAAGTGTTTGGTATCAATATAACCCTACCATTGATGAAAAAATAGTATTTGATACTTATGGCTCTGACTATGATACAGTGCTTGGTGTTTGGACTGGAGAACAGCATCCATTGACTAAAGTAACTTGTAATGACAATGGCACAGAGGACACCATGCAATCTCAACTAAGTGCAGAGCTAACCGGTGGTACTCAATATCTTATTGGTATTAATGGTTTTAATAAGGAAACTGGTAATTTAACTTTTAATGCCAAATCTTTAAGTATTTCGGATTCGAACAACGATAGTTTGACTAATGCAATTGAAATAACAACTATTCCTTATACTAACACTCAACAAGCTGATATAGCCACTACTGATGCTAATGAATCTTTATCAGTTTGTGCTAGTAGTGCTTACAATAGTGTTTGGTATCAGTACAAATCCAACACTATGCAAAGTTTAGTATTTGACACTCTTAATTCTGATTATAATACTGTATTATCTTTGTGGTCTGGCTCTAAAGATTCTTTGACTGAATTAGCTTGTAACGATGATGTTGATGATCATTATTCTCATTCTCAGATCAATGTTACTTTAGAAGCAAATAAGACTTACTATATTAATATAAGTAGTCGTAATGAACTGACTACAAATAGTATTTTAGTATTTAATTTTAATTCTACTGCAAATGTAATGAAAGGTTCGCTTGGGATGGCAGTTGATAAGATAGGTAGTGAAATTGAAACTGAATCTTATTTTTTTAATCAAATTGTTACAGAACAAGGACTAGTTGGCAATCAGTTACAAATTGATTCAACTGATACAATAACAGTTTCTGCTGCCGTTACTATTGATGATTTTGATGTTGCTGAAACAGTTGATATTTTAATTTTAGCATTGTTACATTTAGAAACTCCAGTATTTTTTATGCGTGGTAATGATTATTTGACTTGGGAATTGTGGAATAATGATATACCATCTATCATTGCTGCTGAAGAAAATGTGAAATTATCTAGTACGTTACAAAGTACTATTTACGAAGGTTCATTAGCCGGATTACCGCTGATTCCATATACTGTTTATATAGGTTATCGCTTAAAAGATGGGAAAATTGTTTTTAATGGTAATGACCCGATTTCTTTTGAGATAAAATAATCGTAATTATTCAACTTTCCAATATCGCTGTGAGATACGGAAAGGCGAAGCCGAAGTCGAATAGTGTGAGAGTTCTTAAATTTGAAGAAATAGTTAAGCATAGTTGCGTTTTTTGAAATTTTGAACAAGTTCATCGTTGATGTCATGGTGGAGTTGTCTGAGGAACCTGACTTATCTGGAAATAACAACTGTTTTACTGAGAAATTGATTAGTTCACGGAATATGGACGTTCCGGGGACATCATGAAATTTCGTAACTTCTCATTAGTTGAAGGTAAATCAATTTTTCAGAAATGTTAATACAATGAGTTGGAATACTTTTCAGAAAACTTTTAACCGTATCTTTCTTGCAGTCTTTCAGCACGGCAAGTAGCTGTACACGACCATCAATGATAACTTACCTAACACTATTACAGCTTATTATCTAATACTTCAGCTACAAACTCAGATGATTTTTTATAGGTACGAGACCCATGATTAATATGGTTTTTCTTTGCATTCCATTCACCGACTACTCCCACAAAACCACTATCCGTAGTATCCATAGTACGTTCGTATGTAATATACCTATAACCATTATCATTTTTTATTACCATAGCAAAGAAACAATTTGGCATTAGTTTTGGCTCTGGAAATAATATTAAGACAGCACTTGTGTCTTTAATGGGAATGATAACTATTTGGTCAGAATATTCTTGAGATATAATTGATTCTGCTGCCGAATATAATCTTTCAACATTTCCTTCACGTAAATCATTATAAAAAGTATCTCCTGATTCAAAAACCCACCCTGTTATCAATTTATGCTGAAAAAAATATACTTTTCTGTAAGAAAAATTATTGTTTGATATAGATTTATTTAAATGTGAATTAAGAGCTAAAATTCATATAGCTTTTAAAACAATATGTTAAAAACTTACCAAGTAAAAGTCTCTAAATAGTAAATTCTAATTATATGATTTTTAAAATAATTATTTAGCTCTTAATTCACATTTAATTGTGTTGTAGCAGTTTCTTCTTTTACTGTTGCACAACCAACAAATAAAAATATTAATATAAATAAGTAGTATTTCAAAATTTAATTTCCATTGTTCAATTTTATTTTTAGGATAATACTATATAAGGTGTTACAAATTATAAATAAACATATATAGGATTTGCTTAGGAATTAGTGTTTATAAACTCCATCTAAAAATCAGATTCACTCAGTTTAAAACATTCCATATCCATAATCCATTGTTCTTTTACTTCAAAAATAGATTCATCTTTAGGAGCTAAAATTCCATAAATACAATATTTGCCAGTTGCTAAATCGGATGGTAAAGCTAAATCTATTAATGTGATTGTTTCTTCTCTCAAAGCTTACCATTTTTGAATTTGGTTTAGCTGAGTAAATTTATTAGTATCTTCTAACGTGACAAAATCAGTATTGTTGGGAAATAAAATTGCTACATATAAGTCATAGTCTTCACTGAAAGTTTCGGTTAATTCTGCTTTGAATTGTTCGTCTTGGGTGTAGCTTTCTTTTTCAAGAGTTATTTTTACTGTGGTTAGTTGATTATTTTCTACATCAAGGTATGTTAAATTAGGCAGATTGATAAAATCAGGCGTTTTTCCTGTCAATTGATTGTTACCAAGAGATAGTGCAGATAAATTGGGTAAATTACTAAAATTTGGAATTGTACCAGTTAAGAAGTTTTCAGATAAATGAAGACGTTCTAAATTAGGAAAACTTTTAAAATTAGGAATTGTACCCACCAAATTATTACCTGAATAATCGTTACCATCATAATTAAGACCAATTTGAACTATGCCATTATCTTTACAATAAATACCATGCCAACTACAAGGTAGGTTAGTAATATTCCAACCATAATTATTCTTCCAGTTATCCCCATTTGTGCTGTTATACCTGACAGCCTGACAAAAGTATAAAAAAAGAGCATAATAGGTTTAATTAACAACCTAAAACAGACATAAATAAAAAATGAAAATCCTTGACCCATTATTAACAACTTTATCAAATTTTCTATCTTCAAGCAATTGGAAAGATAAACGTCATAAAATAACGTTGTTATGGATGGTATACAGTTTGATTCAAGTGAGAGAAATCAACCTTCCAGAATGGATTCCATTTGTTAAAAGTAGGGCCCAAAAAGCTCAAAGTACGGAACGCCGTTTCTCTCGTTGGGTACATAACGAAAATATTGAAATAGCTATTCTATTTAGCTAAAAAAATATCAGAAAGCAACCAACAAAAACTACAATAGGATAACCAATTCTCCCTGCAAGCATGATATTTTGAGTACGTTTATAGTTTCTTTCATCTTCTTCGTGAAAATGCATAGTAACAACCATAAGTAAAGAGCAAACTGCTAAGAAGTAAATTAGGTAAAAAGTATATTCCAATAAAGTGAAATAAGCTAACATTGGTAGTTCAGAAGACAGTCTGATATGCAATATAGAAGTTGGTAATATTAAATTAACTCCCAATGCCATTTGAGTAGCGAATGCTTTAATAAAAAATATTCCATATCCAAGTACTATAATTAACATATTAGGAAACAGATTTTTCCAAAAAAAACTGAATACATGGCGTTCAATTTCTATTTCGATGTTTAAACGAGAATATTCCAATTGACGTTGTAAGTTGAAATATTTGGGAAAACCAAAGGTTGAGTCTATTTTCTGAATATCTTCAAATAGTGCAATATCATGAACTTGCCAACCATTTAATGCCACAATATTATTATTTTTAACTCTTTCTTTAAGTTCATCCATTTTTAAACCTTGAGTATCTACAGCATAAATTAGACTGTTGCGTTCTTTATTTTGATGTCTTAATTGAATGGACAAGGTTTGGCGGTCTAAAGGATATCTATGAAAATCAAAATCACCTTTGAATTTAGCTTTGACTCGGTAAGTTTTTGTAATAATTTTTTCATCAGTTATGGTACGATCTATATCAGCCATTTTAGAATTGGTTAATTGTCCGGCTTTAACATCAACAATATTAACAAATTCAATTTGGTTCGCATCAAAGTGGATTTTATTATCAAATGTAGTTGTATTTATACCAAATTCATCTAAAAATAATTTATCTATTTCAGATTTATCCATATCAATTTTAGAACGAAACCAAATATAAAAATCAATCATATAACTGGATTCTTTGGTTTTTAGTTGAGTTATTTTATTAAATTCAACTCCCACATAAACAACTTCTGCTTTGCTTCTGAATTTACCATTAACTTTTATGAGATTGCCTTCAAAAACTTCTGGTAAAATACGTTTTGCTTGGGATTGTTCTTGAGTTAAATGTTTACTGCGATATTGAGATAAAGCAACTGTTGGTTTACCGTTTTCATATACACCTATTGGTATAGACTGATCAACATCCCCGTTTCTATCAAAGTAAATAGGTCCGGTAACTCCTTCAACTGCCTGATGATGGTTTGAAATTTTCCATAAATTTTCTTTTAATTGAGTTCGTTTTTCTATTAAACTATATGTTATTGTCTCTGAAGATAGTTGCTTAAGTGCATGTAAAATAACTTGAGTTGCATCATAATAAACGATGGAAGTTGCAGAAAGTTTTTTCTTGTTATATTTTGTCGAAAAAGCTCGTTTAAAATCAATGGCACGTTTACCGGCTAAATCTTCCAAAAATGGAGCTATTACATAAATACCATCAGTATAATAACCCTTTTGATATTTTTCTAATGTATCATTGCGAATTAAATCATAAAATGCTGTACTGGATAATGAATCTGCACCAATGATAGGAAATCTGTTATTTTTATTTCGTACTGCTTTGATAATTTTCACTGCTTCTTCTGAATGAGTAGCAAGAAATATAATACCAGTTTTTTTTGCATTTAAGTTCTTAACTAGTTTTAAAGTATCAGCAAAATTTTGTTCAGCAGGACAATTTCCACCGTTATCACCAATAAAACACCATTGATTTTTAATTTTTAAATCAATCATTTTGGCCGTTTGTAAGAAAGTTTTTGCTAAGTTTTCTCCATATGAATCACTGTCAAAAATAATACTAGCTTTGTCTCTCTTAAGAATTTTTTTAATATAATAAGCTAATAAAGCTCCCTGATCACTATTATTAAAAATAACTCTAAAATACCAATCATTTCCTTTAGTTAACTCATCAGAAGTTGCCGAACCTGAAATAGCTGGAATACCATGTTTTTTATAAATTTCTGCTGCTGCTAAAGAGGTTCCACTGGTATAATGTCCAATAACAGCAAGATACTTTCCTTTGATTATTTCTTTAGCTTTTTCTATGGCAATATTTGGATCATTTTGATCATCAAAAATTTTTAATTTAATTTGTCTACCATTAATACCATCTTTTTTATTAATTTCATCAATAGCCAATTGAACACCTTGTTGCATAGCTTCACCATTAATATTTGTCATTGGCCCGGCAACAGCAATATAATATGGTTCGGAATATTTTTGCAATAGGAAAACTGCTAAACCTAAAATAAGGAAAATTATTACATAGAATATTTTAGACATCTTTAATTCTCCAATTTCCAATCTCGAATATGCTGTCCACCAAATGGCATATGATACCATCCCTTTACTCTAGATTTTACAAGTATAGGAGCATTGGTAAAATAAATAGGTATTATGGCAGCCTCTTCTTCGGTAATAATTTGCTCTGCCCTGTGATAAAGACGTTTTCTTTCAGTTTGTTCTGTTATTTGTTGAGCTTTTTCTACTACCTCAGTAAATTCATCATTACTCCAACCTAATTTTTTAGAATAATAACCAAATTTAGGATGGAATGTTTCATATAACCAATTATTTGCATCTGGATAATCTCCCGTCCATGTATGATAAAAAATATGTATATCAAAAGTTTTTTTATCATCTCTTCGTCCATATTTTTGTATTTTAATATCAATATTTAAATAACGTTTTAACATAATTTTGATAGCATTAGCAATACTTAATTTAGTTGGTTCATCTGGGGATATTAAAACAACATCTTTAGGAAATTCATTATCATTATAGCCAGCTTGTAATAACCATTTTTTTGCTTGTTTAGGATCAAATTGAACGCCTACTTGTTGTTGTGGTTCAACTGAACCAAAAGTAGAAGGATGAGTAAAAGTATTAGCTATTGTATTATTATTCCAAACAACAAAATCATTAATAATTTGCTTATTAATAGCTGCTGAAATTGCTTTACGGACTAATTTATTATCCATTGGAGGGTTTTTAGTATTAAAACCATAAAATAAAGTTTTAAATTTTTTGGTATTATGTAATTCTCTACGTAGATTAGCGTTAAAATTGATATAAGGCATTTCATCACGAGGTAATGTAGAATTACCACCTATTATATCTAGTTCATCATGTTTATACATGGCAAACCCTAATACAGCATTGGAAATAATAAAGTATTGTATTTTTTGTATTTGAACTTGATGTACATCATAATATTGTAAATTTTTCTCCAAAGTGATACTTTTACCTTGTTTCCAATTAATTGGATAATAAGAACCATTAGTTTGAATATGTTCTAATTTAGTCCAATCATTACCATATTTTTTAACAACGTTCTTTGGTAAAGGACGATATACCGACATACTTACCATCGCAGGAAAATAACCAGCGGCATATTCTAATTCAAATTCTACTGTATAATCATCTATAGCATTGACTCCCAGTGGTAATAATTCTCCTTTACGGATTGCCTTGGCATTTTTAATTATATAAAGCATTTTATATAAGCGAGGAGATTGAATGAGATTATGGTTAATTGTCCATACAACATCATGTGCAGTTACCGGTTCTCCATTTGTCCATTTGACATCCTGACGTAGTTTAAATGTATAAATCGTATTATCATCATTTACTTTCCAACTTATTGCAAACTCTGGAATTACATTATAGGTAGTAGGTTCAAAATCTGTTAAGCCTAAAAATAGCTGTTCAATAATTTCAAAATCCTGTTCTTGTCTTGCTAAACTTGGATCAATAGTATTGACATTTTGTCCTAAAGCTATTCTTATTGTTTCATGTTTAGTGTTTTGAATTTGGGATTTGTTATCATTTGCTTCACAATAACTAATCATAAAAAACAACGTAGTAACGATTAACTTAAAATATATAAAATTCATGATAGTTATGCATATGTTTTAGAACTATAATACTGTATAGAAATCTGTCTTTATACAGTATATTTTTCAAGTTATTGATTTGGCAATGTAATTATTGAAATCAGAATTGTGTAATTTTCAGAATAAAATATTTACAATTCTTCATTATATAAATACAGTGAATGATGATTCATATGAAAAATATTTTCTACAATGATTACGAATGTCCGATTATACTTCTCTAATCAGACCTACATAATTTTATACTGGTTCTGTATAACTAATTATTTCTGAGACTCAGGTTTTTTGATATACACAAAACTCAGACCATCTTCCTTTTGAATTTCTTTTAGATTCCATTCTTTCAAATTACTTTTCCAATCTTCCGAATTGTTGTCATAACAAATGGCAATGTTGTCTATAACTTTTTCGTCAAGTTGTTCGATACTAGGTTCAGTAATAAAACACCGACCTTTCTCCAAGTCTGTTTTACAAATGCAAGTTTCTTTTTCTTGTTGTTCTACAGGTTCTACAGAAGAAATTGTAAAATTTTCATTAATTGTTTTGGGAATGATTGCAAATGATTGTTCTCGTTTGTAAAGATGGGACTTTAGTTTTTGTAATGTAATTTTACCATCAACAACCGTTTTTTCACTATCAAACAATCCATCCAATAAATTAGTAGTAAAAATACCATTTTCTGTATTATCTGAAATATTTCCGCATTTCTTATTATTGGCAGCAAATATTGTTACTCCATTTTTAGACTGAGCCATTTCATTAGTAATTATTGGATTATGAATAGTAGATTTATAGTCAAAAATGTTTTTATAACAAACATCTGCAAAAATTAAACTATTACCAGATAAAGATGCCATTGTTTTTGTAATATCTCTATAGGAAATAGCTGTATCAGTTATATTATCTTTATCAAGATTACGAGGTAAAAAATAATATTGTCCATCTTTTCCTTGAGTACCACTACCTGCTAAAAACAGTATAGCTACATCATTAACTTTTGTATTTTTTTCTAACCATTTTAAACCATTTAGTATAGTTTTTTTACTGGCCATAGCTTGGTTATTTTTTCCAACTAACCATGTTATTTCTGGATGACCATCAACTCTTTGTAATAATTTAATATTTACTTTATCAAACAATTTACCTTCTTGCAGTTTCATAGTCTCAGCAAAACAAATTGCATCTTTTTCGGCAGTAGTTATTTTTTCATAAACCTTTTGTTCAGTTTCGGCAGTAGTTATTATTTTTTTAGAAGCCTTTCCTTGTTCAGTTCCAACTGCCAATAAATAAAGATTATTATTATCACCATTCCAATGTAAGCGAATTGTAACCGGTTCAGAAGCTGCGAAGCGATTCTCTGCAATTAGGCTAATATTTACATCACGTGGTGGCAATGAAACACGAAGAGTGTAGTCATTTTGACTTAAGTCACAGTTAACAGAAAGGTATTTTTTTACTTTATCTTCAGTCTTTATTTCTGGTCGTAAGTCACATAATCTTTTTTGAGTAAGTTTACTACTTGTGTCACGATTTTTTTTGTTATACACTTTTCCTAATAATCGACCATCTGCTAATACTTTTAATGTAGTAATAGGTTCATCAGATAGATGACGAATACTATAATACAAATCTATGTCAGTTTTAGAAAAGCAAAAATCATGGTCAATTATTTTTTCTCGCTTATTTTCTTGGAATAATCCACTATCTTTTTTGACATGTTTGGGAGTATAACATTTAGTTAGGTCATTAAATTCTCCATATTTATCTTTTGTTAAACTTTCGGATTCCACATCATAATCTTCAACAGCACATTCATCATCAATATTTAATAAAGTAACTACTGGAGGTAATGATTCTTGAATATCGTATTGAGTTTGCAATTTAGAAGGTATGGAATAACCTTTCTCTTTATTTAGTAATTTTAAAGCATTCTCTACATTGAATGCTGTTAATATATTATCCACAACATCATGCGGGTAATAAGTTGTTAATAATTTTCTAATTTCTGGTTCTACTTCTGGCACATATTTAGAACTTTGATTAGCTGAAAATAATACTACTTCATCTTGTTGCTTCTTTTCCCAAATTTGGCTAATTACATCAGGACGATAGTAATATTTACGAAACTGAGAAGCAACAAAAAACTCTGGAGCTGTATTTGCGTCATGATTAATTTGCCAACCAATAAGATTTTCTCCGGCGACAGATGAATCGTAGTAACCTCTTGGTGTCCATAATATCCAATCTAAATTCTGTACCTCATCCACATAAGGAAATAAAGTAAATAACTCTTCACCATCATTTATACTACGCCAATTTAATGTACCATTTTGTAAATTTAATACAACTACATCAGAATTAACTTTGATGTTATTGGCTTTAAATGGTATTTTTTTCTTCCATTTTTCTTCACTTTTCTCATATAAATGCAAAAATACACCATCTTTGTCTGATGATGTACTTAGTAAAAGTTCATTATTTGGAGTAATAGCAGAAACACTATATCCTGGTTCCATCTCCTTAAAGACATTTAGCTCAACAGGCTTATCAGTATTTGAATTATCATAGGTTAAATAACGTTCAATATCATCTTGTGAAGTTATAACAATTGTGTTATTACCGGCAGGTTGAATATCAGCTACATCAAAACCTTTATTTTTGATATTTGTTGGAATAGTTAGTTTATAAGTATCTTTACCAACTTTATTCAGTGTCAAATTTTTAGCATTTGTACATGTTTCATCTTTAGCATCTTTTTCATCAGAATAAGCTACCTTACAATCTTCATGTTTATCTGTATACAATATTAAATCTTTACCTTGAACATCATTTTTATCAGATGGAACTATAGCATAATGTGTTACGTTCTCTTTATCATCCTCTGCATTATCAAATAATTTTGTACCATCATTAAGATTATAAAAATTATAATATCCATTTGTTTTTATAATAGATATATGATCATTTTCATTGTTACTACCAATATAGTCAGTTTCAAATTCACTAAACAATGTTGATGGTATAGGTTTTCGCCAGTTTAATTTACCATCTTTATTAAACATACTGAAATTATAAAAAAAAGTTTGTTGTTGCAAAAATTTCTCTCCTTGAGCATTTTCCTTGAAAAAAACATTTATAAATCTATTATCATCACCAAAACTTACGCTAGATATAGTATTATTTTCTAAACGTCTAGTATCAACTAACTTTAGTTTTTGCTCCTCATTCACATTCTCTATATCAAAAATGAATATAGTATCTTTAGAATTCATTATTAAAAATTTACTATCTTTGCTGAACTGAGCATAAAGAATTTCTGTGCTGCCAGCATTGTCAATTTTGCCATCAAAAATAGGTTTTTTAATAGTTCCTTCTTTTTCTCTTTTAATAATAACACTAAACTTAAAATTATCCCCATTATGATAACCTATTATAACTTTATTATCGTTACTAATAGCAGCATAATCAGGACATTTAGATTGCTCATCTTCATTTTTAGTCATACCAGTACTACTTCCAATCATATCTGACGAACTATCTTTGTCAGGTTTATCATCATTTCCAGTCACACACAACAATAAATTGTCTTCTTCATTATTATCGCTTATTTTAAATGTTTTAACCGAATTATCATCAATATATATTATATTTCTACCATTATTGCTAAAAGCGGCATATTTGATTTTATCTAGTGATTTAACTAATTCGCCATCGGAAGTTTTCCATATTCTTCCAAGATTTTCATTAGATTTTGATTGAGTAATTAACATCTCACCATCAGAACTTATAGTTAAAAATGTTTCTTTATTTAAATTTAAAATACCTTCATCTTTATTCTGAAAATACTTATTATAATCATTATCCTGAAAATTATTATCAGTAGTAGTCGATAAACTAACATTATCAAAAGATGAGTCATATTCTATTAATTTTGCAAAATCTCCACGAGAACCTATTGTAAAAGCTACCGTTTCTCTACTACTATCTTTGGCTGGACTAAAAACTACTAAACCAGTGGCACTGCGATTGTTATCAGTTTTAGTATTATGTCGTAACGTCCTTTTATTAACATCCCAAAACAATATTTCTCCACTATTAGACGAAGAAACTAACGTTTCGTTATCAGGGCTAAAAGCAATAGCTAAACCTCGACTATCATAATCTCCTGTTGGTAATTTTTTGTATTGTGGTGTTTTTTTTGCATTATCATCTTGTCCCTTAATAATATTGTTCCAATTCCATAATAATATTTCTCCATTTTCATCTGCTGAAGCTAGAGTTTCTCCATTGGGGCTAAAAGTAACACTCTTTACTATACCTGAATGTCCAACCAATGGTTCTCTAAACTTTTGCTTATTTTCAATGTCCCACAATAATATTTCTTTACCACGACCCACAACGAGGATGTTATTATCTGAACTAAAAGATAATCTATAAATACCCCCCTTGGTAAATTCACCTTCCAATGGTTTTTTATAAAGTATATTTCTGTTTTTAATATCCCACAAAAATATTTTATTATTAACATCTGCTGAAGCTAGAAATTGACCATCAGAAGTAAAAGCCAAACTAACAATAACATTAGAATGTTCATCTGATTTCATTAGTGGTTCATTATTTCCAATTTCCCATAAATAAACTTTTCCACTAAAACCTCCCGAAGCAATAAGTTTATTATCATGACTAAAGGCTACAGCCACAATTCCATCATTAGGATGCTCTATAGTATCGTAATGTTGTTTATTCTTCATATCCCATAAAAGAACTCCATCTTCACCGGCGGCTAAGGCAAGAAGGCTCTCATCAGAATTAAAATCAACATCCCAATCCCAATGTCGTGCTTCTTTATTCTCTGATATTTTAATTTTCATTAGATCAGCAACATTAGTAATTGCACTAAAAGATGCTATAACGATTTGTTCATCATCAGATGGGTTAAATACTGCATTATGGACAGTCTGCTTATCGGGAAAGGATAGTGTTCTTTTATGATCACCGTTTATACCCCAAAGCTCAGTCTGATTATTGTCTAATACTGTGATAATGTGTTTATTATCATGACTAAATTTTACATCTAAAACATTACCATTTTTATGCTCTAATGGTTTAATTTTCTTTACTTCAATTTTTTCATTTTCAGTAATAGTAATACTCCAAATATTAGCTTCGCCTTTTGATACCGTAACAATATATTTACCATTGTTACTAAAACTTGCATCTAAAACAGGAGCGTCATGAGGTAATTTTTCAATTTGTTCTCCTTTTTTATTCCATAAAATAGCATTAGTATCTTCTGATGCGGTAATAATATATTCATCGTTATAACTAAAACTTGCATTTAAAACAACACTATTATGGCCAGATAATATAATATTTTTCTCATCATCTCCTATATTCCACAAAATAGCAGTGTTATCTTTTGATGCTGTAATAATGTATTGGTTATCATGACTAAAAGTTGCATCAAAGACAGTATCTGTATGAGTTACTAATTTATTAATTGGTACTTTTTCTTCTTTAATTTCAAGTTTATCATCATCATCATAATCTTGATCCCATAAATACACAATTTTATTTTTTGATACTGTAACAATCCTTTGTCCATTATTTTCAAAATGTGCATTTAAAACAGCTTCTTTATGAATTAATTTGCGAATTTCCTTTCCAGTTGTGTTCCAAATACGGGCAGTATTATCTTTTGATGCTGTAACAATGTATTTACCATCATAGCTAAAATCTGCACTTAAAATAATATCTTTATGGCCTATTAGCTTGGTAATTTGTTTTCCACTAATAGTATCCCACAACTGAGCAATATTATTCCTCAATATTGTAAGAATATACTTTCCATCTGGACTAATAACTAAAGTTCTATTTATTTTTGTCTCCACAATGTCATGTATATCAGCATTGTTATCATAAATATTGTTAATTTTTATTAACTTAACAATACCATCATTTTCTTGAAGCAATATATTATTACCAGATACAAATTCTGCACTATCAGTATTGGGAAATATGTGAATTTGTCGTCCTTCTCTATTAAACAAGGTTGTTCTGTAGCCTGGACTTTGATGCATAATATATTTATCATCAGAGCTAAAATAAATAGAACCAGAGACTATATTTAATAATTTTTTGCCATCGCTATCTTTATCTTCTTTGTTATTTGTATGAAGATAATAATGACCATTATTAGATTGAGTAATAAAATTATCATCAGAACTAAAAGTTACTCCTTCATAATATGAAGTATGATTAAGTTTTTTAATCAAACTTCCATCTTTAGCATCCCATAAATATCCATCATTATCGTTCCCACTTATTGTAATTGTAATAATATATTCACTGTTTTTAGAGAAAAAATACCTAACGTAATCATTATTTCCTTCACCGTTGGAAAGAGAATTGATTAATTGCCGCCCATCAATTGAATCAAACAAATAGAAGATTTTATTTTTTTTGGCAACTATTCTTTTTCCATCAGGACTAAATTCTGCATCAGAATAATCAAAAATTCTTGCTTTAGGATTTTTTATGTTTTTTTCATCATCAGTGCTTGTTATAATTTCATTATCCCACAGATAGATAGCCTTACCAGAAGTTGTAAATATACGATTGGAACTAAACTTAATATCATCAATTCTACTTTTAATATTTTCAATTTTACTTTTAATATTTAATTTTGTACAATTAAATTCTGAACATAACTTAACATCTGCACCCTTATTTTCTTTGCCATAAGATACTGTTATAAACTTTTTTCCATCAGGACTAAATTTAATTTTATCTATATCAGATAATTTTTCTTTTCCATCGTTAGAATTCCATAAGGAAATCTTTTTGTGTTCTTTTTCAGTATATTCTAAAACAACATACTTTCCGTCAGGAGTGAAGTATGTGTAAATTTCATTTTTAGATTCTATTTCAGAATGAATATCTTTAATATATTTTCCATCTTCAGAATTAAATAAACTAATAGTTATCTTTTTATCTTTAGGAGTTCTATACCGAACGATAATATACTTTCCTTTAGGACTAAATTTCGCTTTAATAATGTTTTTATTATCAAAATTTGTCTTACCAGTAAATGTTTCTTCTTTCCAAGTAGAATCACTTGTTTTTAAACTCCATACTTTAGCAGTTGTGTTATTATCAGATATAGTAATAATACGATCTCCAGTATGGTTAAATGTTGCACTGTTAACATTTGTATGAGATATTGGTCCTCCAAGTCTTTTCCCTGTTATGGAATCCCATAAAATAACAATATCCTTCTCAGATACAGTATCCTCAGATATAGTAATAATCTGTTTTCCATCAGAGCTTAATTTTGCCCCATGTCCTTTCAATATTACTTGTTGTTTTGGTAGAGAATCAAATACCAAAGTTTCTTGACTTGGTGTGATATGATATTCTGTATAAACTTTGCTATTATCAGCATTATCATCCAATAACAATGACTTACCATCTGTTAAGCGATAACTTTGTATTTTATTATCATCTAATTTTATGATAATTAATTTATTATTAACAACTTCTAAAGCTTTTATTGAAGTTTCTTCTGAATTATTTAGAGATATAGGTTCTCCATTCTCCAGAAAGAATAGTTTAATTTTTTTTGTTTTAAAATTATATTCCAGAATTTTTTTACCTTCATCCAAACTATACCCATATAAGATTTTTTCTATCTGCTCTTCTGCCTGATTTTCTGTTTGTTCTTCTTGTTTTCTCGTTTGTTTTTCTGTAAAAAATCCAGCAAATCCTGATGTAAACAGCCCATTACCACCATTTAAACTAACATCAGTAATTTTATCATCACTCAGTTCATCCAACTTTTTTTCACCTTTATCATCAAATATCATGAAAACATTTTTTCCCTTATTTGCTCCTCCTAACAACATGTAATCTTCGTTTGAATCAATATAAAAATCATCAAATGAATGTTTGACATTTTTCAGAATACTGCCATTAGTTTGTTCTATAATACTAACACAATTCCCTTTTGTTAATTTACGTTGATTTTTAAGAGAAAGACAATAGTCATTACCAAAAGCATTATATTTTATACTATTATCATCATCTGAAATTTCTAAATAATTAATACCAATTTGTGGTATTATATTACTATTAATTAAATCAGCAGGAATTTTTTGCCCTTCTTTATCCTGATCTTTCCCTATTGTTATAGCTAATACTTTTCTTGGTGATTCTTTAGAGACCTCGTTTATCTCAACATTATCTGATACTTTGTCACTAATATTCACTTGGTTATCTAATTTTTTAAACTGTTCAAATAAATTCCCATCTACTAAACTAAAATTATTTCTACTTTTGATGATAACAGAACCATTCATCAAAATGTTTATATCCTCATATAAGCTACCACTATATTCAGTATCAGTATCAAATTTAAATAGATTTTTAGAATGTTTTTTCAGAGAATAACGTAATAAAGTTGGAGAATAATCTCTTGCTGCATATATTACATTTTCATTTTCTGACCAAACAATATCACCTACTAACCATGCGTTATAATTTGGGTCTTCTTGAATAACTAGATCTACATCATTAAACAATAAATTTTCATTTTGTTGAGCTGGTTTATCTTTTTTTGGTATATTGATAATAATTAATCCTTGTATAAAATTTATCGCAAGCTTTTTTCCTGATTTTGAAAATCGTGCTGTACGTGGCATCCAACTATATTTGTTTTGTTTATCGTTATTAAAAAATTCTTTTTTCCAATCTTTCCATTCTCCTGGCAATAAAGAGGAATTAATTCCAATGTATCGTTTAATCATATAATCCTTATTGTTATCCAAGTAATCATCATATTTTTTTTTGGTAATATCATCTTTTTTCCAAAGATTAAAATTACTATCATACAAACGAACATAATTATCCGAACATGTTGTTATTAAATGACCATGTGTATTAAATTCAGCATGATTTATATAAGTTTTACATTTGTCTTCTTTTAATTTGTCTTTTTCATTATCAAATGCCTGTATATTACTGTAATCTAAAGTTCGATAAATAATTAAAGAATTTTTCCGTTCTTTATCTTCTTTTTGAGCTTCGGACACTTCATGGGTAACTAATAAATATCTACCATAGGTATCAGGTGAAAAGGACAAAGTACGAATATCACCAGGAATTCCATGAACAGTTTTTTTCAATTTCCCGGTCATATAATCAAATAAATAGATAGCACAATTTTTACCTTCAACATCACAACCAGTTCGACCACCAACTACTATATCTTTTCCGTTTGGAGAAATTGCCACAGCATGAATTGGCCCTTCAACATTTTTATCCAAACGCAGTACTCGTCTTAACTTTAATTCTGGTAAAGTCCATACACGTACTGTTTTATCTTTTGAACTAGTAACCATATAACGTTCTAATGGATCAACCGCTATATCAGTTATTTCTCCAATATGCATACTTGGATTAATTTTAATCACCGGTTTCTCATTTACTAATGAGAATGATATCATTGGTGTTACAAGAAAAATAATAAAAATAAAGGACTTAAAATTATTAAACATAAACATTTCCTACAATTATGATTCTGTTAAATATCTCAAAAATCTATATAGACAAACTATTCAATTTGTAAATTTTTTGCTTTGTTAAATCTCACAAAATTCAAAAATAACCTAAAATACATTTATACTATGAACGGGTAAGACTTGGATTTTTTGAAATCGTTGTTTAGCTAATTGCCATAACGATTTACTTAAAACAAAAGTCAAAATTTAAGCCGTTTACAGTATACCTCCCTCTATCCATCCTCAGGAGGGGCAAGGAGAGGTGAGCGATTACTATTTTATACCAATAATGAAAGCATTTATCTGTATGGTAGAGTTTGCTATTATTGTCCTACTTCTGGAGTGTCAAAGTCATCTCCACCACGACTTTTACCACCTTTGTTAGTATTATGCTTTTTTTGTTCAGGAGAATAATTTTCCATTAGGGCTATTGGAAAGTCTGCAATAGTTTTAGGAATTGCCGTTGTTGGTGTTTGTTTACCATCAGTTAATTTACTTACTCGATCCGATAAATATGTATTCAATTCAGAAAACTTAATTTTTCCATCACTAATTAAATCTGCTTCGCCTTCTAAACCTTCTAATAAAGCTTTAGTAAATGCACCATTACCCCAACTTTCGTTTTCCCATGCTAACTGTTTTCCCGTGGCAGCAGCAAAAACAACAATTCCATTTTCACTACTAGCTAAATCATTAGAAACTCGGTCCACATCAACAGAACCACCAACAATACCTCCTCCCATAACATTCCCTGAATGACAAGTATCTATGAAAAACAAGGTTTTACTTGGTAAAGCAGTAACATTTTGTTTAATTTGTTGATATACAACACTAGTTTCTATAATATTATGTTTATTTACATCACGAGGTAAAAAATAATATTGTCCTTCATTATCATTGTAACCATGTCCTGCAAAAAACAATATAGATACGTCATTAATTGTTGCTTTATTGCGTATCCACTTTAAACCTTCTAATATTCGTGCTTTATCAGCGTTAGCTAATAACTCAATTTCTATATTATTATATAATTCTTTTTGTTTATTTAGGACTTCAGAAAAATCAATTGCATCTTGAGCTGCATATCTTAATCTGACTGTTTCGTCATCATATTCACTAACACCTACTATTAAACCATAAAGATTAGGTTTGGTAATTTTTTCAACTTTTTTGCCGGTCCAATTAAGGTTAATAGTTACTGGATCAGAAGCAGCAAACTTATTTTCAACAATGAGACCTAATTCTACATCATTCTGAGGTAAAGTAATATTTAAGTGATATTCTTTTTCTTCATTTTGAGGTAATTCACAATCAATGGATTTCCTAGCTAGAATAGTACCTATATCACGAGAGTTATCTAAATTTTCAGCAGTATCGTTTTCAATTTTATCATTACTTGTAACGTTTTTTTGATTATTGGTAGTACGAATTTTAGGAAGCGAAGTACATTCTTTAGTTTTTTCAGTGGTATCAGTATGATGATTTCTAGTATAATGTTCCTTACGTATTTCTCCTAATGGCCGCCCATCTACCAATATTTTTAATGCCGTTATATATTTTTCTGAGGGACGGCGAATACGATAACATAATTTAATATTTGGATTAGAAAATGATATATTCTCATCATTTATAATGGTATTTGTATATCTTTGACTATTTGGTTTATCGCATTTATTTAAATATGTTACTACAGGTGGCAATAACTCTTGAATTGGTCTTTTTTTCATTAACTCTGTAGACAAGTATCCCATTTCTTGAGCAACTAAGTGTAAAGCTTCATCAATATTAAACATTTGTAACACTGTGTTAACCACTTCAACGTCATATTTTTGTTTTAGTACATTATGAATTTCTGGGGTAACAATTTTCATACTTGCTTTCTGATTAGCAGCAAACAATGCTTCTTCAATATCTAATTTTTCTAAAACATTATTAATAACATCAGGACGATAATAAATCTTACGAAATTGGGAAGCAGAAAAGAAATCAGCAGCTTTATTTGGTCCGAGGTTAACATGCCAGCCAATTAATTTTTCGCCTCCTACAGACGTATCGTAATATCCAAGAGAGGTCCATAATATCCAACGTTTACCGTCCGTATGTGGAAACAGAGACAGTAATTCTTCACCATCAGTAAGACGATACCAACGTAAGGTACCACTCTTCAAAATTACAACAACAACTTTATCATTTCTAGCAATATTTACTTGTAAAGCTGGTGATGAAATCTTTGTTTCCCACTGTTGAATACCATCGTTACTAAAAAAGCGTAAATATTCACTGGTACCAATTAAAAATTTCTGAGAACTAGAGGTAACAGAAAAACTATGAACAATTTCTGTTTTACTTTCCTCTCCTTTTAATATATTTTGATTATTTAATCTTAAATCAGAAATATATATACCATTCGTAAGCTTATGAACAGAGCTATTTTTTTGAAAAAGTTCCACACCTGAAGTACGAGATGGTTTTAGTTTTTCATTTTCTTCAAATATATCATACAAAATACGATTATTTATAGAAAACCTAATTAAACGTTTACCATGATGATCAGAATAACCAAATTGTACTGTAGTAGCATCCTTAGATAATAATAAATCATTTTGGCTAGTTTGGAATTCGTTTAAGTATGTACGATTCTTTGATTTATAATTGTTATATAATATCTTTTTATTTTGATTAAAATCTACAGTTTCAGCACTATTATACAATATTTTTTGACCACGAGAGTCAAATATACCAAAGGCTGGATTTTCAGCCCCAAAAAGAACTACATCATTTTTTAAGGGAAGTATTTCAATAATTTCGTCAATAGAAGGCCAAACCAAATAACCATTTTCACTATTTCCTTTATACCAACGTAAAATTGGTCTAATTCCATCAATCTGATATTTGTAGCCAGTAGCATATAACCAATTTCCATCTATTGACCAGTTGATTACAGATAAATCTCCTTCGTATCCTTTAGATTCTTTTTCATCTTTTTGGATAGAAAGTTTATCAAGAATAACTAAATTGGATGAAAATTTAGAACCATTTATTTCATTTCCAGAATTAGATTTAATCGGGTCTTTAGGTGGTTCAGTAAATGTTCGATTAATATTTGATGATTTTGATTCAGATAATAAAATAATTTGTTTATAATTTTTTAGGCTTACTGCAATTTTATCTCCTGAAGGATGGAAACGAGCCATATATGGATAGATACCATCTTCATTTGTGTTATATTTAGCTACAGGATCAAGGTTTTTATCATACAAACGTATTGCTCCATCTTCACATGTTGTAACGATTCGTTTAGCCGTAGGATTATTTGGATCTTCAAATATTTCTCCCCAATAGCTTGCACCACCATATTCTCCTTCAAGTTTTTCACTTGTCACTCTATCATCTACAATATGGTAAATATATACTCCTTCTCCTTTATTTTTACTACTTTCTCCAAAAGTAGCTAAAATCTCATTTCCTGAAGGGGAAAATGTTAAATGAAGAACCTCAGCAGGTAAATTAGATATGCGTTTTTTCAATCTGCCAGTTATCCTATTAAATATATAAATAGAACAACTCATACCCATATCTTGTTCACAGCCTTCCCAACCACCGGCAATTATTTGTTTACCATCTGGTGAAATTGCTACTGTATTAATTTGACCTATATTAGAACCTTCTTGAATAGGTGGGCGTAAGACTTGTTCTAACTTAGCTCCTTCCAAATTTTTTTTATCCCATTCTTCGGGCAAAGACCACACTCGTATAGTTTTATCTTTAGAACCTGTCACCAAAAAACGTTCATTGGCATCAATATCAATACTGGTGATAGCGTCCGTGTGCATATCGGTGTTTATGCGGAGGATTGGTTCATCTATCGTTGCACTTTCTGTTAATAATGGTAAGGTCAATAACAAAATAACGCTGATATTTTTTAATATGTTAAACATAAAATCTCCAAAGGTCAGAGTGGAATTGATAATTATAAAATATTACCTATTGGTGTTTAATTAACTGTTTCTTTTTCGTGCAAGTACTACCTTAAGCTAGTATACAATTTGTTAAGTATTTTGTAAATAACAAGATTGTACACCACCTCAATAGATAAACATTATAATTATCAATAAATTACTACCAAGAAAGAAAACCTTTTTCATTAGACATATTACATGTTTGAGCAGGGTCAAACCATTCAGCCAAACCTTTTTGCAAATTATTAGCTGCTTGTTGCGGAGTCAATGTACCCAAAATTATAGCTTCAGCATTGTCATTCATGAGTGAATAAGCATTAGGAAGCCCTTCATCTAACATTGGTAGTGACCAACGAACATCAGTCCCCTTAGCAGTATTTATAATAGATAAAAGACTTTCAACATGTTTATTATCAATATTTGGCAATTCCTTATGCATGGGAAAATAACCAGGCATTTTGTTAGCAATAGAGTTTGCTGCTTCTTTATTTGATAACCATTCTAAGAAAACACGAGCTTCTTTCTTATGATTTGAATTGGCATTTATTCCAATACCAGCTTCAGTATGGAAAATAGTATATCTTGGTTGCCCTTTCAAAGGAGGAATAGCAAAAGTATCCCAATCAAAATCAGAGTCATCTCCCATAAATAAAACACCATACGAATTATTTATCCACATAGCCACTTTATCATATTGGAAAAGATTTTGACTATCGTAATAAGTTACAGTCTCAGGTTTTGGAGGTAAAAATGGTTTTAAGTCAGCTAACGCCTGAAATACTGCTACACTATGTTCGTCATTAAAACAACGATTTCCTGCCAAGTATTCCAACCGACCTTCATACCCACCAATAAAATTAGGAGCTAAATTAAGAAAAATAGTTTCATTTAAAGCCCAACCATCTCCAATTCCATTTGCAAATGGGACATGGCCAGCATCTTTAATAGTTTGAGCTGTTACTAATAATTCCTCCCATGTTGTTGGTATTTCAAGTTTAAGCTTTTCAAAAATCTTAGTATTGTAGAAAACAGCACCAGTAATAGCTAAAAATGGTACTCCATATAAATTATTTTTTTCATTTGCCCATGCTTCTAATACATTGTCCTTAAAATTTGTTCTAATTGATGGCAAATCATCAAGTGGTTCCAAGTATGATTTTTTAAACCATCTGGATGATGATGAAAAAGAATCCAAAAATAGTAAGTCACCTCCGCCTCCATTTCTTGCATCTAACTGATTTTCTATAGTAGAAATATACCGTTCCCAAACAATAGGAACATATTTTATATTGATATCTGGATGCTCAAGGTGGAAATCATTTAAAATTTGCTTAACTTCTCCAATTGCATCAATTTCCCAACCATTTAATACTAAAGTGGTAACTTGTTCTTTTTTAGCGACTGTTGGTTCAGCAGGATTGTCTACTATTTGTGATTTGGACGAAATTGCTTGGGAAAAATTTAAATTAACCATTCCGTAGTTATTAGCAAATAAAAAACCAACAGTTATAAATATAAGTGGATAACCAATTCTACCAACCAATAGAATCAGTTTCACTTTTGGTTTTATTACCTCACTGTCTTTTGGTTGTAATTTATAAGAAATAAGAGTTATTAAAAGTCCCAAAACTATTATTATATAAATAGCATAAAATGCGTAATCTAATGCAACTAAATAACCAATTCCCGGTAAAGCAGATGACATTTTTAAATGAAAAAAAGCCACTGCTAACAGTGAATTAAGACTTATAGCAATTCTTGGAGTCAAGTCTTTCGGCGACATAAAAAACACTACATACGACAATACCAAAAGAATTACTACAGGTAACATATTTTTAACTATAAAGCTTATAATACTCCGTTTAATCAAAATATTAGAGTTAAATCTTGAATATTCAATATGAGCTTTAGAGGAAAAAAGCAATGGATTACCAAGAGTTGATTCATTTTTCATAACATCTTGATAAAAATTAGCCGATTGTATTGACCACTCAGTTATAGATTCAAATGCTTGAGTCCTAGCTAATTTTTTTAAAATAGCTTCATTGCTTATTTGACGCATACCAATTTCATCTACTACATAAATAAGCTTCTTTCTAGTCAAGCTTGGATGGCGAAACTTAATTTGTAAATTTTGCAAATCGAATGGATAATCAAAAAATTGGAACCCACTCTTAAATTTAGCTTTAATTCGATAGGCACTATAAACCATACCATTATCTATTATTTCTGCTATTGGTTTTCCTAGTTTTATTGGTTTTTCCGCATTAATAAATTCAATTTGTGTATTATCAAATCCTTCCTGATGGCGAAACCATAGGTAAAAATCTACCAAATATGAAGAGTTTTTTATATTTAAATTACTGACCTCATTAATATCAATACCGGCGTACACAATTCTTGTTTTAACCATATAGTTATTATGAACAATTATAATTTTTTCGTCTTCTAATTTTTGTTTAAGATTAGAAACTCGAGATAAATCTGTTACCACTTGCAGTTGAGTTAAAGCAGAAACTAACTGCTGTTTGTTAAAAGTCCCCATAACTAGAGGTTTTACTACATTACCTTCTATATCAAAGTAAAGTTTACCAGTAACACCATCAATTGCTTTCTTAACGTGATCAATTGATAATATGTTATTTTTTATATCTTCACGTTCTTGAGCAAGATTGGAACCGGTTACATTAGATTTTCTCATAGCATCAACAGCAACTATTGCTGCATCATAATAACTCATAGCTTTCCAGCTTGGATTTTCACCATATTTAATTATGTATTCATTTCGAACTTTTTGAGCTCGTTCGTTGGCAACATCAAATAAAATTGGAGATGGTGCATAGATACCATCAGTAAAATATCCCGGTTCCGATTGTTCTTCTGGAAATTCATTAAACTTAATAGAAAAGCCTTTACCACCCATAGCATCAGAACCGACTATTGGATAAGAAAGACCAAGCCGTTTCATTGGCACAATTATGTCCACTGCTTCTTGCCCATGAGTAGCTAGAAAAATTACACCCGGATCATCATTTTTTTTCTTAGATAAATCAGTAACAATATTACTAATATCTTGTTCTATAGTTTCACTTTTAGTATCAAAAGACCATAAAAATTTAATTTTACCACCCAATCCATTAAAAGTGTTTATAAATGGCATAGCTAAAGATTTACCATAATCATCTAAATCATAAATAACACTAATAGTATCTTGATTAAGAACTTTGAAGATATAATTTGCTAAAAATGCCGCTTGGGTGTGATTATCAAAAATGACCCTTGAATACCAACTGTTGTCCTTGACAACTTTATCAGCTGTAGCAGAACCTGAAATAGCCGGTATTTTAGCGTTTTTATATATTTTTCCTGCTTGCGTGGAAGTAGAACTGTATAAATGTCCAAGCACTATGTGAGCTTTATCTTGTTCCACAATTTCTTTGGCTATTTGTTCAGCCAATTCTTTATCGTTTTGATCATCAAAAGGTAGCAATTTAACTTTTTTACCGTTAATGCCACCTTCCCGATTAACTTTATCGAGGTATAATTGAACACCTTGTACCATCTGTAATCCGTCTGCTTTTCCTTTGCCAGACATAGGACCGGCGACAGCAACATAAACTGTTCCGCCTATATTTTTAACAACAAAAAAATTAAAAGCAACAACAGCTACGATTATTAATACAGCTAAAATACTAAAAGTTTTAAACAATGTTTTTTTCATATTTTTACCTCAAGATAAAAGTAATTGATTTGTATTCACTTAATATGTTGTAAAGTCATATGCTGGAATATGAAGATACTATATTAAATTGATTGGTATAATTCTATCACAATTTTTTGTAGATATTTAAGTTTTCTATACATAAATTAAATTACGAATAAAAAACACTTAATATATCTACATAAAATAGATTGAGTTATATAAAATATACTGGAATGTGAATTAAGAGCTAAAAATTATTTGGTAGTTTTATATAAAGTAGTGCTAACTCCAAAAAACTTGCTGGGTATCAAATACCTAGCAAATTTAACATTACATATTGTATGACTACCATATAATTAAATATTTAACGACATTTATTTTGAAAGAATTTATTTTGTATTTTTGTCAATGGTTTAACTCCCATAGATAATTGTTTAAGCAGTTTAGAACAACTGCATTCACTACAGGATTCTTCCTTAACTTCAACTTTTTCAATTTTCTTAGTTTCCTGAACCTCTATTGGTTTAGCAACATTTTTTTCTGGAATTGGTTTTATCTCGGTCACTTTTGGCTGGATTTTTTTCGATTCATATTCTTTTTTTGCAATTGCTTTATTTAAACGCTTTTTCAAAGATGCAATAGTTTTAGAATTTGGATTTACTTTTGCTAAACCAGCAATATGTGATTTAACTTTTTTTAATTTGTTCTGCTGTAAAGCATTTTCGGCCCATAATTTATAACGTTTAGCTATTGCATTTAAACCAGCAATTGCATCAAGATTACCTGAATCTTGTTTTAAAATTTTGCGGTAACAAGATAATGCATTACCAGAGTTACCAGTAGTAAGCCGTTTAGACTCGAAATGTTTCCTGCATTGTTGAAGTAAATTAGCAATTCCGGGTTTAGTTTTCTTAACGGAAGTAGGTTCCTTATTACTACTATACCAAGGTGCTGATACTTTATTTGATTGATAACGTTTACTATTACGTGCAACATTAAGGAGCTGTTCTAACAAAACAATAGTTTTAGTATTAATTGCAACATTTTCTTTTAATAAAACCAGCTCTAATGCTTCATCTATATGATATCTTAGCAAATTATCTTGAACTTCTGATATTGAAAATAGTTCTAATTGCAATTCTTTAGCAGTTATCAATTGGCCAAGTCGTGTAATAATTTTCTCTTTATCATAACCACTTAAATCAGTAGTTATATTTTTACGTTGTTTATATAACGATAAATTATGTTGTAACTGCTCTCGTTCTTCAGAAGGATTTGGTAACGCATTTTTCCACTCTGATAACAATTTTTCCGCTTGTTGATAATCTTTTTCTATGAAAGAATATTTAATTCCTTCTATATACATAGCTTGTAAGTTTAAATCATCAGTCGGTAAAGAAGTTCCGATTTTTATGATTTTTTGACGAGCCAAAGCTACACAGTTAATTCTATTTAATAAAGGCTCCGCTGTTTGTTCTAGGCAGTTAGTATATTGCTTGGTTAAAACAGCCAGACGCTGTTGTTTTTTGTTTTGAATTTCTGCATATAAATCATCCAATTCTTGTGATTCAGGATATTTCTTTTTAAAAGTTTCCAATAAAGATATGGCTTCGTTAAAATTATTCTGTTTAACAGCAGTTTGAATCTGTGGTTTATAATAAGCGATTAAAGTTGGATAAGTATCAGTTAATATAATATTTTCAACAATATTATCATAAGTTTCCAATTGATAAAAAATAGATTTATCGGGGTCTTGCAAATAAATATTAACTACTGCTTGAGAAACATTTTTATCTGCAATAATCTGTTTTTGAGTTTCAATATCCGTATTTTCAAAAGTTGCTATTGCTGTTTTATCACCTTCTAAAATAGCTGTTTGAATTTGTTTATGCCCTTGTCCAACCTGTTCTATAGTGAATAGAAACACAATAGTAATCGCTGACAAGATTAAAACAAAGATTCCCATTAATAACAAAGGAATTTTAGATTGCATTATGCTGTCCCTATTAAGTTTATTAGCAGAAATTTTGATTTTGTGTTTATTAACATTATGAATAAAAGTATTTTTTTTGGCTGAAAACCAAGATTGTGACACAGAAGATTTAAAAGTAGCGGAATCATGGATAAAACGTCTATGGGGGTTTTTTAATACTTCATATGCTTCATTAATTTCTTGAAATTTCTGTTCGGCATTTTCTTCTGTGCTGATATCTGGATGAAATTTATGAGCAAGTCTATGATATGATTTTTTAATTTCAGATTGTTCAGCATGTGGTTCAACCTCCATTATTTCATAATAATTTTTAACTTGGTTAGAAGACATACAAAACTAGCTCCAGAATTAATTTAAGATTCTTAATTCTCATACTGGTTTGTTTAAGAACAAGAATTATAAGAAACGAACATAATTTATTATGTAAAAATTGAATTATGCACGTTCCTGTTGAAAAATAGGAAAATTAATTTTCCTATATAATGATTAATCTCGGATTATATTTAACCCTTTTAATAGATTAAGAGCCTCATAAACTTCATAATCTCTTTTAACCAATGGTTCTTCTTCGGAAGAATCTTTAGTTAAATCATCTTTGGTCTCGGATTTTTTCTCTCCGTTATCCAAATGTCGATTTAAATCAGCTTCTGTTATTCGATCAGTTTCTTGTTCTACTGAGGCAATTTCAACTTTACTTAATAAAATATCAGGTTGAATACCTTCTGCTTGTATAGAACGCCCTAATGGCGTGAAATAACGTGCAGTTGTTAGTTTTAAAGCAGCATCATTATTCATAGGTAAAATAGTTTGTACTGAACCTTTCCCAAAAGTTTTAGTACCCATAATGATAGCTCGCCTATGATCTTGCAAAGCTCCGGCAACAATTTCTGAAGCAGAGGCTGAACCACTATTAACTAATACAACTATTGGAATACCATCAACTAAATCTTGTGAATGAGCTTGAAATCTCAATGAAGAATCAAGAACTCTTCCTTCAGTGTAAACAATCAATCCAGTCTTTAAAAAAGCATCTGATACTGATACTGCTGCTTTTAATACTCCACCCGGATTATTGCGTAAATCCAACACTAATCCTTTGAGACCAACATCTTTATTTTCTTCTTTTAAATCTCGAATGGCTTTTTCTAAATCTTTACCAGTTGGAGTTTGAAAATGACTGATGCGTACATAAATATAGCTAGGTTCCAAAGTTCGACTTTTAACACTTTTAACTTGGATAATAGCTCTAGTAATAGTTAAAACTATTGGTTTATCTTCATTCTCACGCACGATAGTTAAATTAATATTAGTATCTGGTTCACCTCGCATAATTTTAACTGCATCACTCAAGGTCATTCCTTTAACTGGCGTATCATTTAAACGCACAATCAAATCACCAGCCTGAATTCCAGCCCGTTGAGCTGGGGTGTCATCAATTGGGGCAATGACTTTAACAAAACCATTATCCATTCCTACTTCAATTCCCAAACCACCAAATTCACCGGTTGTACCTATTTGTAACTCTCGAAATGTTTCTGGGTCTAAGTAGCCAGAATGAGGATCGAGTCCAGATAACATTCCTTGAATAGCATTTTCTAGTAGTTTTTTATCTTCAACTTCTTCAACATAATCTGTTTTTATTTTATCAAAAATCTCGGTAAAAGTACGCAGGTCTTCATAAGGTATTGAAGAGTTTGGCTGACTTCGATTGGCAAAAACAGTTGTTCCAATAGCGATAAAAGCTCCAAGAACTGCACCCATTAATAAAGCAGGTAAATAACGAAACATAGTTTTCATCTATTCTCTCCGTATCTAAAAGATTTGTATTAAATTATTTTATAAAATATAAAAGTTATTTTTAATGTTAAATATTATCAATAATTCCTATTAAAAGTTTAACTTGCTGCAACTCAACTTGTCTATTATAACAATTAAGTTCATCGGTAGCAATGGAATATAGTTAAATTACCGGTTTTTAATTCTAAATTTTAAACTAAGTCTTTCCAACTAATACAACTTTTAAGAACCAAATGAGTAGTCAGATGAGATGGAAGTGAAACCGAAGTTGAATAGTCTGCGACTTAACGTGAGATTCAGATTACAGATTTTTTATGTTTTTTTTCGCAAAGATATTGGATCACTTAATTAATAAAAAATGTTTGCAGTACAAAGGTTTGATTTACAAGTGATATTACGCAGAAAGTTATTTAAATTTTAGTATACAAGGATGTGCTTCACTATTTCAGCACATCCAATATACTTTCAAGTAGTTTGTTATCTGTCAGCGTAACTTTGAGTTTATCAATTAACAGCGTCAAAGCTGAAGTTTTGGACTTCAAATTTTTAACTTGAGGTTAAGAGCGAGAAACATTAGTTAAAATAATACTTCACAACAACTTTACTCTGTCACTTCACACAAATCTTCCACAAATGGTTCTATGGATAAATTAAATTTAAGAGCCAATTGCTGAGTAATTGAATCAGACAAATCAACTCCAACCGTATAAATTAAACCACCATTTGTATTAAAGACTAACTTTGATTTAACCGTTTTTCCTTCAGGAACTTCACTAGTACTAACATAAGAATCAGGTACAAGTAAATATTTATCACCTTGATATGAAACAGTAAAAGTACCGTTTATATTAAAAATAATATCCTCTACTCCCGGAATAGCTAATCCATTTTCAATTAAAGTATCCGGTTTGAACACAGTTGGCATAAGTTTTTGAGAAGTGCCATCAGGATACGTGATCTTTGCAATTTGTTGTTTAGCCCGTGTATCATAATATGTTATTCCAAAATCACAAAGAGTTGGGTCTGTTGTATCCACACACCATGTATCTGAAGCAGGTTCAATATAAGAATCTGCTATATTTATATCAATTGACCGACTGCTATCATTACGAGTATTATTTGGAATATTCATAAACATTTCACCATATTCACCATAAACTACCTGACCATTGTTTATAACTTTCGACAAATCCTCCGGGCCTTTAATAGTTGGCAACATTTTAATTTTCTGACCTTGCGAGGTAGTTACGTTATAGAAACAGCCTTGTCCAATAGAAATTTCTGATGAAATGTTGTTTTTATCAACCTGAGTTATATTATTGCTATCAGGAATAAAAGCAAACTCATTTTTAATTTCACCAATTTCATTTTTCTCTTCTACATGCAAAACACCAGTAGTGTCACGCTGTAACAAGTCTAAATTAAAAGACTTAGATAAAGAATCTTTCATATGGTTAATGACCGGAGTTCCACTACCTCCTACACCTCTACCTGCATTTAAATCAGGAACAGTTGGCATAGTTATTTTGGGCATAATTCCTTCAACTGGAGAAAATACTTGAGTTATTTCTTTAATTCCTAATTTAGCACCCAATGGTGGTTCTAATTCACCAGTTTCATCATCAATTTCCCAACCTTCCGGTAACATACGCTTTGCATCATCGTTAGAAATTTTTTCATGGTCAAGATGATGGAAAAATCTAGAAGCATCTTCATCAGACATTTGTTTAACTTCATTTTCATTAAGATGTTCTACACCTAAGTTATGAATTACCTCCGAATTTAAACCAGCCAACTTATCAGCTTTGAATAAATCATTTAACTCTTCTTTAGACATTGCATCAATATGCTCTTTGGTCAAACCATCCATTGCATCTTTACTGATGTTAGTTCTTTGATTTGGAGTCATTGCTTTTAAAGCTTCAGGTGCCATTTTTTGCAAATGTTTAGGCCGCATTTTTTTGAATGACTCATCATTAAGTTCAGTGATTTTACTTACATGCATATTTTCCATTTCATCAATAGAAATCTCAAAATCTTCAGGTTCATCAAATTCAAATTCGATTTCACTTTCTTCAAAAAATTCTAGTAACTCATTGCCATTTCCAGTTGGTGGTGGTTGTTCGCCATTACCTTCTTTTGGCGGTGGTAATTGCTCACCAGTACCTTCTTCTTTTGGAGGTAGTTGCTCACCAGCACCTTCTTCTTTTGGAGGTAGTTGCTCATCAGTATTTTCTTCTGGTTGAGGTGGTTGCTCATCAGTGCCTTCTTCTGGTTTAGGTGGCTGCTCATCAGTACCTTCTTCTTTTGGAGGTAATTGTTCACCAGTACTTTCTTCTTTTGGAGGTAATTGTTCACCAGTACCTTCTTCTTTTGGAGGTAGTTGTTCACCAGTACCTTCCTCTTCTGGAGGTAGTTGTTCACCAGTACCTTCCTCTTCTGGAGGTAGTTGTTCACCAGCACCTTCCTCTTCTGGAGGTAGTTGTTCACCAGTACCTTCCTCTTCTGGAGGTAGTTGTTCACCAGTACCTTC
>JAUCGL010000174.1 GCA_030378105.1 Candidatus Halobeggiatoa sp. HSG11 | reverse complement strand
AAAATCTGGTATTGAGTCTGCTGGCAGAGTTCGTTCTTATGCAGGACTTATGGTTCATGTTTTTGGAAGACTCGCTGCTGCTTTCTTTTGTTGGGGTCATTTGCGAGTCAGCTCTTAATTCACATTTTAAGTTATTTTTAGAGAGATTTTATTGTTTTTATGGAGTTCAAAGCAAAGCTTTGGTATTATTAATTGACACAACACAGAAAGCTTTTATATTCCACCAATTTCATCTGTTCGAGTTTTTTAATAAACCAAAATATTTAGTATAAAAACTAATTTAACCAAATAACAATCTGGTAACACAAAATTATGTCACGTTTAATCAAAACTGTTGCAACTAAAATATTAACTCCAATAGCTAAAATATTTAACTATTTTCATAAACCTTTACAACGTCTTTGGGCTCATTCCTGCTTACAAGCGAAGATAAATACCCAGCTTGAACCAAGCGTTGTTGTACAAAATTGTCCCGAAATTCATGGTACTGGACAGATAACTCTCGGCAAAAAAGTTGATTTATATCGTGATATATATTTGGAAACCCAAGAACAAGGACAGATTTTAATGGGAGACGAGGTAGTTTTATCGCGTGGAATTCATATTGTTTCTTATTCTTGTATTAAAATTGGAACTGGCACAATGATTGGAGAATACACGAGTATCCGTGATGCCAATCATAAAATTGTTAAAGATAGTTTAATTCGATATGCTGGCCATACAAGTTCTCCTATTGTCATTGGTTCAAATGTTTGGATTGGTCGAGGGGCGACAATACTTGCTGGAGTTAAAATCGGTGATAATGCAATTATAGGTGCTAATGCTGTTGTTACTAAAGATGTTGAGCCTAATACTTTAGTTGCTGGGGTTCCAGCTCGTTTTATTAAGCAGTATTGAATAGAATTTAAGAGCTTGAATGCTTAGATAAAATCAATTTAACCTGTTCAATAACTCTTTGTACATCATCATCAATCATACTGGGATAAATAGGTAAACTAACAGCCCTTTGATAAACATCCAAAGCTATCGGAAAATCAGTCGGTTTAAAACCGTAACGTTCACGCCAATAACTGTGTAAATGCAATGGAATAAAATGCACACTTGTACCAATTCCTGCTTCCTTCATATGCTCTATGAAATTATTACGATCTATAGTTAATTCTTCTAGTTTTAATTGTAAAACATATAGATGCCAAGCATGAGAACTATCAGGATGTTGGTAAGGAGTACTTAGTGGTAAATCGGTGAAAGCTTGAGTGTATTGTTCTGCAATCTCAGTACGTCTTTGTAAAAAAATATTAACTTTATTAAGTTGTTGAATGCCTAAAGCTGCTGCAATATCATTCATATTATATTTAAAACCCGGAGCTACAACATCATAATGCCAAGCAGGTGAATTGGAAGCACTGCGGTTAAATACATCTTTGCTTATCCCATGTAATCGTAAAGCGTGCATCCGTTCTGCATATTTTGGATTAGCGGTAACTATCATACCACCTTCCCCAGTAGCAAGAGTTTTAGTTACATAAAAACTATAAACTGTTATATCCCCTAAATTTCCAACTAGACGACCTTTATAATAGGCTGGTAAAGCATGAGCGGCATCTTCAACTACCTTCAAAGAATACTGTTTAGCCAAAGCTAAAATGGCATCCATGTTACTCGCCTGACCAGCAAAATGTACTGGTAAAATAGCCTTAATGCCAGTAGTTGTTTTCAAAATTTCAGCTATCTGTTGGACATCTATGTTAAATGTATCTGGCTCAATATCAACAAATAAAGGTTCTGCCCCTAAATAACGAATCACCTCTGCGGTTGCAGTAAACGTATAAGGTGTAGTGATAATTTTGTCACCCGGTTCAATGCCAATAGCTTCAAGAGCCAGATGTAAACCGGCAGTGCAAGAATTGACTGCTAACGCATGTGGCGTACCAATGAATTTAGCAAAATTCTCTTCAAAACGTTTGGTTTTTGGGCCACTTGTTAGCCAGCCAGAACGTAAAGTATCAACTACTTCATTAATTTCTTCTTCAGCAATACATGGCAATGCAAACGGTAAAAACTTTTGATCCACCTTAAATATAGCTCCGGTTTAAGTTTAGAAATGACTGAGAATGTATAATATTTGTAGTCTGAATCAGAATTTAATAACCTTTAAACCAATGAAAAACAACTTGATTTTTAATTTTGAAAATTCTATAATTCTGTTAATTCTGATTCAGACAATAAAGATTTTATTAATCAATACGAACTTAAGTTTAACAATCTTCTTCAAGAAAACTACGATTGACCCAACCAGTTATACATTCTTTGTACTTAACTGGTATCCAGTGAGTATTTTTAACTACTTTTTCTGGACCAGTTATCATAATTTCATTTCCGTTAAAAGGTACTGCTCCAATTCTTTGAGACTTTTCACTTGCCTCAAGACGTATCCATAACATATCATCATTACGCACATTAATTACACGATATTGACAATTTCTAGGGAACAATTGTAATTTCTGTCCTGCTGCCAAAGCATAAGGAGGTTGTAAATTATTCCATTTTGTTATGTTTTTAACATCGTAACCGTATTTTTGAGCTATATAAAACAAAGTTTCTCCAAAAATAACGTTATGATAACTAGGACAATTTTTTTTCAGATAACCACGATTAACCCAGCCATTAATTCCTTTATATTTAACTGGATTCCATGCAGTTTCTCCAATTTTAATTTCAGGCCCAGTTATTTGGATTTCAATACCATTATGTGGAATAACTCCAACTTTTTGATATTTAACTCCTGGTCCTAAACGCATTGACAAAGAATCATTCTTAGCTACTTTTGCTACTTGATAAGAGCATTCTTCAGTAGCAGCAAATGCTTGTAGGCCCCAAATTAACAATCCTACCATAATTAATTTTACTTTCATTAATTTTTCCTTTAAATATTGAGTTCAAAACTACCTAAAAATTCTTGAATACTTGACATTGTATATAATCAAATTCAGTTGTCAAACTTTAAGAGTTAAATTGGAATTATAACCGCTCAATTTTTGTCTTTTTAAATTATTTTTAGTTATTGAAAATTAAGTGTTTTTTATATATTGATAGTTTTGACTTTCATTCATAAATAATTTCACTTAAAACCTCGCAGGTTTCACACGAATGTATTTTGCCTGCCTTGACGCTCTGCACCATACAACTTTTTGAAAACTACTTTTTTTCTAATAAATACACTAAATTTTTCAAACTATTAGCAATTCCCTGTAACATTAACAACAAAAATCCTAGCGGAATAGCGGCTTTCAATAAAAAACGATATGGTAATCCGCCTGGGTCTGGTGAACCTTCAGCAGAAATGAAAGCATTGTAAACAAATGGCCATGAGGCAATTATTATTAATACACAAAACGGTAGGAGGAAAAATAATCCACCGAATAAATCGATCCAAGCTCGTTGTCGATCAGTCAACCAATGGCTTTTATAAATTATATCTACTCGTACATGTTCATCATGTTTAAGTGTATAAGCAGAACCAACCAGAAAAACTACAGCAAATATATGCCATTGTAGTTCTTGTAAAGCAACTGAACCAATGGAAAATAAGGCCACCATACTTGCTTGATAAACAATTATAACTACCATAAATAAAATTAACCAAGCTGTTAAGTGACCAGTCCATTCGCTAATAATATCAATCCAATGGATGATATTTTTTAAAGTCATTTAACGTACTCGCTTAAGAGTAGCTTTGTCAAAATCTCGATCAGTTAAACCATTGCCAAACTTGTAATTATTAAATTTAAGTTGAGTAGTTTTATGAGTTTGATGGTTTTCCATAAACATTTTATCAGCTCGCCAATATTTATCTAAATACTGTTTATAATTATCAAATTTTAAAGTTTTCAACAGTGCATTTTTGCGATCATAAAATATAATTTGTTGTGGGTTAAAATGTTCTTTATCTGTCCATACCACTTGGCGAGTGTAACCAGAATGTTTATAAGCAGGTTTACGTTCTATCACATAACAATCAACACCATTATATGCTTCATCACGCAAATAAATATAGGAGTATTTTTCTATTTCCTGTGAGGCCAAATCCTCAAAAGCAAATTCACTGCCCATAAATGGTCCTGATTTATTTTTAGAAGAAATGCGTTTAACTCGTTTCAAAGCTGGCAAATATAACCATTGATCATCAGCTTCAATAGCGTGAGACCAAGTAAGCATAGCAGTGCCTTTAATATCTCGCGGCTGTTTAAAAATGGTTAAAGCTTTGTCGCCATCTCCGGTCACTTCCATGTATCTAGCCCGAGTTTCGCGTATACTTTCTTTTCCTTGCTTATTGCGTAGAACCATTGTCATTTCAACTTCAGAATCCAACCAACCGGTATCCCTTAAGTTACCCATTGTGGCAATGGCAAGACCTTTATCTTCAGGAGTGGTTGCATCAGTTATAGCTTTAGCCAATTCAGGGGTTGCAGTTGCTGTTATTGGTAAAATACTTATTAATAATAATAAAAATAATTGTTTCATTATGTTATTCCTGTCAGTAAAAACAATACCTTCACCAATACCAAAATTGTTGTTTCGGGAATGAGGTACGATTTTCCCGAAACCCAAGTTAAGTTGAGAGTTTCGGGAAATCCACTTTGCTCCATTCCCGAAACAAATATCAAATTGGCAAAGGTATTATAAAAATGCTTATTATATAGTCTTTTAGTTAAAAAAGCTAACATTTTAGGATTTAAGTCAATATTTATTCGGACATTTTATTGTTCCCAAACTCCTGCTCTCATCGTTATATAGCAATTATTAATTATGAATGGTTAATTATTAATTAAATTCTACAAAAATATCAATTATTTATTTTGTATTATTGCAATCTATTTAATCGGGAAATGCTATATATTGATATTGCAGATGATAGAAAAGATAACTGGAGTTAAAACTGCTTGTTACAACTGTTGTTAAGCAAAGGCTGTATAATAATTCTGGTATGAAATGGATTGAAAAAGGGGCTGGTATTGTTTTGAGTTTAAGAACTTTTGTTCTTAAAAAAATGATCGATGGAATTAGTTCTGGGATAAAATTAATCAATATGGCTTGTCTTTGATTGTTTGAATTTTTACATTAAATAGAAGTTGCACTCTTTACCTATAAAATATTAATTTAACAAGAACTGAATTATTTTGTAGGGACTAACTAACGAATATAGTTCAATTTAATAATAAAAAAAGTCGGGTTATCTCTAACCCGACCTTAAGTCAACTATATGAATTTGCTTAATAATTAAGCATTCAAATTAAGAATTGACTCTAGCCCATTGGCCAAACCGAAGACAGATATTTCCAGTTAATAAAGTAGTAAACCACGAAGGTAACTAACAATACCAAGGCTAATACAAAAGTACCCGGAGCTTCAAATCCAGACGAACCATGTTCCTCAAGATCAGCAGCAGGACCTTTAACTGGTTCTGGTTTTTCGGAAGTATAACAAGAAGCTGCCAAAGGCAATCCAAAACTTTGCAACAGTCCAGCAGACTTTTCAATCTTTTTACCGAATAATAATGAGCCAACAGTTATCAATAGAAATATAGCACCACCAAGACAGGCAAGGACAGTACCGATACCAACTAAGCCCAACATCATTTCAGCACTACCTGGGAATTCAAATTTCAATCCCATTTCAGCCGCTTGAGCAAAACCAACATCCCAATGACGACGAGGTACACCGAGCGTACCAGCCCCCATCATAAATAAGGATAAAATAGTCATACCACCACCAAACAGATATGGTTGCCATTTCGCCAGTCCGGGCATAATCATTTCTCGCCTAAATAAAACTGGAATTAAGAAATAGGTTAATGCCATAAATGTTAAAGTAGTACCAAGCACCACAGTAGCATGGAAATGGCCAGGTACATAAAAGGTATTATGGATAATTAAGTTAATTTGCTCAGTTCCCATAACTACACCTGTTATTCCACCAATGAAACCAAAAGTTACTATTGATAAGAAAACACCTGAAAATACTGGATTACCCCAAGGAGCTTTCCGCAACCATTCAAACAGCCCATTGGTAAGACCTTTCTTGCGTTGAGCAACTTCGATAGAACCCGGTACAGTCAAACCATGAATCATACTAGCCAACACAGCAAGATACATAGCATAACTTGTATTGAATATTTTCCAAGTTGAACTAACACCTGGGTCAGCCAAAATATGATGAGCAGAAGCTAATTGTAAGAAGAAGATATATAGCAAGAATGCTGTACGGCTTACCTTTTCCGACATTGGTTTAGCACCAAATGCAATAGCAGCTACGGCATACCAAACGGATACATGAGCAGCAACGTTAATTTGTTGAGAACTATGTCCTAGACCCCACCAAATAACCCGATACATTAAGGCATCAATTTGACCAATAATACCCACTGACCATAGGAAACTTGGAATCAAAATGATAGCACCAGAAGCAATAGTGAAAACAGCAATAATGCAAGCAGTCAATGCACCAAATGTTACCAAAGGTATTGAACCTTCGTAAGTTTTTTCTTCTTTGGCAATAACCAATGTACCTAAGAATACAAAGCAACCAATCAAGGCTCCAACTGCAAATAGAATCATTCCCAAATAAAAATGAGGGGCTGCTTCCATAGGTGCATATGAAGTCATCATAACGCTAGAATTACCTTGGAAAATAGCAACATTGGTCATAACAGCACCAATAATCATCAGCAAAAATCCTAACCAAGCCCAGCGTGGAGTTGCCAATCTACATCTCAATAAACTTGAAGAGGCAAAATACAAAATTGCCATTTCAAAAAAGATAATCCAAAAAATAAGTGCATTAATACCATGAGCAGTTAGCACCATATAAAAATCAGATGCCCCTAACAAATGTACTGATGGCCAACGAGTTAAACCAACCAATAAGGCTAGAATTCCACCAACCAATAAGGCAACTGCACCAGCAACAGCGTTAGCCTTCATAAGGCTTTCACCGGCACGATCAAAATATAACCCACTATCAGGACAAATTCGATATTGTGACATTTATTTTACTCCGTAACGTAAATTTTACCGATCATGGTATGATGAAGTATGCCGCAATATTCATTACAGACAATCGTAAATTCGCCAGTAGTATCAGGGGTTATTGTTGTAACCATTTCATATTCTGGAACTATTTGTAAATTAATATTAATTGGTTGTAATGAAAAACCGTGTTGCCAGTCTAATGATGACAAATGTAAACGATAGGTTTCACCTTTTTTTAACTCTAACATTGGATACCAACTCCAAAGCCTAGCTAACATGTATACATCACTACCAGCTGGTGGAGCTACTACAGGAATATCAACACCACCTACTGACTGGGTACGCACAGTATGCTGTTTAGTCATGGCATTAACTTTAGCTTCATATTGAACTGGAGTTGTTTTATAGGCTTCATTAGAAAGGTTTTGTTTACCGTAAATATGCCAAATAGGCATCATAGCAAACATAATTAAACACCAAACTAAAGCTATAATAATCCATACAATTTCTTCTTTACCAACAGGTGTTTTCCACCAGATACTCTCTGATGGAGGTAATATAGCACTCATTATATTTAAGTCTCCTTTTACTTAGCGATAGGAATTGAGACAATTTCCATGACACCCCACAAGATATAAAAAACTGTAGGCATAGTCACTCCAATAAACAGCAATAAAAAATGATTATCTAACAGTCTTTGCATAGCAGGGACTCGTTCTTCCTTTTCTTCACTCATTAAGACTACCTCTATGAAAAATAAATTATGAACAAATGTCCATAGTTAAACTTGACACGGTTTGAACTTTTTGTAATCCTTAAGAACAACCAATATATGCTTAATCTTTAACTGATTGAGATATTTTGAACAGTTCAAAAGGGAAAAAATACTCCGTATATGTTAAGATACATCCATTATTACTCAAATAACTATTGTGATTTTTAAACTAAATTTATACAAATATCAATATGTTAATCTATACAAATAGAATCAATCTAGTTGAGAAATACGATGGTTATGAATAATAATGATAAAAGCCCAAGTATCACTTAACTTCTCTATGAATACATTGATACAGGTCAACTTTATTAACAAGGATTCTTAAAGATATAAATGAATACAAGCTCTACAGATAAAACTATAGCTATTTGGCTATTAATTTGTTGTGTTACCATATTTGCTATGGTTATACTAGGAGGGGTGACAAGACTGACTGGTTCTGGGTTATCCATGGTAGTTTGGAAACCAATAATGGGAATTTTACCACCATTAAGTCAGGCTGAATGGGAAATAGCTTTTCAACAATATCAACAGTTTCCTGAATATCAGTTAAAAAATTTCCAAATGAACTTAGCAGAATTTAAAACTATCTTTTGGTTTGAATATTCTCATCGGCTTTTAGGTCGTGGTATTGGCTTAATATTTCTTGTGCCAATGCTTATTTTTATGTTCAAAGGTATGATTGCAAAACCATTGATTCCTAAATTAGTAATTATGTTTATTTTGGGTGGTTTACAAGGGTTATTAGGTTGGTATATGGTGAAAAGTGGTTTGGTTGATAATCCTCATGTAAGTCAATATCGTTTAACTGCTCATTTTGGATTAGCTGTAATTATTTATGGGTATATATTTTGGGTAGCTATTGGTCTGTTATATCCTTCTAAAAATAACAAACATAGTTTAGCTAATTTTTCTATAATAACAACTAGTTTGATTTTAATAACTATGCTATCAGGTGGATTTGTAGCTGGTTTGAAAGCAGGTTGGTTTTTTAATACTTTTCCGCTTATGAATGGGCAATGGATTCCAGAAGGAATTTTAAATATGGAACCGTTATGGCGAAATTTCTTTGAAAATATAACAACAGTACAGTTTGATCATCGTTTACTTGCCACTTTGGTCTTTGTAGTTATTTCTGTATTTTGGATAATAGCCCAAAAAACTAAATTTCCAACTCGAATCCGTTGGGCAGTAAATATCTTTTTATTTGTCATGTTAATTCAAGTAACTCTTGGTATATCAACACTGTTACTCCATGTTCCAGTTACTTTAGCAGCCGCTCATCAAGGTGGAGCATTGGTGTTATTTACCGTAGCTTTATTTGTAACTCATGAACTATTTTCGGCACAATAGTTATAATTTATCTTATCTAGGACTTACGTATTGACAAGCATAATAAAGTGTGAATTACATTAAAATCATATAGTTATTACAATGTAAACCTAATTAGTTGTCATTCCCACGAAAGTGGGAATCTAGTGGTCTCAAAGATTCCTAGATTCTCGTTTTCACGAGAATGACAAAGCTATATAAATATAGTTTATATATGAATTATATAAGTAGTGTAATTTTTTATAACTAATTGTATTTTAACAAATTCATAAAATAATTATTTT
>JAUCGL010000268.1 GCA_030378105.1 Candidatus Halobeggiatoa sp. HSG11 | reverse complement strand
AATTGCCAAAGTTATTACATATAGCATTTCCCGATTGGATAGACCACAGTTATATTAAGCAAGAATCTGATATTTTTATAGATTTTAATTAATAATTAAGCATTCATAATTAAGAATTGCTATACACATTCCCTAACCAAATAAACCATCTTAAATAAATATTATCAAAATTTCATAGTACAACGATCTAGAAATATTGAATATTGACACTAAAAATAGATAACTAGAAATATTAAAAATTCTTTTGGAATACCTTAAGAAAAAATGAAAAAAACTTACACTTTCTCACCACATAATAACCTATTTAAGTTAAATACTCATGTCAAAAAATGATTATTACCAAGTCCTTGGTTTGCAAAAAAATGCTTCTGAAGATGAAATAAAAAAAGCCTACCGTCGTTCGGCTATGAAACATCATCCGGATCGTAACCCTGATAATAAACAGGCAGAAGAAAAATTTAAAGAAATAAAAGAAGCATATGAAATTTTAAGTGATCCACAAAAACGAGCAGCCTATGATCAATTTGGACATGCTGGAGTTGACCCTTCTATGGGAGGAGGAGCTGGAGGCCCAGGTTTCAGTGGTTTCGGAGATATAGGAGATATTTTTGAAAGTGTATTTGGTGGAGCTGGTTTTCGTAATGGTGGTGGTGGAGGAGGTGGAGGTAATAGAGCTTTTCGAGGTGGAGATTTACGCTACGATTTGAGCTTATCACTAGAAGAAGTGGTAACCGGTACTGAAGTTAAAATTCGGATTCCTAGTCATGTAGTTTGTTCTAAATGTGGCGGTAGTGGTGCAAAACCGGGTACTAGTCCTAAAACTTGCCAACGTTGTGATGGACATGGACAAATTCGAGTAACTCAGGGCTTTTTCTCAGTTCAACAAACCTGTCCTAGCTGTCGTGGTGCTGGTAAAGTAATAACTGAGCCATGTCGTGCTTGTCGTGGTAGTGGACGAATGCAAGAGCATAAAACCTTATCTGTCAAAGTTCCAGCCGGGGTTGATAATGGTGATAGAATTCGTCTGTCTGGTGAAGGTGAAGCTGGTGTTAATGGTGGGCCAGCCGGTGATTTATATGTGCAAATCAATGTTCGTTCCCATAATATTTTTTCCAGAGAAGACAATCATCTATTCTGTGAAGTTCCTATAAGCATTGTAACAGCAGCTTTGGGTGGAGAATTAGAGGCTCCTACTTTAAAAGGACGTGTTGTACTTAAAATTCCACCAGAAACTCAAACTGGCAAGGTATTTAGGATTCGTAATAAGGGGGTTAAACCAGTTAGAGGTGGAGCGGTAGGTGATTTACACTGTCGGGTAATAGTTGAAACTCCAGTTAATTTAACCTCTCATCAAAAAGATTTATTGAAAGAATTTGATGCAAGTATGGGTAAGAAACACAGCCCTAAACAAAATTCATGGTTAGATGGTGTTAAGAAATTTTTTGAAGATATGAAGCTTTGATTTTAAAGATTGTTTAAGATAAAAATAATTTCTACATATTGAATAAGACCTGTCAGGTTTTAAAAAACTAACAGGTCTAGTATTAAGTTGATTTACCTTAAGTTAGGGCAAGTTTTCAGCAAATATCACTTAAATGTTGTTTAAGTCGCTCTATATCGCTTTCTACAGATGGTTCTTTCACAACATCGTAACAAGAAAATGAGGGTAAAATTTCTGCTCCACAGAATTTATAAGTAGATGTATTACCTATAAAAATATCATCAACAGTTTTGCCCCCAAATAGATTTTGTTCTTGATTACCAAAGGCTTTTGAAGGAGCGTTCCATGTTAACGAAAGCATGTATTTTTTACCTTGCATTTTTCCGCCAGTTCCATATTGCTTATTAGGGTCTTTGCGTGTTCTTCCATCGTCAACTATTAGGTTTTGTTGAACAAGACCGGTAGTTAATACTTCATCAATATATTTTTTGTAAATCCATGGAGTACTAAACCAATAAACAGGAGATTGAGTGATGATAATATCTGCCTAAAGGTGTTTTTCCACTTCTTCGTTAATATCATAGCCCTTTTCAATATAAGTTAGCTTAACCTCACAGCCTTTTGCCTTCATTTCCTCTGTTATAACATCAGCCATAGTTTTGTTCAGTTTGCCTTCAGCAAAGCCTTCATAAAACTGATGTGTGTTGATTAACAATATTTTTTCATATAAAGCCTCTATTTGATTTTCAGAAAAATAAAAGTTTTTAGACCTGCCATATTTCGCAAATCTAGCAGGTCTTTTGGTCAAAATATTTATCTGAAAAGCATATATTTGATTTACCTTAATAGACATCTTTCCTAAGTAAGTATATATACTTATTTAACTGAGCTTGCCGCAGAAAGCTTTTATATTCCACCAATTTCATCGGTGGCTATTCACATTCAATCCTTTTAGGATAGTTAAAATACCCCAACGAGGTTCACACTTGAATAGCTATAGGTGAAACCTATGGAATTAATTAAAATACTCTCCGCGTCAACTTAAATATCATCTATTTCATTTCATAGGTAGTTGCTAACTTTTTAGGAACTGCAACGTTGTTTAATACCACATATTGAGGCAAACCATCGGCATAAGGTGGATAATCTTCACCTAAAATCAGTGGTTGTAAGTATTCACGGCAAGCTTCTGTAATACCCATACCATCTGGACTAATGAAATCCATTGGCATCATTTTCTCAACATTAGCTACATCGGCCAAATTTGCAGAACCAATTTCCCATTTATAAGGATTATTGGAAATTCGGACTACAGTTGGCATTACCGAATTTTTACCAGCTATGGCTAATTCAACTGCTGCTTTACCCAAAGCATAAGCTTGGTCAACATCAGTTTTAGAGGCGATATGTCGGGCTGCCCGTTGTAAATAATCAGCAACTGCCCAATGGTATTTATAACCCAATTTGCCTTTAACCATTTCTGCAATAACTGGAGCAACACCACCTAATTGAGCATGGCCAAACGCATCTTTTCCACCAGCTTCGGCTAAAAAAACTCCTTCTTTATTTTTAACTCCTTCTGATACAACTATTGAGCAGTAACCATAGTTTTTAACAGCATTATCAACTTTAGCTAGGAATTTTGCTTCATCAAACTCTATTTCAGGGAATAAAATAACATGAGGAGCGTCTCCTTCTTTTTCGGCAGCTAATCCACCAGCTGCGGCAATCCAGCCTGCATGTCTGCCCATAACTTCCATAACGAAAATTTTGGTAGACGTTTTAGCCATTGAAGCAACATCAAAACTGGCTTCTCGGATAGAGACTGCAACATATTTAGCTACTGAACCAAAGCCCGGGCAGTTATCAGTTATTGGTAAATCGTTATCAACAGTTTTTGGGACACCCACGCAAGTTATTGGATAACCCATTTTTTCGCCAATTTGAGATACTTTGTGAGAGGTATCTTGTGAATCACCACCACCATTGTAGAAAAAATACCCAATATCATGAGCTTTAAATACTTCTATCAAACGTTCATATTCAGTCCTGCTTTCTTCTAAACCTTTAAGTTTAAAACGACAAGACCCAAAGGCTCCAGATGGTGTATAGCGTAATGCGGCAATATTTGCATCTGATTCTTGACTGGTATCGATCAAGTTTTCGGTTAATGCTCCGATAATTCCATTTCGACCTGCATAGACTTTACCGATTTTGTCTGGATGTTGGCGAGCTGTTTCAATAAGTCCGCAAGCAGTTGCATTGATAACTGCGGTTACACCACCTGATTGAGCATAAAAAGCATTTTTTGGCATGATACTTAATTCTCCATTAAGAAATTGAAAATAACACAGAAGTTATTCCCACATTTGAGAAAAAAACCTTTATTTAACCTTTAAGTGATGGTATAACTCAACATTTTCAACCATTCAATCTATGTTTGGTTATACTTATCTATTTAATTTGGTAAATGTGTAATATTTATGATTAATTTAATTAAGAATTACCATAAATATTGCTATATAAACTCAACTATCAAGTTTTTAGTGTGATAATGAAATCCAAATTTAACTTAAACAAATGTGAAGAGATTCGAGCATTGCGATTGTTTGATATTGTAGAGATGCAATGCTTGTGTCTCATAAATTTTTGAAGAGTGGATGTGCTAGGAAGTATTTATTTCTATATGTTAAACTGTCCGAACTATTGAATTATAAAAGAGAAAAATTATGTTAATTTTAGATATAGAAACTAAGCCAGATGAGCATAAAGCCGTTTTGCGGTTGCGGAATAAGCATGGGGAGCATTTGGCAGCAAGGGATGTGACGGTTAGTGGGGAACATGGGTTTGAGTGGACGGGGTTGTTTAATACTCGCCAGCATGTGGAACTTTATACTGGTCGATTGTTGGATAATAACGAAATTAAGTCGGCAGAAGAATTATTGGCTGAGTTGGGAGTGTTTTTGGCTGAGGAGGTGTTGGGGAAGGATATTTTTCAGCATTTGTATAAAGTTGGGGAACGGCGAACTTTGTTGGTTCAGATTCCGAGTACTGAGGGTGATAAATTGGCAGCAGCATTTGCTCGGATTCCATGGGAGATTGCTCGGCCAAGTTTGGATAAATCGGCTTTGTGGGAGGATCAGGCTTTTGCGGTGCGAGCGATAACTGGTAATGAGATTCCGCAAGATAGGGAAATTACGTTGGATTTAGAGTCGGATGAAAAGTTGCGAGTGTTGTTGATTTTTTCGGAGACTGAGCAAAGTAGTCCGTTGGCTGGAAGGTTGGAGCGGCAAGAGTTGTTGGATTTGTTTTATGATGATATTTTGCCGAATAAGTTGGTGCAGGTTGATACGATTTGTTATGGCGTGACAAGGGATGTGATTTTGAAGCAGGTGAGGCAGTCTAAGGGTTATCATGTGGTGCATTGGAGTGGGCATGGTAATCATAATAGTTTGCTGTTGGCTGGTGAGGAAAATGACCAGATTTCTGGGACTGGGTTGGTGGAGTTGTTTCAGAAGGCTGGGGGATTTGTGCCTAAGTTGATGTTTTTGAGTGCTTGTCATTCGGGGGATTTTTTTAAACCAGATTCAAAACCAGACCTGCCAGGTTTCCAAAACCTGGCAGGTCTTGAAGTAGGTCTTGAAGTAGGTCTCGACAATTATACCAGTACGGCTTTGGAGTTGTTGAAGGCTGGGATTTCGCAGGTGGTGGCGATGCGGTATTCGGTGGGGGATGAGTATGCTCGGCATTTGGCTGGTTTGTTTTATAAGAATTTATTGGCGGAACGGCAGGTTGCGGATGAGGCTTTGGCGATGGCTCGGGGTGATTTGGCTGAGGATAAGAGGTTTGCAGCTATTGAGCATGTAACGCCGTTGTTGTTTGGGCAGGATAGGTTGTTGTTGGAGGCGGTGAATAAGCGGAATGCCGAGCAGTTAAAACAGCGTTTTCCAAATGAGCGATTTCAGCCGTTGTTGAGTGATGGTAAATATGGGTTTAAGGCTCGACCAAATTTTGTGGGACGGGGTCGGGAGTTGACTCGTTTGAGTCGGGATTGGTTGGATGGGAAGGATTCGCCAGTGGCTTTGGTGCAGGGTTTGGCTGGTTTGGGTAAGACGGCGTTGGTTGCGGAGGTGGTTAATTTATGGCATGGTCGGTTTGATTTGGTGTTGGCGGTGCAGTCTCGTGGTCAAGATATTAAAGCAATAGATTTTTATAAAAAAATTGATTTGTTGTTGGTACGTTTGAGTAAATATTATGATCAAGATTGTCAAAGTAATGAATATAACAAGATTTTTCAACATGAAGATGTGTCAGGGCGTTATGAGATTATGCGGGAGAATTTGCTGGCTACGTTGAATGATTATCCTATCTTGTTGATTATTGATAATTTTGAGACGAATTTGTTGGAGGATAATTCTTGTAAAGACCCGGAGTGGACGGCTTTGTTGACGATGTTGGTGAGTCGGTTGCGAGGTGGTTCGAGGGTGATTATTACTTGTCGGCATCGGATTGAGCTTTTAAATTCAAATTCAAAGGCAGACCTGTCAGGTTTTGGAAACCTAGTAGGTCTTGGGCCGTTACCGAAAAAAGAGGCTCAGTTATTTTTGCAGGGGCATGAGGCGTTGAATCGGTTGTGGCATGGGGATAGGGATGATAAGAATTTGGTGACTAGGGTATTGGATATAAGTCATGGGCATCCGTTGATTATGCAGCGTTTGGGGGATTTGGCGGTTGATAGGTCGGGGTTGGTTTCGGCGTTGGATAGTTTGGAGGCAAAGGGTTTTAAGCATTTTTCTTCGTTGGAGGATGATGCGGAGGAGCAGAAGTATTTGGAGGATGTGGCGATAGGGGCGGTGGATTTGTTGTTGGAGCGGTTGAGTCAGGAGGGACGGCGGTTGTTGTGGGTGGTGACACGGGCTTTGGAAGATGTTCCGTATTTTGTGTTGGATGGGGTTTGGTCTGGTATGTCATCAGAGGAAATGCAATTATTGCAATTTATTGAAAATCCAGAGGTTTTGGAACAATTAAAACAACAATTACCTCCTGAACAGATTGCAGAATTAGAACAATTATTAGAACAAATCAAGAATAAACCCAAACCACCAGCTATCGGCCCATTATTAAAAAAACTCACCAATTCAGGTTTGTTGCAACAAGAGGGTAAACGTGAGAAGGCGGTATATAGTTTTCATGAGTTGGTGCGGGAACGTTGCACTGTTTGGATGGAGAGTCATTCGGAAGATAGTGGGGAACTGGATGCTAAACAAATTGGGCAAGCTTATGGGGAACAGTATACTGGTATTTTTAAAGCTGTGCTTGGTTCGGATAAGACAACTGCAACTGAAATGGGGCGGCGAGCGATAACTTATTTGGTGCGGGCGGAAGCGTTTGAGGCTTTGGCTGGTTTTACTAGTAATGTGGTGGTTAATACCAAAAATCCCCAACAATTACAAGCTATTATTGCGGAATTAGAAGCTATTGTTGAGCAAGTGCCGGTTGGAAAAATTCGGTGGTCGATGCGTACTAATTTGGCTGATGCGTTATATCAATCTGGTCAACCACAACTGGCTTTGCCTTTGTATAAATTGTCAGCAAGTGAGGCCGAAGCTGCGGAAAATTGGGCGGATGTGGCTACTATTTGTCAGAATTGGGCCCATGCACTTCGTAATGTGGGACAATTACCAGAGGCTCGTGAGACTTTTCAACGTTCTGCTCAAGCTGAACGCAAAGCTGGTCGTTCAGAAGTTAATATAATTAGTAGTGAATCAGAAGTTCTGCGGATAGATATTATGTTGGGAGAAGTGAAAATTGCTTTACCAACTATTGAACAACATCTGGCTAAACTTCGGGATTGGTGGCAACAGAGTCAACAAGGAGAAGAATTAGCTGCTGTACCTGATACCAATTTTTTAGCTCGTGTCTTTATCAGTGGGTTGGATATTGCTCGTTCTGCCAACTTGCAATTAAAATATTGGCAAAATTGCCTTGATTTGCTGACTGAAATAGAACAAGTTGAACAAACTTGTGGTGAAAGTGAAGAGGTTTTAGCTAGGACTTGGTTTAATCGTTATGGGCCTTTGGTTAAATTGGGACGCTTGGATGAAGCACAGCAGGTATTGGAAGATTGTTTGCGGGTGTTTACTAATAAAAATGATTTAACGAATCAAGCTAAAGTACTTTCCGCCCTCGCTTATGTTTGGGATGAATGTGACGATATGTCACATGCCATAGAACAAGAACAGCAAGCATTGGCTATTTGTGAACGGTTGCCAAATCCTGAAGATAGAGCGACTTCTCATGAAAGTCTGTCAATATATTTAGATAAAACAGAACAGACAGAAGAAGGAGCAAAACATATTCTTGCTGGAATTGTTTATTGTATTGTAATGGGTAATCAGCAACGACTTGAACATGCTTTAGGTAACCTCGCTATTCGTATGCAAGAAGCCAAAGAAAAAGACACAATTTACCCATTACCAAAACTTAACGAACTATTACAATTGCCTGAGTTTAGTACTTTAAAACGGTGGCTGGCAGAATGGGGAGTTAATATCGGGGAATTGCAGGAGGGGGTTGATGGGGTTGTGGGGAGGATTCAGACAAGATAGTACAGCGAATTAACGAAATAATCGAATAAAACCAAACTGACAGATTGGGATTTTAATTCGTTCATTTCGCCAATTCGTTGTACTAGCTGTTAGGAAATTCTATAATCCTGAAAATCCTGATTCAGACAATTAATTTGTGGAAACGTTAATTCATTCACCACAACAATCATATTTAATAATTTCAAATATTTTATATGATTTTTGGTGGATTTCCGCTTCGCTTCTATCCACCCTACGGTATATATTGTTTTCCCTTGACTTTTATTATTATTCCCAAATTCCAGTTCAGGAACACAATGTCCAAAGCTTTGTTTTGATAATGATATTTAAATTGTTCAAGGCAATCTATATTTTAGGATATTTCATTAAATACCCAATTAATACTATTAAAAAGTCGTTTTAAATCAGTTGGTGCAGATATGAAAGTTGGGTCTACAATAAAAATGTTAGCTTCTAATTTTCCGAATTGCCAAACTGTACCGGTGGTTACTATAGCATAACAAATGTTTGCACCAAGTATGGAAGAAGCAACCATTTCTGCCAAAGCTTGAGTCCAACCGTCATCAAAGTTATCTTTCTTAGCTTCTATGACACATAAAGAAGGACTTGCTAAACCACCATATTTATTTTTGGGAGCAATCAAATAATCAGGTTCTCCCACTAACCCTTGTTCTTTGTCAACATTATAAGGAACATGTGACCAAACCTTAAGGGGATAATTTTTTGCAACTATATCCAGAATAGGACGAATAATAGTTTCACAAATAGCATATTCAGAGACATAACTTACTTTATCTCTTAGATTATTTTCGACTATGGAAAACAATAATTCTGAAATTTGTAATGTTTTTGTACCAATAAATATTGTTGTATCTGCTACTTCAATATCAAATTTTGTTGCTACTTCTTCAACTGATTTGAAAGTGTCGTAAGCCATTGTTAATACCTTTTTTTATTATTTCCAATAACCTATTTTATCATTATTTTTGTACGTTATAACAAAATTATGCAAACTGTTACTCAAAATTTGTTTATTCCTAAAAATTATAAAATAACTGTTACATTACCAGAAAATATTCCAGTTGGTTAAGCAGAAATAGTATTGGTAGTTAATTCCAAATCAGCAATTACTAATACGACTTCTAAAGATGCTGGAATAAGCATAATTAATTTTACAGAAGTAGTTACCAAATTTTTTTGAAATTGGTATGTCAAAAGAGATAATCCAAAATATTTTAACACCACTTAATTTAACTATTAGACATCTTTCCTAAATAACTGATGGTTGACGCAGAGAGTATTTTAATTAATTGATTCCATAGGTTTCACCTATGGCTATTCAAGTGTGAACCCCGTTGGGGTTGTTTTAACTATCCTGAAAGGATTGAATGTGAATAGCCACCGATGAAATCGGTGGAATATAAAAACTTTCTACGG
>JAUCGL010000173.1 GCA_030378105.1 Candidatus Halobeggiatoa sp. HSG11 | reverse complement strand
GTCTTTATCTCGCCAAATCAACCGATAATGTTCTGGTATTTCAGCATCGCCTTGCCATTCAAATAAATCACTTCCATTCTCTTATTTAGGAATAAAAATTGAGAAAAGTTATCATATTTAAAAATTATCCCAAATAATACCTCAAAGTAAATTCTTGCTTGTAGCAGGTATTTTAAGAGATTAGGACTTACGCATTGACAAAATAATCATTTTATGAATTTGTTAAAATACAAATAGTTATAAAAAATTACACTACTTATGTAATTTGTATATAAACTATATTTATATAGCTTTATCATTCCCGTGAAAACGGGAATCTAGGAATCTTGAGATCACTAGATTCCCACTTTCGTGGGAATGACAGTTAATTAATTTATATTTAATAAATATATGATTCACACTTTATTATGTTTGTCAATGCGTAAGTCCTAGAGATTTAAGTAAGCAATTACGATATAAACATAAATTAACTTAGAATAAACGATACCAATTTCATTACCATAGGAACATAATGACAACTCTAAAACTTAATAATGATTTACAAAAAATTGTTGATGCTCGTCACCACGATCCTTTTTCAGTGTTGGGAAAACATTCTGTCAATGGTAAAACTACGGTACGTGTTTATATCCCTTATGCTGAAACGGTAACTATTGCAGAAGGCAATTTGCCTATGCAACGTATTGAAGGAAGTGATTTATTTGAATGGCAAGGCGATGCTGAAATACCAGAACATTATCGGTTGATTTGGCGAGATAAAGACTATCGTGACCATATAACTCATGACCCATATAGTTTTTTACCTCAACTAGCTGATTTTGATATGCACCTATTCAGCGAAGGAAAACATTGGCACGCTTACCGTTTTTTAGGGGCTCATATCCATCAAACCGATGAAATTGGTGGAGTGTTATTCGCAGTTTGGGCTCCAAATGCAGAACGTATCAGTGTAGTTGGTAATTTTAATCGTTGGGATGGCCGCTCTCATCCTATGCGATCTCATGGTAGCAATGGAATTTGGGAGTTATTTATTCCAGACATTGGCCCTAACACCTTGTATAAATATGAAATTCGTAACCAACAGACGGGTGATCTTTCCTTAAAATCTGATCCTTATGGACAGCATTTTGAAATGCGTCCTAAAACCGCATCTATTGTTATGGACGATGTTCCTTATAATTGGAACGATACGATATGGATGGAGCAACGCACAAATTGGGATTGGTTACATAATCCAATGTCGATTTATGAAGTACATTTAGGCTCTTGGCAACGTGGTCCAGAAGGTGAATTTTTAAATTATCGTGAAATTGCTAAACAGTTAGTTGAATATGTTACATATTTAGGTTTTAGTCATATCGAATTAATGCCGATAACTGAACATCCTTTTGATGGCTCTTGGGGTTATCAAACCACCGGCTACTATGCTCCAACCAGTCGTTATGGGACTCCAGATGATTTTCGTTATTTAGTTGATTACTGTCACCAGAATAATATTGGAATATTTTTAGACTGGGTTCCAGCTCATTTTCCCAAAGATGCTCATGGTTTAGCTCGTTTTGATGGCACTCCTTTATATGAACATGAAGACCCAAGGAAAGGAGAACATTTAGACTGGTCAACTTTAATTTACAATTACAGCCGTTATGAAGTTAAAAACTTCTTACTCTCAAGTGCATTATACTGGTTAAGAGAAATGCACTTGGATGGTTTGCGAGTTGATGCAGTTGCCTCAATGTTATATTTAGATTATTCACGAGAAGATTGGGTTCCTAATGAATTTGGAGGACGAGAGAACTTAGAAGCTATTGAATTTTTACGTGAATTAAATGTTGTTGCTCATGCCGAACATCCAGGAGCTTTGATTATGGCTGAAGAATCAACTTCATGGCCTCAAGTTACTCGACCGGCTGATGGTGGTGGACTTGGTTTTAGTCTTAAATGGAATATGGGCTGGATGAATGATACTTTGACTTACATGACTAAAGAGCCAGTACACCGCAAATATCATCAAGACATGCTAACTTTCAGTATGTTATATGCTTTTACAGAGAATTTTTTATTGCCATTTTCACACGATGAAGTTGTGCATGGCAAAGGTTCAATGTTAACTAAAATGCACGGTGATGAATGGCAACAATTTGCTAACTTACGTTTGCTATACACTTATATGTTTACTCATCCGGGTAAAAAATTACTGTTCATGGGTACTGAATTTGGACAAGGGGTTGAATGGAATAGTGCTAATACTTTGGATTGGTATGTGTTGGAATATAAGTATCATAAGGGTTTGCAACTATTAGTTAAAGATTTAAACGACTTGTACCATAATTCAGAAGCTTTGTATAAATATGAATTTGAATGGCAAGGTTTTGAGTGGATAGACTGTCATGATTCGGAACAATCGGTATTAATTTATCTACGAAAAAGTGATGAAGCTGAAGTGGTTGTTGCTGTCAATTTTACTCCAGTGCCTAGACATAATTATCGGATTGGAGTACCGACCAAAGGGGTTTATGAGGAAATTCTCAATTCTGATGCTAGTTGTTATGGTGGAAGTAATGTAGGCAATGGTGCTATGATATTGGCAACTGAAGATGTTCCTTGGATGGACCGCTCTCACTCTTTGTTTGTAACTGTGCCACCGTTGGCTGGTATTGTTCTTAAGTTAATTAAGGAACCTGAAATTGAGATTGACAATCCTGAAAAAATTGAGGATAAAACTGTTACAAATGATGTAGAGAAAGTTTCTAGTTCCACAGCATTTTCACGTAGTAAGAAACGTTCTAAACGGCGTGGTAAAAGGTAATAGACATCTTTCCTAAATAAGTATATATACTTATTTAACTGAGCTTACCGCAGAAAGCTTTTATATTCCACCGATTTCATCGGTGGCTATTCACATTCAATCCTTTCAGGATAGTTAAAACAACCCCAACGGGGTTCACACTTGAATAGCCATAGGTAAAACCTATGGAACAAATTAATTAAAATGCTCTCTGCGTCAAACCATCAGTTATTTAGAAAAGATGTCTAATATTGTCTACTTTTTATCGTTAATCTGGCTTAAAATTTGGTTGTCGGGTTAAACATTGTAACTCAATTAACTTAACCCGACCTATTTATAATTTAAGAAATTAAAAGGATATTTTTATGTTTAGATATTGGTTATTAATATTTATTTTAGTAACACCATTATTACATGCCGATGACGACATACAATATGAAAAAAAACATGTCAGATTTGCCAATGGTGATAGTTATTATGGTGACTATGAAGGTCGGAAACGTAATGGCGAAGGAGTTTATATTTGGGCAAATGGAGACCGCTATGAAGGAGAGTTTTTTAAAGGTAAACGTGATGGTAGTGGAATTTATATTTGGGCAAATGGAGACTATTATAAAGGCGACTATGCAGAAAATAAACGTGATGGTGAAGGAATTTATGTTTGGACAAATGGAAAACGTTTTAAAGGTGATTTTATTGAAGGCCGACGTGATGAAGGTAAAATAACAACCTCAAATTATGAACTTAAAATTCCTAACATTGAAATAACCGCAAAAACAAGAGGTAGACCTGCTCCAGACCGTCCATCTAAGAAAGATGCTGTTGAAATTTATGAATCTACTTCTAATAAGAAAAATACAGCTAAACTTGACAATGAAAAAATTACAGATTTAGAAGATAATGCAGATAGTTATGAAGAGGAAAATAAAGAATTAGCTGATGAAGAAATAGATGATGGTTTTAAAGATGTTGAAGAAGATGTTTCTACATTAACTGATTCTGAAGATGATAATGTTGAAATATCCGAAACTGATGATTTGGAAACTAATGAAACGGAAGAACTAGCTGATTCTGAAGATGACAATACTGAAATAGCCGAAACTGATGACTCCGAAGCTAATGAAACAGAAGAACTAGCTGATTCTGAAGATGACAATACTGAAATAGCCGAAACTGATGACTCAGAAGCTAATGAAACAGAAGAACTAGCTGATTCTGAAGATGATAATGTTGAGACAGCCGAAGCTGATGATTCAGAAGTTAATGAAACAGAAGAACTAGCTGATTCTGAAGGTGATAATATTGAGACAGCTGAAGCTGATGATTCGGAAGTTAATGAAACAGAAGAACTAGCTGATTCTGAAGATGATAATATTGAAACAGCCGAAGTTAATGATTCGGAAGCCAATGAAACGGAAGAACTAGTTGATTCTGAAGATGATAATACTGAAACAGCCGAAGTTGATGAATCCGAAGCTAATGAAACGGAAGAAATAGCTGATTCTGAAGATGATAATATTGAAACAGCCGAAATTGATGATTCGGAAGCTAATGAAACGGAAGAAATAGCTGATTCTGAAACTGATGAGACAGAAGAATTAGCAGAAAATACGGAAGATAACTCTACAGATGCTATTGAAGATGAATCAAATTCTATGCTTGCCTCAATAGTTACTAGTACAAAATCCACAACTAATTCACTCCTAACCAAGATGGATATTCCTGATATTGACCCTGAAATAATATCCACCAATAACAGCAAACCCATTGATCCAAGTCTTATAAGTAAAGTTAAAGTTACTTGGCCAAATGGTGATTCTTATGATGGTGAATATACAAGTGGTAGACGTACTGGTCATGGTACATACACTTGGGCTAATGGAGACCGTTTTTCTGGTGATTTTATTAATGGTAAACGGCATGGGGTTGGTATTTACAAATGGAAAAATGGTGATAAATACATTGGTGAATACATAAATGATCAACGTACTGGTGAAGGAATGTATATATGGGGAAGTGGTGACCGTTACCAAGGTGATTTCAATTCTGGTTTTCGGCATGGCAAAGGCACTCTCAAATGGATTGATGGTGAACTATATGGTGGTGACTTTTTAAAAGGTAAACGTACTGGCAAAGGAATTTATGTGTCCAGTGGTGGAGACCGTTATGAAGGTCATTTTCAAGATGGTAAACGTACTGGTAAAGGTTTTTTAATTTCAGCCAGTGGTGGTCTAACGAAGCTAGAATTTGAAGAAAATCCATATATTCTTCAAGAACTTGAGTTTAATGGTGGTAAACTTATTTCCGCTACTGCTGAAGAGGAAGAAGCTGAGGAAGAGGAAACCGAAGCAAGTGATGAAGAATAAATTGGACATTATTTAAAGAGCATTTTTTCAACTTAAGGAGACGCAAACATTGCGTCTCTACAATTAACATACCTTTCCTTAATATTAATTCTAATCTATCAAAGTTTTCAAAACCTGATAGTTCTTAACCAAAAATATTTATCTTAATACAAAATGGACATCTTTTCACAAGACTCTTCTCCAAAAATAATGGGGATTTTGAATGTAACTCCAGATTCATTTTCTGATGGAGGGAAATTCTTTTCTTCTCAATTTGCTATTAAACAAGCCCGTTTAATGATTGAAGAAGGAGCTGATATCATTGATATTGGTGGAGAATCAACCAGACCGGGTGCTAAACCAGTATCAGTTCAAGAAGAACTTGATAGAGTTATTCCAGTAGTTGAACAAATCCGTGCTGAATTTCCAACTAGCATTTCTGTTGATACAAGCAAGTCTGTAGTTATGCAAGAAGCAATCAAAGTAGGTGCTGATATTATTAATGATATTATGGCATTGAGAGGTGAAAATAGTTTGGCAACAGTTGCTAATTCCGAGGTTAAAGTTTGTTTGATGCACATTCAAGGTGAACCACGAACTATGCAAAATGAGCCACATTATGATGATGTTGTGAGTGAAGTAAAAGATTTTTTGCTAACACGAATACAGGCTTGTTTAGATGCTGGTATAAAAACAGATAGAATTATTATTGACCCCGGCTTTGGGTTTGGTAAAACTTTAGAACACAATTTAACTTTAATGAGAAAACTAACTAATTTAACTGAACTTAACTATCCAGTTTTAATTGGTGTATCGCGTAAGTCTATGATTGGTGCATTATTAAACAAACCAGTTACAGAACGTTTACACGGCGGTATAGCTTTGGCAGTTTTGGCTGTGAACAGAGGTGCTAAAATTATTCGTACTCATGACGTTGCAACAACAATTGATGCCATAAAAATTGCTCAAGCTGTTATTTGACTGTAGTAAATATATTAAAATTTGCGTGAAAGCAATAAGTTATGGAATAATTACTTAAACAACTAACTAAAAGAACTTAACTAATGAGCAGAATTATCTTCGCTGGTACTCCACAATTTTCAGTCCCAAGTTTACTTGCCTTATTAAATTCAAAACACACAGTTTGTGCGGTTTATACGCAACCAGATCGTAAAGCTGGAAGAGGCCGTAAGTTGCAAGCTAGTCAAGTTAAATTAGCTGCCTTACAAAATAAAATTGATGTTTATCAGCCAACTACATTAAAAAGTGAAGAAGTACAGCTTCAACTTAAAGAGTTACAAGCTGATTTGATGGTAGTTGTTGCTTATGGTTTGATTTTGCCAAAAACAGTGTTAGAAATTCCCAAACTTGGTTGTGTTAATGTACATGCTTCTTTACTACCACGTTGGCGTGGAGCGGCTCCTATTCAGCGTGCATTATTAGCTGGTGATGATACTACTGGTGTTACTTTGATGCAGATGGATGTTGGGCTTGATACGGGTGGAATGATAAAGAAGGCTAGTTGTGAAATTCTTTCGGATGACAATGGGCAGACTTTACATGATCGGCTTTCAGCGATTGGAGCGAATTTATTAGCTGATACAATAGATGAAATTGGGAATTTGCCTGTTATATCTCAAGATGAAAGTTACGCAACTTATGCTAGTAAACTTGAAAAAAATGAAGCTCAGTTAGATTGGAATGAATCGGCGATTGCATTAGAACGAAAGGTACGAGCTTTTAATCCTTGGCCAATTGCTCAAACTAATTTATTTGAACAAACGTTGCGTATTTGGGAGGCTCAGGCAATATCAATCCCTACAACTGAAGCAATAGGAAGTATAGTGCGTTGTCAACGTGATGGGATTGACGTTGTAACTTCTGATGGGATTTTGCGTATTTTAAAAATTCAAAAAGCTGGTAAAAAACCAATGCCAGTCCGTGATTTTCTTAATGCTAATCCTAAGTATTTACGGTAAATATTTGTTTTTTATACTAATGGATTTCACAAATCAAAGTACGGAATATGGACGTTCCGTGAACATCATGAAATTTTTGCGAAACTCATTAGTATAGGACTTACGCATTGACAAAATAATTACTTTATGAATTTGTTAAAATACAATTAGTTATAAAAAATTACACTACTTATATAATTTATATATAAACTATATTTATATAGCTTTGTCATTCTCGTGAAAACGGGAATCTAGGAATCTTTTAGATCACTAGATTCCCACTTTCGTGGGAATGACAATTAATTAGTTTATATTGTAATAAATATATGATTTTAATGTAATTCACATTTTATTATGCTTGTCAATGCGTAAGTCCTATAGTATTGAAAAACTTTCCAAATTATTGTATCCTAAACGGATTAGAATATCGGTTTGCAAAGAAAGTGAATATTTAACAATGAAAACTAAAAAAAACAAGTGAGTTACTTGTGGATGTTTTTTCTGATTTAGATAAAAATCCTGATTTTCCTATTGAACATATAAAAAGTAATGAGTTTCGCAGAAATTTCATGATGTCCCCGGAACGTCCATGTCCCGTGAACTAATCAATTTTTCAGCGAAACAGGTTAATAACTTGCCACGACACGTCCGGTCTCACCGCAGGCGACTCCGCACTTAAGCAGCTCTGTCCCCACCGCTTCTCCTATGATTTAACCAATAAATACCGCTCCACTTAAACTATTTCTTCAAATTAAAAAACTCTCACATCGACTTCGCATATTTTGTAATAATTGAGAAGAAAAAATAAATACTTGCATACAAATAATTTTGGCGTTATAATTTCACATAGCTTATATTAATTGTATATAACAAAATTTTCTATAAAAAATCATTCTTGTTATTGTGTTTTTATTTAAATACTTTTATTAAGCGATTGAGCCTATCAATATGTTAATTCTATTAAAACTTTGTTAAGTTGACTTTCAACAATGAGAATAAGACTATGAAATATTTTAAGTATTTGGCTTTTTTGGTTATTTTAGTTGGAAATACGGTGGCTTTTGGAGCTACGGATTGTACTGCACCAGCTCAAACTGAGATTCCACAGATAGAATGTGAAGCTTTAGTTGCTTTATATAATAGTACGGATGGGGCTAATTGGACTGATAATACGAGTTGGAATGTTACTAACACACCTTGTAATTGGTATGGAGTTACTTGCAGTGGTTCAAATGTTACTGAACTTGATTTATCTGAGAATCAACTAAGTGGTTCCATTCCAATAGAAATAAGCAATTTAACTAATTTAACTGAGCTTAGTTTATATCTTAATCAGTTAAGCGGTTCGATTCCTATTGAAATTAGTAACTTAAATAATTTAAATTATCTTTACCTATCTAACAATCTGCTAAGTGGTTCAATTCCAACTGAAATTAGTAATTTAACTAATTTAATTATTCTTTATTTACATAACAATCAATTAAGTGGTTCCATTCCAACTGAAATTGGCGATTTAACTAGTTTAACTAAACTTTACTTATACAATAATCAACTAAGTAGTTCTATTCCAATAGAAATAAGCAATTTAACTAATTTAACTGAGCTTAGTTTATATGGAAATCAATTAAGTGGTTTAATTCCAATAGAAATTAGTAATTTAACTAGTTTAACTTCTCTTAGTTTGAATACTAACCAGATAAGTGGTTCCATTCCAACTGAAATAAGTAATTTAACTAATTTAACTCATCTTAATTTATCTAGCAATCAACTAAGTGGTTCAATTCCTGCTGAAATTGGCAATTTAACTAATTTAACTTATCTTAATTTATATCTTAATCAGTTAAGTGGTTCAATTCCAGTAGAAATTGGTAGTTTAACTAAACTGGATATGCTCTCTTTAGGAGATAACCAATTAAGCGATTCAATTCCAGCCGAAATTTGGAATTTAACCAGTTTAACTGAACTTCATTTATATGAAAATCAACTGAGTGGTTCAATTTCTACTGAAATTAAAAATTTGAATAGTTTAACCTCTTTTAGTTTATATACCAATCAGATAAGCGGTATAATTCCAACAGAAATTGGCAATTTAACTAATTTAACTTTTCTTGATTTAAATGATAACCAACTAAGTGGTTCAATTCCTACTGAAATTAAAAATTTAACCAACTTAGATACCAGTGCTTTATATTTAGGAAATAATTGTTTAACAACTATCGATCCCACATTAATAGGTTTTTTAGACACAAAAATGGAACCTGATTGGACAGGCACTGTAGAAAATCAGCAAGATATTTGTCCTGAACCAATTACTAACCTAAGTGCCACAGCCATTTCTGAAACTCAAATAAATCTTAGTTGGACTGACAATAGTGATGATGAAACCGGTTTTAAAATAGAACGTAATGGTAGCTTAATAACAACTACTTCTGCTGATGCAACTTCTTATAATAATACTAGTTTAACTTGTGCATCTACCTATAATTATTCCGTAACAGCAACTAACGGTAATGGTGATTCCAATCCAATTT